>SKGD01000108.1 GCA_007117665.1 Alphaproteobacteria bacterium
ATATGGGGTTGTTGGGCATCACCGTATCCGAACAATATGGCGGCGCGAATATGGGATATCTGGCGCATGTCGTGGCGATGGAGGAATTATCCCGCGCCAGCGCGTCAGTCGCATTGTCATATGGGGCGCATTCCAATTTGTGCGTGAACCAGATTTATAAAAACGGTAATCAGGCGCAAAAAGAAAAATATCTGCCTAAACTGATTTCCGGCGAACATACCGGTGCTCTGGCGATGAGCGAGCCGGGGGCTGGCTCGGATGTTGTGAGCATGAAATTGCGGGCTGAGAAAAAAGGCGACCGCTATGTGCTTAACGGTAATAAAATGTGGATCACCAATGGCCCTGAGGCCAGCACGCTTGTTGTTTATGCCAAAACCGACCCGGCCGCCGGCAGTAAGGGTATTACCGCTTTTATCATCGAAAAGGGGATGAAAGGTTTTAGCACGGCGCAAAAGCTCGATAAGCTCGGGATGCGCGGCTCGAATACCTGCGAGCTTGTTTTTGAAGATTGTGAAGTGCCGGAAGAAAATATCCTCGGCGAAGTCGGTAAAGGCGTGCGCGTTTTGATGAGCGGCCTTGATTATGAGCGCGTCGTGCTCTCCGGCGGCCCGCTAGGGATTATGCAGGCTTGTATGGATGTTGTTGTTCCTTACGTTCATGAGCGCAAGCAGTTCGAGCAGCCGATCGGCACGTTCCAACTGATACAGGGCAAGCTGGCCGATATGTACACAACCCTTTCCAGCCAGCGCGCTTATGTGTATGCCGTGGCGCAGGCTTGTGATCGTGGCGAAACCACCCGCAAGGATGCCGCCGGATGCATTTTGATGAGCGCCGAAGCCGCAACGCAAATGGCGCTTCAGGCCATCCAGTGCCTTGGCGGGAATGGCTATATCAATGAATATCCCACAGGCCGCCTCCTGCGCGATGCCAAACTCTATGAAATCGGCGCAGGGACCAGTGAGATCAGGCGGATGTTGATTGGTAGGGAGCTGTTTGAGGAGACGCGGTGAGTAGCAGTTTTGAGGAACAGAAAGATAACGCAAAGCAGATTTTGGAGCGTCTGGATCACGATCTGAGAGAGGCTATTTGGTGTGATGCTTTGTTTCGGCGTGTCCAGCAACACGATGATGTTTCAGAGAGCTTTGGCAACAGCTATGAAACATGGGGGCTGATTTACTCTCATAGAGCTTTGTTTTTTAACCTTACGATGGCGTTGTCCAGAATAATTGGAGGCGAGACAGATAGAGAAAGTACAGCCTCTTTGATAAAGCTAAATGAAATTGTTAAGTGCGATGAATTTGGTGAATATCTGAAGAAAGAACAGCTAAATGCAATCAATGGATTGACAATTAACGACATGATTTTTACGTCTGAAAGGTCAAAAGAAGAAAAGGAGCATCTTTGTCAATCATTCAATGAATATGACAGAAGTGTCTTTCTGGAAAAGTTTGACGATAACCTCCGTGAAATCCGAAGTTTATTTGAAAAAACGAAAGGTATGTGTGGATATGGCGTATTAAAAAACTTTCGCGATTCAAAGCTTGCCCATTCTTCGGTATCACTTAGCCCCAGAAAAGGTATGCCGTCTTTAAAATATCAGCATGTTACCGATACCCTTGATGCCGTTACTAAAATTATCAGTCAAAGCAACCTGTTTATTTTCAGGACATGGCGTGGTTATGAGGACACAAAACAACACGCAGATAAATGTGCTGACTTGTATTGGAAAAAAGTTATCTGTGCAGCTAATCAGTAAAGTCTTCTATAGAATGCCTGCTTTTTATTTTGTCATGCCTGTCCTCCGAAGCCTTGGCGTAGGGGGAAGCGGGCATCCAGAAAGAAGCAGTGGTGATGCGTGCGGGCATCCGGGTTATCATGGTGGTCTTGGAGCGCCGGGGTTTAGAATGTGATGCCTGTACCGATCGTGAACCAGTGATTACGGCTTCCGGTGATGTTGCGGCCATAGATCAGATCAAGATGCATTTTATCTTCGATCACGCTGGGGCGTAGCCCGGACTGAAACCCGACCCGGTCGCCGCCGGTCTGGCCAAAAATTTCGGTAATCAGGGCTGTTTCAGGTAAACCGTCATATCCCGCAATGACCGTCCAATCAAAACCGGCACCCCATGTCAGTTCATGGTCGCGTTCTTCGCGATCCCACAGCCAGCCGAGATTAAGGTTGAGTGCCAAAGAGTCGGTTGCGTCGATGCTGACCGGCACGATAGCAAATATCTCGGCAAGTCTTCCGTTACGTGTTTCATAGGCCGCGCCGCCGAACAGCCCCAGTGCAATATTTTGTACGTCATCATCCCATAGGATCGTTTTGCCGTTTATTACAACGTTGTTGGCGCGCTCGCCGTCTTCGCGCTCTATGGCGATTTCACCGCCGATTTCGAACCCGCCGAACGGGTTGCATGAGGTTGTAAGAACGCTATGCCGGTTATTTTTATTGGCGCGGGAATGCCAGAGCTCCGCTTCGCAGGATTTGTGATCGACCAGATCGGCATCTTCAACGACATAAGCGCTGCCCGCTGCCAGTGTGCTGTGCGGGAAGAGTATAAGAGCCGACACCATAACAAAGGTCATAAAAGCCAAAATATTCATAAAAGCTGCGGGTTTTTGATGTTGCATGAGTTCTCCGTTCTTTCCTTTGGGGAAATCTTTACCAAAGGCTAAAAATCTTTGCAAGTGGCTTTATCGGGATTGTCGTGGCGAGGAAAAGCGAAACGCAGCCTTTGTTGTCATAAAACCTAGCATTTAGCGTCGCTTGATGATAATGTCCGGGAATGGATAAACGGAAAGCCAAAAGATCGCAAAATAAAGCGAGTCAGACTCAAAGGTTTGCCGCGCTTCAAACAGATATTATGACAGCGATCAGTGCCGGAAAAGATTATGAGTCTTTGGCTTGTGATTATAGCGAAAGCATTTTGAAGCGTGTTTTTAGCCGCTTGGCCATAGAGGCACCGGAATTGCTGGATCGTGCGTTGGGTGCGCCCGCGCATGAGATGCGTATTTTGATTGATGAATGCGTTGATCCGGCTGTTTTGCCTGATATTCACCGTGGGGTGGGCCGTGCGATTCCGGCGGCTCTGTTATTCGGGAAGTCTGTGAAGGATCAGCCTCTATATCAGGCCGCGACCGAAAACAGATTTCATGCGATTGTGAGCTGTGACAGCGTCAGCGCCGGAAAACACGATTTATGCGGACTCGCGCGTCGGGCTTTTGAAGGCGGCAACCCGCATGCGCCCCGTATTATTATTGTGCCGCAAAAAACAGAAGATGCGTTGGCTGCTTTAAGACAGCATGTGCAAATGATGTCTGATTTCCTGCACAAAAAAGAAGCGCCTCCCGTGCTCACCTTGAACGCCGGGATGTAAAAAGGCGTTTTCCTGCCATGCGCTTTACGCCTCCGTTATGTACTAAACCCTAGTAGGATAAGAGGATCCGCAGCAATGCGTGTGGATCCCCGCTGTTTAAGTTCGCCTGACGCCTCACCGCTTTCATGACAGCTGAGGGATATCCACACGCATTATTGCCGCTGTTTTTTTAAGCCACCTTGCGGTGTGCCTGTTGCTTGGCACTCTTGGCGCGCAAACTGGCCTGCGCCGCCGCCAGCCTTGCGATAGGCACCCGATAGGGAGAGCAGGACACATAATCCAACCCGATGGTCTCACAAAAAGCAATTGATGCCGGATCGCCGCCATGCTCCCCACAAATGCCGAGCTTCAGCGCCGGACGCGCATCCCGTCCCTTGGCGACCGCTATTTCAATCAGCGCACCAACACCGTCCTGATCCAGCGTGACAAACGGATCCTTTGCGAAAATACCCTGACGGATATAATCCGGCATAAACCCGCCAGCATCGTCACGGCTCAGCCCCAGCGCGGTTTGGGTCAGGTCATTCGTGCCAAAGCTGAAAAAAGCGGCTTCGGCGGCGATCTCATCCGCCGTCAGCGCCGCACGCGGCAGCTCGATCATCGTGCCGACACTGTATGGGGTGCGGCTGCCCCGTGCCGCGAATATCTCTTCCGCGACTTTATCGACCAGCGCCTTCATCAAGGACAGCTCTTTTTGTGTGGCAACCAGCGGGATCATGATTTCAGGCGTGACCGTATCGCCGCTTTTTTCCTGAACGTCAAGAGCCGCTTCAATAATCGCCCTGACCTGCATGTCATAAATTTCAGGATAAGATATTCCCAAACGGCATCCGCGATGCCCCAGCATCGGGTTGGTTTCATGCAGTTCCGCCAATCGCGCCCGCACTGTTGCGATATCCATTCCGGCGGAATCAGCAAAACGTTCAGTGTCCTCAGCACCATGCGGCAAAAACTCATGCAAAGGCGGATCCAGCAAGCGAATGGTCACCGGCAGGCCTTTCATGATGGAAAATAAAGCGTAGAAATCTTCACGCTGCGCGGGAAGCAGCTTTTCCAGCGCCCCGCGGCGATACGCCGCACTGGTCGACAAAATCATCTCCCGCACATTCTGGATGCGCTGCGGCTCGAAAAACATATGTTCCGTCCGGCACAATCCGATGCCTTCCGCCCCGAAGGTCAAAGCCATGGCGGCATCAGCCGGCGTTTCGGCATTGGTACGCACCGTCATGCGGCGGTGACGATCCGCCCAATCCATGATTTTCGCAAAATCACCGGATAACACCGGTTGGATCGTGGCCACCTCGCCTGCCATGACTTCGCCGCTGGTACCGTCAATGGTGATAATATCACCCTGCCGAATCTGCTGTCCGCCCGCGATCATCGTCCGGGCTTCGTAATCTATTTGCAAGCTGCCCGCACCGGCAACGCAAGGCCGCCCCATCCCGCGCGCCACCACAGCCGCATGGCTGGTCATGCCGCCGCGTGACGTTAATATGCCCCGCGCCGCGTGCATGCCGTGAATATCTTCAGGGCTGGTTTCCCGCCGTACCAAAATGACATCTTTGCCATCCTGCGCCATTTTTTCGGCTTCATCCGCCGTAAAAACAGCAATCCCGCAAGCCGCGCCGGGGGATGCCGGTAATCCTTTGGCTAATATGGTCTTATGCGCGTTCGGGTCGAGCGTCGGATGCAATAGCTGGTCGAGAGATAGCGGGTCGATCCGCAACAGCGCTTCATCCTCGGTAATCAGCCCTTCTTCAGCCATATCGGCGGCAATTTTCAAGGCCGCCGCCGTGGTTCTTTTTCCTGTGCGGGTTTGCAACATATAGAGCGTGCCTTGCTGGACGGTAAATTCAATGTCCTGCATCTCGCGATAATGTTTTTCAAGCACATGACGCACATCGTCCAACTGGCGGAATAAATCAGGCATGGTTTCTTCCATGGACGGCAGGGTACTACCCTCTTTTTCCCGTCCCAGAACGGTCAGGGATTGCGGCGTGCGGATCCCGGCCACGACATCTTCGCCCTGGGCATTAATCAGATATTCGCCATAAAAATAATTTTCCCCTGTTGACGGATCGCGGGTGAACGCCACGCCGGTGGCGCAATCCTGCCCCATATTGCCGAACACCATCGACTGGACATTCACCGCCGTGCCCCAATCGCCGGGGATGTCGTGAATCTGGCGGTATGTGACGGCGCGCGGTACCATCCACGACCCGAACACCGCCCCGATCGCCCCCCATAGCTGTTCATAGGGATCCGTCGGGAAGGGCTTTCCGGCCACGTCCTCAACCAGCTTTTTATATGCGGCGACAATCTCTTTCCAGCCCTCGGCCGTTACGTCAGTATCCTGCGTGATGCCTTCATCGCGTTTATGCGTGTCCAGAATATCCTCGAAATCATGATGCGGCACATTCATCACCACATCCCCGTACATATTGATGAAGCGGCGATAGCTGTCCCATGCAAAGCGCTCATCCCCCGAACGCCGTGCGAGGCCGGCGACGGTTTCATCGTTCAACCCCAAATTCAAAACCGTATCCATCATGCCCGGCATCGACACGCGCGCGCCGGAGCGGATCGACAGCAAAAGCGGGTTTTCCGGGTCGCCGAATAATTGCCCCATATCCGATTCCACCGTGGCGATCGCGGCTTTGACCTGCGCATCAAGGGCGGCGGGATAGTGCTTGTCATGGGTATAAAAATAAGAACAAACGCCGGTCGTGATCGTAAAGCCGGGCGGGACGGGAAGACCGATCGCGGCCATTTCGGCAAGATTTGCGCCCTTGCCGCCCAAAAGCTCCTTCATCGAACCTTTGCCTTCGGTTTTGCTGCTGCCGAAATTATAGACCCACTTCTCCGGCTGTCCGCTCATGGCTGCGCTCCCTTTCCTTACATCTGTTCCGAATCCCGTTCCCAAGCTTAGCGGTTCAAAAATTTTAAATCCATGGGCTTTATCTATAAATCCTTCACCATCATCAGGCATAAATCATCATCAACCGGACGAATTTCTCCGGCGGCGACCGTTGCGCGGTCATAAGTCACGCCATAGCCGTCCGGCACATATCCCAGCCGCGCGTAAAGACGCTGTGCCGCCCCGAATCCGCTATGCAGGCCGACACTGATTCCGATAGCGTCATAGGATTCCGCGCGGGCGCGCTGCTCGCAAAGTAAGATCAGCGCCGTCCCTATGCCCTGCCTGCGGCAGGATGGGCGCACTGCCAGATCCTGAATTTCAGGGATTTCGAGTCTCTGATAGAGCGCATAGCGCGGCCGGCGGTTGAATATCACATAGCCTGAGGCTGCGCCATTCTTGTCTTGGGTGATCTTGTCTTGGGTGATCTTGTCTTGGGTGATATAAATATCGCGGGCGCCTTCTTCCTGCATGGCCAGACATTGCCGGAAATAGGCTTCATCGCCGCTGCCGCCCTTCATATCGGTCAGCACGGCAATCGAGTCATAAGTCGCCCGGATAATGTCTGACAATTCCTGCTGCCTCCGCTTGTCGCAATTTAATTTGAATAAGCGCAAAACTTAAATCAAGCTGTTTGAATAAATAACGATTTATAAGCCAAAAATTCTGTAAAATAGCCCTATGTGGGACGCGTACGGCTTTTACATTATACTGGGCTTTATCGCCATTGCGATCATGCTGATGCCCGGCGTCTGGGCCAGCGGTCTTTATGTGCTGACGAAACATCGCCGTTTCGGAATTTTTCTTGTTTTATGCGGGGTGGTGGCTGTTATGTTCTCCCTGCCGCATGAGCAGCTCCGCGACAACATGGCGCATCGCTATTATAGCTGGGCGCAGCCGGACGAACGTGAAACGATGGCGATGATCGCAACGTGCCGTTCTTTTGTGCAGGCGCATATTGACGGCCAGAACCCGGATAATGTTCACAAAGTTTCCGCCGGTTTCATCACTATCAGCCATGTCAGTTACTGGGATGTGTGCGCCCGCACATTCGGCATGAATTACTGGCGGCACGATATTTCGATCAATGGTGAAAATGGCGGACAGGTTCTGTGCCATGCCTATCATCGCGCATCATACCAATCTCCGCGGGTCGATGCGTGGTGCGACACGGTCTTTGCGGCCGGGCATAATGCCTGACCATCCTTACTATGGTTTCTTATGGCTGGCTTATTCAATGCGCTGACAGGCACGCGGGCCGAATAAAGCCCGCGTTCTTTATTTTACTTTTCCGCTTTACGTTATCTGGAAGGTTTTGAAGGTAACGGCGTTTGGCGCAACTGGTAAACGCCATTATCGCCATCAAATACTTCAGCGATCTCCCGGCGGATTGCCGCTTCAAGCTCATCTTTCAGGCGCAGATCGGCAGGTGTCAGATTTTCCACGCCTTTCTCTGCCAGATAGTCAAGCGCCTCAGACTGTTTCCGGTAATCCGTATCAATAATATTATGCTGTTTTTTTATCATTGTCGGTCTCTCCCTGATTGCATGCCTAATCTATGTTTATCCGCTTGAAAAATCAAACTTTGCCGACAAAAAATGGCGATCTTCCTTATTTACAGAGTCAGGCTGGCGCGTTATAGCTTATGGGATATTTGATTTGTTGCAAAGCAGGAAAACACCGATATGTCCCACCCCGAGCCGGTAAAAAAGAACGATATGACCCAGACCGCCCCCGTTGATATGAAAGATATTGTAGCCTTGTGTAAACGGCGCGGTTTTATCTTTCCGGCATCGGATATTTACGGCGGCATTAACGGCTTTTGGGATTACGGCCCGCTGGGGACGGAGTTAAAAAACAACATCCGGGATCACTGGTGGAAAGCCATGGTTATCACCCCCCCGATCGGCCCGGATGGAGAGCCTCTGCAGATTGTCGGGCTGGATACGTCCATTATCCAAAACCCGCGCAGTTGGGAAGCATCCGGCCATGTCGGCGGTTTTAACGACCCGATGGTCGATTGCAAGGAAAGCAAAAAACGCTATCGTGCGGATCATATTCTGGCTTTTCTGCCCAAAGATGGCGAAGGCGCGGCACTGGCCTTTGACAAAGATGCCGACAGCGCAGAAATCGACCAGCGCCTGAAAAAACTCGCAAAAGGGCGTCCCCAAAGCGATTATAACATCCTGACGCTAGATAAAGTGCCGGTCGAACAGTTCCCGTCAATCGTCGGCCCCGATGTCAAAACACCCGGAACCCTGACCGAACCGCGCCAGTTCAACATGATGTTCCATACATTTGTCGGCGCCGCCAGCGGTGATGAAAACAAGGCTTATCTGCGCCCGGAAACATGCGCCGGCATTTTTCTGAATTTCAAAAATGTCGTTGATTCAAGCCGCGTCCGCATGCCGTTCGGGATCGCGCAAATCGGCAAGGCATTCCGGAACGAGGTCACACCACGTAACTTTATCTTCCGGAGCCGCGAGTTCGAGCAAATGGAGCTGGAATGGTTTTGCCATCCTGACGAGCATGAAAAATGGTTTGAATTTTGGGTTGAACAGCGCAAGGCATGGTGGAAATCCATTGGCATGGATATGGCGCGTTTTTATTTTAACGACATTGAAAAAGCCGAGCTGGCGCATTATTCAAGCCGGACAATCGATATTGAGTATCTGTTTCCTTTCTCTGCGCCTGACTTTGACGAGTTGGAGGGCATTGCCCATCGCGGAGCATTCGACCTGACCCAGCATCAGGATTTTTCAGGGCAAAAGCTTGATTATCTTGACCCTGTCACGAATGAACGTTATCTGCCGCATGTGATCGAGCCGTCAACCGGCCTGACCCGCGCATTGCTGGCGGTTCTGTGCGATGCCTATACACCCGACCCGAACCGCCCCAGCGGCGTTTACCTGAACTTCCACCCGGCGCTGGCGCCTAAAAAGGCAGCGATTTTGCCGTTGACGGCAAAGGATGATCACGTTCCCGCCGCGACAAAGCTGTATATGGCTCTGCGCGAGCATTTTCCTGTCGATCTCGATATCAAGCAAAATATCGGCAAGCGTTACGCGCGGCAGGACGAAATCGGCACGCCTTTCTGCTTTACAATCGATGACCAGACAAACACCGACCAGACCGTCACCGTCCGCCATCGCAACACGATGAAGCAGGAGCGGATCGGTATGGATCATGCGCTGGACTATATGCGGCAAAATATGAGCACCGCCACCGGTCATTAACGATAGAGTCCCCTCAACTGTCATCCCCGCGCGGGGGCGGGGATGACAAAAAACCTCCCCTGTCATGCCCGCGGTGAGCCGTCAGGCGAACTTAGACAGCGGGCATCCAGAAAAGTGGCGGCAATCAGCGTGGATCCCCGCGCGGAGGCGGGGATGACGGGAAATGAGGCAAAACTCTAAAGGCCGTAACGGTTCCATTCGGCGCGCGTTTCCAGCGTTGCGATAATATCATCCGCCAGGGAATATTCCTCCGGCACGCCCATTGCACCCGGCAAGCGTGCACCAAAGGGCGAAAACGGGAATTTGCGTTCCGGTGTCAGATCTATCAGGCGAGCATCTTTGCCGAATTTCTCACGGATCATCTCGCGCGCATCGCCGATCCCGTCAATCAACCCCAGATCGACAGCCTTCGCACCCAACCAGAACCCGCCCTCGAACAGCGATTTTTCTTCTTCTTTCAAAAGCCCGGCACGGCGGTCACGCACCCAGTCTTTGAAAATATCATGCATATCACCCAGCAGCGTTTTCAACCGGGCGACATCATCTTTGCGTTCGGGCGAGAACGGATCCATAAAAGATTTGTCCTTGCCTGCCGTGTAAAGGCGGCGCTTGATATCATAGCGATCAATCAGCCCTTCCATTCCGAAACCGGAAGAAATCACCCCGATCGAGCCAATCACCGAGCTTTCCTGGGCATAAATTTCATCCGCCGCGCAAGCCAGCCAGTAACCGCCCGATGCCGCGACATCTTCGATAAAAGCATAAACCGGCAGGTCTTTCTCTTCGGCCAGTGCGCGAATATGATTTCCGATCAACTGGGACTGGGCGGGCGAGCCACCCGGCGAATTAATGACCAAAACGACTCCCTTGATGCCCGGACGCGCAAAGGCCTTGTCGATTATTTTCGCCAAACGGCAATGGCTCAACCCCTGTTTCCTGACATTACTGTCGGCGATGATTCCGGACAGCCGAACCATCGTCAGGCGCGGATAATCACCCAGAAAATCCGAAATAAAAGGCAGTCTTTTGAAACCGCGCCACAGCGCTTTCAAAAACAGCAAAAACGGGTTTGGCTTATCTGTCATATCATCGCTCATGGGCTTTACTATACAAGAGCCTGTGCCCGACGCAAGATGTCATCCGCTGCCCGCGTATAGGTTCCGTCATCCTCATGCAGGACAAGTCCGCTTCGCAAGCTGCAGGGCGACTTACGATCCCGAACCGTGCGGATAATCACCCGTCTGGCGTCCTGTCCGGCTTTCGGCCATAGCGGAATAATATCTGTCCGTCCAAAGCGCCGCCCCAGATCCCGGATAATCCGGTCTGTCCGGTCGGCACGGTGAACCAGAGTCAGGCTGCCTCCGGGTTTCAGGCAGAAAAATGCCTTATCGATCCAGTCCTTGACGGTCATTTCCTGTGCCTGATGACCATTCGCCAGCGCTCGCGCCTGTTCCGGTGACGGCATGTGGTCGCCTGCCTCCATAAAAGGCGGATTACATACCACATGATCGAAACGATCCGCCATGGTCGGCACCGGATATTGATCCAGCGCGGCACAGGAAAATGCCGCATGTCCCTGCGCCCCGTTCAACGCGATATTATCCTGTGCCAGGGCAATATAATCCGGCAGGATGTCAAACCCCGTCACATAACAGCCCGGCACGCGGTGCAGCAGGCAAAAAGACACGCTTCCGACCCCGCACCCCATATCCAATATGCGATCACCCGCCCCCGCCGGACAAGCAGCAGCCAGCAAAACAGCGTCAAGCGAGGTACGAAAGCCTTTGGCAGGCTGCCGCAGCGTCACGTTTCCGTCCAGAACCTGAATATCCTGAGTCATGTCCGGCATTGTGACATAGCTATATTGATGAACATAGACAATATCCGCGATTTTAATGAAAAATATATTTACATATAGCACGAACCTGTGTTACAAGAATGCACACATGAAAAATGCGATGAACGACCACAAGATTTTTAAACCTTCGTCTGATGAGACATGTCTCGAAAGCACGGATGGAAAGTCCGTTATCGCCCTGCGTGACCATTTCTTTCTTGCTGCGACCAGCCCGATGCTGTCGCTTACCAGCCCAGCGATTGTTATCCCTCCCGGTGTAAAATATGCTATTTATCAAGCTGTCAGATTATCCGATCCTGTGACGGTACAAGGGGTCAAGCTTTCTGATTACACGCCGCAAGAGCGTGCAAAAACATATAGCTTGTCATCTCCTGAAAAGAAGCGAAGCGATTACATCACAACAGAAAAGCGTGTACTGCCCGCAGGAAGCCTTTTGCTAAGACGCTTTGATGCACATTCCGGTGCGCCGGAAGGTGCGTGGTATGGGCTGACCCCGGCACAAGAAGACATGCAGAATATGCAGAGAATTTTAAGAGATGCGACAGCCTCGTATCTTCAAAACCGTCCTTCTGTGGCGCCGTCATACTCAACAATGCACAGCGCATCAGTTCAAAGACAGCTTATAAAAGAATCTTCTGCGATCCCGCATCTCCAAAAGCGCGCTCATCTTGAAGATGTGAGCATTCAAAGCAAAGCGCAGCAAGGACCGGGGCTAATACCACGCCTGCTGACATTCTTGCGATAAGCCTCAGGATTGCTCAGATAACATCCCGGCTTCGCGCAAAATATCAAGCGCCCGGTCATAATCATCGTCCCCCACCATGATCCGCTGCGGCACCATGCCAATGGCGCCACCAAACGCCATGCTCGTATGCTGGTCGAAATGATAGGTCTTTATGCCTGCCTCCCCCAGCAAATAGCGCACATGGCTCAATCGCACCGGCGATGTATCCTGAAACACTGCTTTCATGGGTTACAACCGCTCTTTCCCCTTGCTCTTTTCGGATGGCTGGTCTAATGCAATAGGCTATGGTCACACAGACGTCACAATCAAAGCAAGAGACAAATGACGCCGCCACGCCGCTGGAAAGGCTTGCCTCGCTGCTGGATGACGATATGCGCGCCGTCAATGCCGCTATTTTGAACTATATGGACTCCGGCGTACCGATGATCCCGCAACTGGCCGGTTATCTGATCGGGTCGGGCGGCAAGCGGATCCGGCCGCTTATGACCTTGGCGTCAACCGCCCTGTGCGGCGGTGAAATGGCGCGCGCACATAAGCTGGCAGCCAGTGTTGAGTTTATCCACACAGCCACATTGTTACATGATGATGTCGTTGACGAGAGCATCAGGCGGCGTGGCAAGGATGCCGCCAATGTAGTTTTCGGCAATCAGGCCAGTGTCCTTGTCGGCGATTTCCTGTTTTCGCGAGCTTTTCAGCTAATGGTCGGGGATGGCGCTCTTGACGTATTGCGGATTTTATCCGATGCCTCGGCCATCATCGCCGAAGGAGAAGTGATGCAGCTTGCCATGACGGGCGATCTGGGGATGGATTTTGAAACCTATGAAAAAGTTATTTCCGCCAAGACGGCTGCGCTGTTCGCCGCATCATGCGAAATAGGCCCTGTGATTGCCGGGGCGGACAAGGCCACCGTCAACGCCATGCGCGATTACGGACTTTATCTGGGGCTGGCATTCCAGATTGTCGATGATGTTCTGGACTACACCGCCGATCAAAACACGCTCGGCAAAACGATCGGTGATGATTTCCGCGAAGGAAAAATAACCGCACCGGTTTTATTTGCGCTGGCGCAGGCAGACGAAGAAGAACGCGCTTTTTGGGAACGTGTCATGGTAAAACGCGACCAGTCAGAAGATGACCTAGCCATGGCGCTGACGCTTATAAAACGCCACGATGCCTTCGCGCGCAGCCTGCATATAGCCCAAACATACGGCAATCGCGCGATTGCCGCGCTGGATTCCCTGTCACCGGGAACCATAAAAAACGACGCCATCGGTGCCGCCCTCAAAGATATGGTGGACTTTACAATCCGCCGCGCCAGTTAGGATCATGTCATAACCGCCATCCAAAAGCGGCAGCGATGAGCGAGGATCCCCGCTGTTAAAGCTCGCCTAACGGCGTGCCGCGGGGATGACAAAAAAGGAGCAAAATGTACAAACCTGTACATGAGCCCCATACATGAGCGACGAAGCAACATAGTCACGATTGAAAGAGAAAAGCGCTAAGGACGTGGCTGCATCTTCTGGCGGGTATTTTCGATGACTGTTTCCAGATGGTCGCCATATTTTTTCTCCAACTCTTTGGAAAACTCGTTGACCTGCTCCACCGTAATGCCTGTCGCACGCTCACAAAACGGCTTAAAAAAATTCTCAACCATCGCATCAAGTGCTTCTTGTGTTGTGACTCTTCCTTGATCCACCGCGATCTGCGCATTCGTCCCGATGCAATTCATCAGATTGAAGGACCGACTTAATGTCGTAACTTCTTAGGGGGTCAGTGTCGGTCTTTCCACCGGAACCATTTCCATCTGCGCAAGAGCGGATGAACCGCCAAACATCATGGCACCCGTTAATGTCGCCGCAGCCAACTTTTGAGATAATGTTTTCATGCCTGTCGTCTCCCTGTTTTATTTTTTTACGTTACCTGAGGGGTAAATGATCCATGCGTACTTGTCAAAGTTTTTGATCACCCTCTTTCGCCCTTTTTAAGTCTTGTGCCCGGCTCCCAATAGGTCACAATCTGCGCCAGATCGGGGCGCTCGCGCTCCTCCGGCATGGCTGACGGCGTGCCAATATAAATAAAGCCGGCGATATTCTCTCCCTCAGCCACCCCCAATTCGGAACGAAACGTGTCGTTATATGAGTACCACTCCGTTACCCAATTTGTTCCGTACCCCAATGCGTTAGCTGCCAGTGTTAAGTTTTGACATGCTGCGCCGGCGGATAATATCTGCTCCCATTCCGGGTGCTTGCTATCGCGCATTTTGCTGATGACGGCGATAACAACCGGCGCCCGCATGAAACGCTCGCGCTCCAGCGCCATTTTAGCCGGGGCGGCTTTTGGTTCGACATCCCGCCATGCCCACTCCAGAATTTCGCCGGCCTGGCTACGCGCCTCGCCATCGAACACAACAAAATACCACGGGCACAGCTTGCCATGATCCGGGACATGGCTGGCAGCTTTGAGAATTATGTCGATCTCCGCGCGTGACGGGCCGGGCGTGCTCAGATTTTTGATCGAGACACTGCGCTTTTTCATCACATATTCCAGCGTTTCCGGTGATTTTTTCGCGGCGATAACCGTCGGCTTTTCATGATCTTGCGGCGATGCGCCTGTGGCCTGTTCCATGTTTCGGTTCCTTGCGGGTGAGTCACGATTAGGGTCAAAACTCACAGTTTTCATCCATTCTGCGCGAGTCAAATTTTCAGGGGATGTTTGTAAAAAGCGCGCAGAGCATAGCCGTAGCTATGGCCAAGCGATTTGAGCAAACAGACACGAAAATTTGCCGCGCCCTTTCGGGTGGCAAAACAAAAAGAAATTAGCATCATTTTTCCCGCTTGAATATGCTTTGGCATGTCCCGCGCGTGAAAAATTTGCTCCTTTCTTTTTGTTTTGTCACAGAATTGTATGAAAGCTGTGAGTTTTGACCCTAGACAGGATTATAGTTTTTTTAAGCGCTGGAATATAGACTAAACATGGGGTAATTTTATCATGTCGCGATGAATGAGGCGGCTTTGGTCTTTTCCTGTGGGATTTGCATGATTTTTATACACGCTAACGGAACGGGCGGCGATGGGCGTTGAAGCAAAACCATTGCCCTATGATCTCAGCAACCTGACGGTGCTGATCGTTGAGGATTCGCTTTATATGCATTCGCTGTTTTCATCGATGCTGAAAATTTTCGGCGTCGGCGATATCATGGTCTGCGAAGGCGGTCACGAAGCCATGGATCTGATTACCGTTACGCAGGCACGGCGCAAAACGCGCTATATCAACCATATTGATATCGTCCTGATGGACTGGCTGATGGCCAAGGGAGACGGCAAGGAGTTAATGAAATGGATCCGCGCTCACGAAAAAGATGAAATCCGGTTTTTGCCTGTTGTCGTGGTCAGCGGCTATACAACCGATATTATCACGGCCACGGCGCGCGACATGGGCGCGCATGAAATTCTGGTCAAGCCCGTCTCGGCCAAGGGACTGGCTGGCCGGATATGTTCGGTCATCGACCATCCGCGCCCCTTCATTCAGGCGCCTCATTATTTCGGCCCCGACAGGCGGCGGCAGGCTTTGCCTTATAAAGGACAGGAACGCCGCGTGACGCAATCAGAAAAAATCAGGATTGAAGATGTCAAAACAGAATGGTGACACATCCCCGCAAGATGGCGGCGTTGCAGTCAGGCTGTTTCGCCTGACAAACCGCCTGAAGAAAAAAATCACCAAAATGCGGAAGCCTGACGATACGCCGGGCTTTTTGGCGCCCGAAGCCATTGCCGAAGCGGACGCGCTGATTACCGAGTTATGCGAAGATTGCCCGGCCGCCATGAACAAGCATTTTAAGGCGCTGGTCGCCGCGTGGACGAAAATGCGTGACATGCCCGATGGTGCCGAACGTAAAGAACAAGCGCAGGATATGTTTACCGTCGCACATGAGATCAAGGATATAAGCGCTTTATGCGGCTATGATCTGGTTTCCTATTTCGCGGAATCCCTGCGTGATTTTGTCGCCGGCACCGAACTGAAGCTCGAAGCCCAACGCGTTATCATACAGGCTCATATTGATGCGCTGAATGTCGTTTTAAAGCAGGGCATAAAAACGGATGGCGGCGCACAAGCCGAAGAGCTTAAAAAAATGGTCAAAATCGCGATTGATAAATATCGCTGACCCCGTTTTTCCGGTAATC
The DNA here is from genome assembly GCA_007117665.1 of Alphaproteobacteria bacterium. Classification (GTDB taxonomy): domain Bacteria; phylum Pseudomonadota; class Alphaproteobacteria; order Micavibrionales; family Micavibrionaceae; genus UM-FILTER-47-13. Next base: position 16,315 of record SKGD01000108.1, read on the forward strand.
TCGCCGCGACATCCCGATCATCACATCAAATGTAATTCAAATTGCATCAAATCCTAACAACACCTTAACGTGCCTGCGGCAAAATATAAGTTGGGGGTATGCTGCTATAGCGGCGGTTTCAACATAAAAGCGGATATATAAAAGGGTTTGGTATGCATATTTTATTGATAGAAGATAATCCGGCGGAAGCCCATATTTTCAAGGGCGCATTAAAACGGATATTCGGTGATGATCTATCGGTTCGTCATTGCCTGACATGTGCGCAGGCAAGAGAATATCTAACAGATCATCACGATGAGGTTGGTCTGGCTTTTCTGGATTTATGCCTGCCGGATTCCGAAAACTGGGAGCGCAGTTTTGAAACGGTGGAATATTATGCGCGGCAATTTCCAGTCATTGTCATGACCGGCGACGGTGACGAAACCGTCGCGCGGGAATTGCTCAAGCGCGGTGCGGAAGATTTTATCGTCAAAGGCAGCAGTAAGCGCAATCTCGATGCTTTGAAAGAAACCATCGAATTTGCGATTTGCCGCCACGAGACGGTTCGTAATCTGGCGCGGCAAGCCGATGAGGAAAAAATGTGCGTACGATGGCTAACCGGCGGTTATTCAGTCGAATAAAGAAACGCGGCATTTTTCTTGGCGCACGCGCCTGAACGCACTATATTTCCAAGCATGACCGCAAACGCGCATACAGGCCGGGACACGGCACAACAGCTTTTCTCGGCATCGTCCCCGATGGATGAGGCGCGCCCGATGCGCGTGGATTCCGACTACAAACCCGCCGGCGACCAGCCAGCCGCCATCCGCAAGCTGACCGAAGGATTGCGCGCGGGGCTGAGCGATCAGGTTTTACTGGGCGTGACCGGGTCGGGGAAAACATTTACCATGGCGCATGTGATCGCCGAGATGCAGCGCCCCGCCATTATCATGGCGCCGAACAAAACGCTGGCGGCGCAGCTTTACGGCGAGTTCAAAAGCTTTTTCCCCGATAATGCGGTGGAATATTTTGTTTCTTATTACGATTATTATCAGCCTGAAGCCTATGTGCCGCGCAGCGACACCTATATCGAAAAAGATTCCCAGATCAACGAACAGATCGATCGCATGCGCCACGCCGCCACCCGTGCTTTGTTCGAGCGGCGCGACTGTATCATCGTGGCATCCGTTTCGTCGATTTACGGCCTTGGCAGCAAGGAAGATTATCAGGCCATGCGGCTTGATGTGCGAAAAGGCACGCAAACCGACCGTCAGGATTTCATCCGCAGCCTTGTCGCCTTACAATATCGCCGCAACGACATCGCGTTCGAGCGCGGCGCGTTCCGCGTGCGCGGGGATACGGTCGAGCTGTTCCCGTCCCACATGGAAGGCTCCGCATGGCGTTTTTCCTTTTTCGGCGACGAGATCGAGGACATCACCGAATTTGACGCGCTGACCGGGGAAAAACATGCCCGGCTGGATGGTGTTCGTATCTATGCCAACAGCCACTATATCACCCCCGGCCCGACCATGGGGCAAGCCATCAAAGCCATCAAGGCTGACCTGAAAGACCGTATCAAATGGTTCGAGGAAAACGGCAAGTTGCTGGAAGCACAGCGGTTGCTCCAGCGCACGCAATTCGATATTGAGATGCTTCAGGCGACCGGCATTTGCCAGGGCATTGAAAATTACTCGCGCTACCTGACTGGCCGCGCGCCGGGCGAGCCGCCACCAACCCTGATTGAATATATCCCCGATGACGCCATCATGTTTTTGGATGAAAGCCACGTCATGGTGCCGCAACTGCGCGCGATGTATAATGGCGACCAAAAGCGGAAAAGCGTCCTGTCTGAATATGGGTTTCGCCTGCCCAGCGCGCTCGATAACCGCCCGCTGAAATTCGAGGAATGGAACCGGTTTCGTCCCCAGACTATCTTTGTTTCGGCCACGCCGGGCGAATGGGAAATGGAACAGACTGGCGGCACGTTCGCCGAACAGGTCGTGCGCCCCACCGGTCTTGTCGATCCACAGGTTGAAATACGCCCCACCACCCATCAGGTTGACGATCTGATGGGGGAATGCCGGAAAATCCGTGATTTGGGCGGACGGGTGCTGGTGACGACCCTGACCAAGAAAATGGCCGAAGCCCTGACCGAATATCTGGCCGAGAACGGACTGAAGGTCAATTATATGCATAGCGATGTCGATACGCTGGAGCGCATCGACATCATACGCGGATTGCGGCTGGGCGAATTTGACGTGCTGGTCGGGATCAACCTGCTCCGCGAAGGGCTGGATATTCCTGAATGTATGCTGGTTGCCATTTTGGACGCCGACAAGGAAGGATTTTTGCGTGGGCGCACGTCACTGGTGCAAACGATCGGACGCGCTGCACGGAATGTGGACGGGCGCGTGATTTTATATGCCGACCGCGAAACGGACAGCATGAAATACGCCATCGGCGAAACCAACCGCCGCCGCGAAAAACAAATGAAATACAACGCTGAACACGGCATTACCCCCGAAAGCATCCGCAAAAATATCGGCGATGTCATGGCCAGCGTCTATGAACGGGGCGACCGCGTGCATGTCTCGCGTCTTGCTATATCCGGCCTGTCAGACCAGCAACAAGCCGCGCTCGAAAACCCGAAAGCCATGCAAAAATACATTGCGACGCTTCAAAAAAACATGCACAAAGCCGCCGAAAATCTGGAGTTTGAAGAAGCTGCCCGCCTGCGTGATGAAATCCGGAAACTGGAGAATATCGAACTGGGGCTGTAACCGCCCCCGCCGCTTACCCCCTTCCCTGCTCAGCCTTTCGGGCGCAAGGTCGGGAAGCAGATCACATCACGAATATTGTGAGAATCAGTCAGGATCATCACCAGACGATCAAGCCCCATCCCCCAGCCACCGGTCGGCGGCAGGCCGTATTCCAGCGCATTAATGAAATCATCATCCATCATTTGCGCTTCTTCGTCACCGGCTTCGCGGGCGTCAACCTGCGCCTGAAATCTCTCGCGCTGGATAAGCGGGTCATTCAACTCGGTAAAGGCGTTGGCGATTTCCCAGCCATTAATGAAGCTTTCAAACCGTTCCACAAGGCGCGGATTATCACGGTGGGTCTTGGCCAGCGGTGAAATATCCAGCGGGTGATCCGTCACGTGAATCGGCTGGATCAGTTTTGGCTCGACTTTATCACCGAAAACCGCCTCGACAACCTGCCCCCAATTGGCTTTCGGGTCGGCCGAAACACCGGCTTTTTCGGCGGCTTTGCGGGCTTCTGCGACATCGGTGATCGCCATAAAATCAATGCCGGTTTCGTCCTTGACCAGATCAACCATGCTTTTGCGTTTCCACGGGCCGGAAAAATCAATTTCATGATCCCCGAACGGCATCACCAAAGACCCGCCCGTCACCTTTTTCACGAGCGACTGCACCAGCCGTTCGACCAGATCCATCATATCATTATAATCTTTGTATAAATGATAACCTTCAATCGTGGTGAATTCAGGATTATGCTTGATGGAAATGCCTTCATTGCGGAACAGCCGCCCGATTTCGTAAACGCCTTCGGCAAAGCCGCCGACAATCAGGCGCTTCAGGAATAGTTCCGGCGCGACACGCAGGTAAAAATCACTATCCAGCGCATTATGATGCGTCACGAACGGCTTGGCCGACGCCCCGCCCATAATGGCTTGCAGGATCGGGGTTTCAACCTCAACGGCGCCGATCTCCTCATCCATAAAACGGCGGATTTCTTTCATGATCACCGAACGCTTCCGCAAGGTTTCCCGGCTCTCCTCATTCATGATCAGGTCGAGATAACGCTGGCGATAGCGCGTTTCAATATCATGCAGGCCATGATATTTCTCCGGCAGCGGCAATAAGGATTTTGTCAGCATCGCCGTTTTGACGGCGCGCACCGAAAGCTCGCCGCGCGGCGTACGGCGGATTGTGCCTTCCGCGCCGATCACATCGCCGATATCATAATATTCCAGCGCCGCCAACGCGTCTTCATCCATGGAATCCTTGTGGCAAAAAACCTGAATTTTCCCAGACGGATCGTGCAAATCAATAAACATGCCGTTATTCCGCATTGCCATGATCCGCCCGGCCACGCGCACCACATCCGTGGTTTCGGTACCGTTTTCAAGATCCTTATAATGGTCTTGTAACGTGCCGGCCTGATGCGTGCGGTCATAGACATGCGGATAAGGATCAATGCCTTTCTCCCGCAGGGCGGTGGCTTTTTTCAGGCGTCCGGCGCGTAATGTCTCGCGGGCGGAATGCGTGTCTTCATTCTGATGGTCGGGCTGTGCTGTCGGCGTATTCATGATATTTTATTCCTCGCAAAACAGGCGAATAATGGCGGACAATCTGTGAAGCCTATAGCAAAGAACCGCCTGAAATGCCATATTGTTTTAGAGGAAACAGGCTGTTTTTTCATAAATTGCTCATAAAACCGGCATTATAATGAACCAAGAGATGATAAAAACACACAAAAACGATTTCCGCAGCCAATCCGGCAACGCGCTCTGGATTATCCTGATCGCCGTGGCCTTGCTGGCGGCGCTGACCGCGACGATGATACGGTCCGCCGACACGACTGAACAAACCGGCGATATCGAACGTTACCGCATTCAAGCCAGCGAGATTATGAGAACCGCCGCCGGAATCGCCCAAACCGTCCGCAATATGCAGATGCAGGGCATCAGCGAAAATGTCATCAGCTTTCAGGCGAACGACTTGCCTGCCGCCTATAATAATGCGAATTGCACAGCCGATAATTGCCGGGTGTTCCATCCGCGCGGCGGCGGCTTGAATTACAGCGCGCCATCATCCGGATGGCTTGATTCCAGCCATTCTTCCCTGACCCATTACGGCGAATGGTTGATCAGCACCGTCAATGCGCTTGACGGTGCGGGAACGGATAATCCGGATATGATTTTGTTCATTCCGGCAATCCGCGAGGCGCTATGCCGCCAGATCAACGTCATGCAACGGATCCACGGCGCTACCGACCCGATCCCCACCAGCCCCATCACCCAGACGCCCTTTAATGGCACGGTTCCGGCCACCGCGACCACAATCATCGTCGATATGGGGCGTCATAAATCCGGATGTTTTCAGGATACCGGCGCGGGGAACCCTTATATGTACTATCACGTCCTGATCGAACGCTAGGGTCAGACCTCATTCATTTCGTAAATTCTGCGCGCCTGTGTTTCGCTTTTTTTACGATAAGAGTCTTGCGCCGCGCGTCAGGATTGCTATCCTGCGCGCCACACGTCACGATTATGAATAAGGCGAAGACATCATGGAAGAAAATACCAGCAACGACCTGCCCCTGCCGCAAACGGCCATGGATATATGGGAAGAAGTCCTGAAGGTCTGGGAACATGGCTTTTTGGGCGTTGATATCGGAACAATCCTGACGGCGCTGGCGATTTTTGTCGGCTTTTTGATGATGCGCGGCCTGTTCAGCAAATATATTTTGTCTCACCTGCAGGGATGGGCGTCCCGCACCACAACCAAGGCTGACGATAAAATTATCGAGGCGCTGATACCGCCGATCAAATTCATTCCGGTTATTCTGGGGATCTTTTTCGCCGCCCAATATGCCGGGCTGGACGAAGCGATGGGCGAATTTTTCGCGCGCACGATCCGCTCGCTGATCGCCTTTACAATCTTTTGGGGGCTGCACCGGGCAATCGAGCCGATCAGCCACATGACAGGCGGTCTGAAGAAGCTCCTGACCGATTTGATGGTACGGTGGATATTCCGCGTCCTGCGCGTGCTGGTTATTTTTATCGGCGCCGCCATTATCCTTGAAATATGGGGCATTCAGGTCGGGCCTTTGCTGGCGGGTCTGGGGCTGTTCGGCGCGGCTGTCGCGCTGGGGGCGCAGGATCTGTTTAAAAACCTGATTGGCGGGATTACTATCATCGCCGAAAAACGGTTCCGCCCCGGCGAATGGATCCGGGTTGACGGCGTTGTCGAAGGCACAGTCGAAGACATTAACTTTCGTTCCACCATGATCCGTCGTTTTGACCGCGCGCCGGTTCATGTCCCCAACGCCCAGCTATCGGATGCGGCCGTCACCAATTTCAGCCGCATGACCCACCGCCGGATTTTCTGGGTGATCGGGGTGGAATACCGCACCACGACAGAACAGCTCAGGATCATCCGTGACGCTATCACGGCCTATCTGGCGGAGAATGAAGCATTTGCGCGCCCTGAAGACGCTGCGACCTTTGTACGGATTGATTCTTTTGGTGCATCATCCATCGACATCATGGTTTATTGCTTCACCAACACGACAGTTTGGGGAGAATGGCTGGAGATCAAGGAACAACTGGCCTTCCGTATCAAGGAAATCGTCGAGAAAGAAGCCGGAACAGGCTTTGCCTTCCCGTCTCAATCCATTTATGTCGAGCAATGGCCGGACGATCAGCCGGAAGTTTTCATTCCGCCATCCACAAAAAAGACGGATAAAAAGCCCGGCGGTAAAAAAGCCGCCTGACAGGCGTGATGCAGGCATGATAGCCTGAACCCATGTCCGCACCACAAAACTCCCAGCCGCATGAGACGGCCAGACTCGCGATTTGCCTGCCCGATATTCCGGTTCTGGCGGTTAATAGCGCGTGCGCCGTCATCATGACCACCGATGGCGAAATCAAGACATTACCGCACGCCCAGGCGCAAATGATCATTCACAAAAAGCCCGTTCTGGTTTGTCACCGCCCTTATACAAGGCAGCGTCTGGGGATGGACGATCTGTATGGCTTTGACTTGCTGGAGCTATTCGCCTTTGTGCATCCGGCGCGGTTTTGCGTACCGACCCCGGCCGGACTGGCGCGGACGCTGGGGGTTGCCGCCCCCGGCGATATCGAGGATTACCCCCCGACAATGATAGAATGCGCGCAGGCCTTGCTGTCCGACCTTCAGAACGAGCCGCGCCGCCCCAAAAAAGTAGACCCGCTGGAAATCGCCAAAGTTATGGGGATACAGGGCAAAGGCTGGGCATGGACGCCCTTTATTTGCGCAACGCTGGGAACGCCCTATAACCCGCAGGAGTCAGTCATATCAAAACCGGCGCTCAATGTGTGGAAAAACCTGCCGGAATGGAGCGAAACCGCCCCCGAACCGCCCCCGTCCCATTATCCGGTGACCCCCGCCGAAAGCCATGCGCGCCTGTCCGCGATGTTATCAGCCGGGGACAAGCCGGTCGAACCGCGTCCCCAGCAAAGCGATTACGCCGCCCATATCTGCAAGGCTTTTGCCCCCAAGGACGAAGAAGACCACCCGCATATCGTGCTGGCCGAAGCCGGCACAGGCACAGGAAAAACACTGGGTTACCTTGCACCGGCAAGCGTCTGGGCGGAAAAAAATGACGGCAGCGTCTGGATTTCGACCTATACGAAAAACCTCCAGCGCCAGATTGATGACGAGCTGGACAGGCTCTACCCGCACCCGGATGTCAAAAAAGCCAATGTGACCATCCGCAAGGGGCGGGAAAATTACCTGTGCCTGTTGAATTTCGAGGATATGGCGGCTGGCGCGGCGCTGGCGAAACACCCGGATCAAGTCATTGCCGCCGGTCTGATGGCGCGATGGATCGAACGCAGTGCTGACGGCGACCTGCAGGGCGGTGATTTTCCGGGCTGGCTGCCCGGTCTTTTAGGATGGAAATATACGCGCAACCTGTCCGATACGCGCGGCGAATGTATTTATGCGGCGTGCGACCATTACCACAAATGTTTTGTCGAGCGTAACATACGCCGCGCCCGGCATGCGTCAATCGTTGTTGCCAATCATGCGCTGGTGATGATCAAGGCCGCGATTGCCAACCCCGACGACCCGCTGCCGCAGCGTTTCGTGTTTGATGAAGGCCATCATTTGTTCGATGCCGCCGACAGCGCCTTTGCCGGTCATCTGACCGCTCGCGAAACCCATGATTTGCGACGATGGATCAAAGGAGTCGAAGGCGGGCGTAAAAGCCGGGCGCGAGGGCTGAAACGCCGCCTTGAGGATCTGGTTGCCGGTGATGCCGAAGCTGAACAGATGCTGGAAGCGGTTTTACATGAATCCGCCTGCCTGACCGCGACAGGATGGTCGCGGCGGCTCAAGGATAAAGCGCCGCAAGGCGCCACCGAGATTTTTCTGGCGCTGATTTACCAGCAAGTCATGGCGCGGGCGCAAGATCATGACACCCCCTATTCGATCGAAACCGCCACCCATCCGCCTTTGCCGGCACTGACCGAAGCCGCGCAAAATTTACGCGACCGGCTGCGGGCGCTGCAAAAACCGCTGCGGGCGCTGGTCAAAAACCTCCGCGACAAGCTGGCATCAAAGGCGACCACGCTGGACACCGACACACGCAGGCGCATCATATCTGTTACAGCCGCCCTTGAACGCCGCGCTGAACATACGCTGGCCGGGTGGATCGCTATGCTCGGCATACTGGAAACAGGCGGTGACACGCCGTCCGAATTTGTCGATTGGATGGCGATCGAACGAATCGAAGGCCGCGCCGTGGATGTCGGCATGTACCGCCACTGGATCGACCCGATGCAACCTTTTGCGAAATCCATCATGCCCTATGCCCACGGGATCGCCATCACATCGGCAACATTGCGCGATGCCGCCGGTCATGATCATGCCGACACCCAACAGGACTGGCAAATCGCGCGCGTTCGCAGCGGCACACCTTATATGAGCGCCGCCCCGCATGAGATGACCCTGGACTCACCTTTTGATTATGCCGCCCGCACAAAAATTATCGTCATCAACGATGTGCAAAAGCACGACATGGATCAGGTCGCCGCCTCTTATCGCGCCTTATTCATGGCGGCAGGCGGCGGGGCGCTGGGGTTATTTACCGCGATCCAGAGATTACGCGCGGTGCATGACCGGATCGCCGTACCGCTGGAGCAAGAAGGCCTGCCGCTTTACGCCCAGCATATCGATAATATCGACACGGGAACGCTGGTCGATATGTTCCGCGAAGACACGCATGCCTGCCTGCTGGGGACGGATGCGGTACGGGACGGCGTTGATGTGCCGGGCGAATCACTGCGGCTTTTAGTGTATGACCGCGTGCCGTGGCCCCGCCCGACAATTCTGCACAAAGCGCGACGGCAGGCTTTTGGCGGGCGCAATTATGATGAAATGCTGGCACGCCTGAAATTGCGGCAGGCTTATGGCCGTCTGATCCGCAGCGCCCGTGACAAAGGCGTTTTTGTCATGCTGGATTCAATGTTGCCGACACGGCTTTGCAGCGCCTTCCCCGAAAACGTCACCGTGCAACGGATCGGGCTGCATGATGCACTTGCGGAAATAACACGATTTTTTCTTGCACCCCCGCGCGAATGACGCGTATATCTCTTTTCCATGAACAGGCTTTATACATATCCGGTTTTCGGCGCACAGGATCCGGCGAAAATTTTCGCCCCCCTGAGCACGACCCCCTATAGCCTGTTTTTCGACAGCGCCGATTCCGGCCATGCGCTGAGCCGTTACAGCTATATTGCCTATGCCCCGTTTGAAATGATCGAGTCGAAAAACGGGCATGTGACGGTCACCAACCGGACGCAGCAATTATCATTCATCAGCAACCCGTTCGATGTCATCCGCAACCGGATGGAAACTTACGAGCCCGTTTTTCAGGCACGTGATGACCTGCCACCCTTTCAGGGCGGCGCCGCCGGTTTTTTCGGTTATGATCTGGGGCGTGATCTGGAAACCATCACCCCGCATGCCACAGACAATCCTGACATGCCGGATATGGCTGTCGGGCTTTATGATCGGGTTTTTGTTTATGACCATGAAAAAAAATCGGCTTTTTTGATCGTCCATGCCGCGCATGAAAAAGACGCCAAAGAGAAATACGCCCATTTTGAAAAGCTGATCTCATCCGGCCACGGCTACCGTCACAAGCCTTTGCCGGACGCGAAACTTGACTGGTCGTCGTCGCACACCGCCAAAAGCTATCGTGATGATGTGCAAACCATCATCGATTATATTTATGCTGGTGATATTTTTCAGGCCAATTTGTCGCAACGTTTTGATGCAGCGTTACCCCGCGATTTTGCGCCTTATGCGCATTACCTGAATTTGCGGGCGGTTAATCCGGCACCATTTGCGTCTTTCATGAATTTCGGCAATGTCATTTTGGCATCGGCCTCGCCGGAACGATTCCTGCAGATCGGGGCGGGACGCCGCGTTGAAACAAGGCCGATCAAAGGCACTCACAAGCGTGCCGAATCACCCGACATGGACGCGCTGTACCGTGAAAAACTTCTGACCAGCGTCAAGGATCGTGCCGAAAATGTCATGATTGTTGATTTGCTGCGGAATGATATTTCAAAAGTCTGCGAAGATTTCTCGGTTCATGTCGATCAACTTTGCGGCGTCGAGAGCTTTGCCGGGCTTCATCATCTGGTCAGCATCATCAAAGGCACATTGCGCGCGGATTATCATCCTGCCGATCTGATGGCGGCCTGTTTTCCGGGCGGGTCAATCACCGGCGCGCCAAAAATCCGTGCCATGGAGATTATCGAGACATTGGAAAAAACCCGGCGCGGCGCTTATTGCGGGGCGATGGGCTATATCGGTTTTAACGGCATGATGGACACGAACATCACGATCCGCACGCTGGTTTATCAGGGACAAAAAGTCAGCTTTCAGGCCGGTGGCGGCATTACCGCCCAGTCCGACCCCGAAGCCGAATATCAGGAAACATTGACCAAAGCGCAGGCTATTTTCAAAAGCTTTGCGCCCAAATCCCAATATCACGACATATATGAGGAATACGTCGCATGATTTTGCTGATCGATAATTATGATTCCTTTGTCTATAATTTGTCGCGTTATATCGGGCGACTGGGGCGTGAACGAAAAGTCGTCCGCAATAACGAGATCACGCTGGACGACATTTCGGCGATGGCGCCGGATGCGATTATCCTGTCGCCCGGCCCCCGCACCCCCAAAGAAGCCGGTATTTGTAACCAGTTAATTCAGGCCTTTTACAAACGCACGCCGATTTTGGGCATTTGCCTTGGCCATCAATGTATTGGCGAATCATTCGGTGGGCGAACTGTGCGCGCGCCGGAGCCTGTGCATGGCCGCACAAGCATGATCCAGCATGATGCGGGGGATCTGTTTATCGGGCTTCCCAACCCGATGGAAGGCACACGTTATCATTCCCTGATTATCGAGCTTGCCGCCAATTCCCCGCTGGACATCACCGCCCGCACCGAGGATGACGATATTATCATGGGATTGCGGCATCGGGATTATCCGCTTTACGGGCTGCAATTTCATCCTGAATCGATTTTGACGCCTTATGGGCTGGACATTATCCGCAATTTTATGATGGTCGCCGATCGCTGGAACGAACGCGCCCATAAATCCGGTCTGACCGCATGAAGAACCATCCCGTTATCTGGCTTGATGGCCGTTTTCAACCTGCATCCGGTGCGCTTGTGCCGCATGATGATGCGGGATATCTGCGCGGGCTGGGGGTTTTTGACACGATGAAAGGCGCAAACGGTCAGGCCGTAAACGCCAAAGAACATCTGGAAAGACTGCAAAATCATTGCCGGATGGTGCTGCTGCACGACCCGGCGCTGGATATTGACGCGCTGGCCGCGACCGCGCAAAGGCTGCTGGTGAAAAACGGCCTGACCGAAGGTTATGCGCGTATCCGCACGCAAATCACCGCCGGGCGTGTCACGGAAATGTTTGGAAAGCCGCAAAATCCGATCATCATGATGATGGCGGTGCGTGCCGATATCCCGCCAACGCCCCAACCCGTATCATTGCAAATTATTGCCGATGCGCCGCGGATCGCCCGTTGCCGCTATGAAAATTGCAAGCGTCTCGATTATACACGCTCTTATCTGGCAAAACATCTGGCTGTGCAGGCCGGGGCGGATGATGCGCTGATCACCAATACGGACGGCAATATGGCCTGTGCCACGACCAGCAACCTGTTCATCGTCGAAGGCGGCAAGCTGGTCACTCCACCCCTGACCGACGGCGTGCTGGACGGCATCACACGGCGCAGCATGATCGCAACATATCACGCCAGTGAAGAAAGTATTTCCGAAACGCGCCTGATGAAAGCCGAGGGTGTTTTACTGACCAACAGCATTTTAGGGCTGCGCCCCGTCAAAAGCATCAATGGGACGGCTTTTGCCGTGCCCCCCGACAAATTTCTGAAATAAACTCCACACAATGCAAGCAACGAAATAGATCAGGGCGCGAGCGCGTGCGCGACTTTTGATGATGGCTTGCGGTCGAGATGACCGGCAATATACCACGCCGCATCAATTAGTTTTTTTATATCAACGCCGGTTTCAATCCCCATACCGTGCAGCATGTAAAGCACGTCTTCCGTTGCCACATTACCTGATGCGCCTTTGGCATAAGGGCACCCCCCCAGACCGGCGACCGATGAATCAATCACCCCGATCCCCATTTCCAGCCCCTTGTAAATATTCACAAGCGCCTGACCGTATGTGTCATGGCAATGCAACGCCAGCGCCGATAAGGGTACTTTTTCACTGACCGCGCGCAGCATATCACCGATAATATTCGGCGTACCGACCCCGATCGTATCGCCCAGAGAAATCTCGTAACACCCCATATCATACAGGCTGCGCGCGACATCAGCCACCGCATCCGGCGCGACAGCACCTTCATACGGACACCCGGCAACACAGGACACATAACCGCGCACAGCGATACCCGCACCACGCGCCATCTCTATCACAGGCACAAAACGCTGCAGGCTTTCGGCAATGCTGCAATTAATATTTTTGCTGCTAAAGCTTTCAGATGCTGCTGCGAAAACAGCCACTTCTCCGACCCCGGATGCCAGCGCGCCCGCCATGCCTTTTTCATTCGGCACCAGCGCCGGATAAGAGACACCTTCCCTGCGTTTTATACCTGTCATCACCGCCGCCGCATCGGCCATTTGCGGCACCCATTTTGGCGAAACGAAAGACGCCGATTCAATATGGCGCAACCCCGCATCCGCCAACTTCTCAATCAGCGTAATTTTGACATCCGCCGGCACAAGCTGCTTTTCATTCTGCAGCCCGTCCCGCGGCCCGACCTCATAGATTTTGACAATAGACGGCAGCATATCAGACAACGTAAGTGATCCCTTTCAAAACCAATAACCCTGACTTTATATCATTTGGCGGATTATCATTATAAGAAAACACAGAGAACACTTTATTATCTGCGTCGCAATAAACGATTTAGCTCATTATAACCTGCGACTACTTTTTCTTTCGATGCAATCAAAGGTCCTATAACAATAAGCATTGTCGCAAACAAAATACCGGCTGTCGCCATAGCTTTCGCGAAGGCTATCAATAAGAAAGTAGAGATCAAGGGTGTAAAATAAGAAGCCACACCTAATATTTGGATATGGCCTTTTTTCATCGCCGAATCCCAAAGAAAGTACCCAAGACTGGCCACTACTCCCATCAATAAAACAAATGGCGCCTGCCCCCAATCAACATAATCAAAACGCTCGGTTGAAAGGGAGATCGCAAACAGGATCAGACCGCTAAATAGAAAAGAAACCGGTACGGTGTTACCAGTATAAGACGGCACAAAACGTGTCAAAACTGAGTATCCCGCCCATATCACAGCCGCAAAAAGAGCAAGGATATGGCCAAAAGCAACATCCCCGAACAATTGATCCGGCCTTGACAAAAGAATAACAACGCCCGAAAAACCAGCCAAAGCCCCTACCAAATGATGCGGGCGAAATCCGCTATCTTTGAGAAATGAACTAAAAACAACGACCAAAACAGGCCACAAATAATTAATCAGGGAGGCCTCCACAACGGGGACAGTCCCCAATGAGAAGAAATAGAGGGCGCGATACCCCCCAATACCAACCACACAAAAAACGATCACCCACCAGGGAATAGCAAAATGAGCACGAATATCTTCCCGAAATAAAAGCCATTTGACAAAAAAGACAAAAAAACCGGTCAAGCTTGTCAATGCCGCCAACATGAAGGGAGGAAAAGTATCACAAAACGTAAAGAGCAAGGCTGTCGAAGACCAAAATAAAATGGCCAGTAAACCATTAAGATTTGCGCGCGCCACACTTGTCATGCTTCTGAATCTTTTATTGAAACAAGCAGCGCACCGTCGGCGACCTGATCATTTACCGCCACCGGCAATTCATCAACCACCCCCGCACAGCCTGCGCGAATGGTCATTTCCATTTTCATGGCTTCCATGATCAAAAGCGGCTGGTCTTTTTCAACATGATCGCCCTGCCTGACCATAACATCAATGATGCGCCCCGGCATCGGGGTTGTAATGCGCCCTTCGCCGGCGGCGCCATCATCATCCGCGCCATGCACAAAACAGTGCAGCATAACAACCCGCCCCGCGCGCAAAACCGACAACTCATCACCATGTGGCAAAAATGCTGCGCTTATATCGCGCCCGTCAAATAAAACCCGCACAAAAGCGCCTTGTCCGCCACGCCATGAAATGTTGTGCGTATGGCCGTTATAATCCAGTTCAAAATCGGTTCCTTTCGCGGCAAAGCGCGCATCAAAACGAGTCCCCCGGCACAAAAATGACATACGGCGAAACGGTGTCGCGCCATCCATGCGCCAGCTATCCGGCAACGACCACGGATCATCGGGCGACAGCTCATCCGCTCCGGCCACGCCGAAATAAATACAGGCCAGCGCCAGATCCTCGGCATGTGGCAAGCCGTAATCATCCGGGATCAAAAAGCTTTCATGCCGGGCGATAAAGTCCGTATCAACATCGCCATTGATAAAATCATGCTGCGCGAAGACGCGGGTCAGGAATTCATGATTATTATTCAGTCCGGCAATCGCGATTCCCTGCAAGGCATGCTGCATTTGTTCGATTGCCGCGCTGCGATTATCCCCATGCACAATTAATTTGGCAATCATCGGGTCATAATGGATGCTGACAGTGTCGCCGGCTTCGACGCCGCTGTCGATTCGCGCATGATCGGGCATGACAAACGCCTCGACCCGCCCGGTTTGCGGCAAAAATCCCTGCGCCGGATCTTCGGCATAAAGACGCACTTCAAACGCATGACCGCGCAGCATAATATCTTTTTGCTGCAACGGAATTTCCTCGCCATAGGCCACGCGCAACTGCCATTCCACAAGATCCAGCCCCGTGACCATTTCCGTCACCGGATGTTCGACCTGCAGGCGCGTATTCATCTCCATAAAGAAAAAATCCTGCGTTTTGCCGTCCATGATGAACTCGATCGTTCCGGCATTTTCGTATTTCAACGCCTTGACTGCTTTGATCGCCGCCGCGCCCAGCGCATCGCGCACATCATCGCGCAAGCCCGGTGCGGGGGCTTCCTCGACGACTTTTTGATGGCGGCGCTGCAACGAACAATCGCGCTCAAACAAATGCACGGCATTGCCTTTGGAATCACCGAAAACCTGCACCTCGACATGGCGCGGACACGCAATATATTTTTCAATCAAAACACGGTCATTGCCGAAACTTGCGCTGGCCTCGCGTTGACAGCTTTGCAGCATCCCGGAAAACTCTTTTGCATCCCTCACCAGCCGCATGCCCTTGCCGCCACCGCCGGCAACCGCCTTGATCAGCACAGGATAACCAATATCCGCCGCCGCTGCGGCCAGTGTTTTTTCATCCTGCGCCGCGCCGCGATAACCCGGCACAACAGGCACACCGGCTTTCTCCATAATATCCTTGGCTTTATCCTTCAGCCCCATCGCGTCAATGGCCGCGGCTGAAGGGCCGATAAACTTGATGCCTGCCTTGGCGCAGGCACGCGCAAAATCAGTATTTTCCGATAAAAATCCGTAGCCCGGATGCACCGCCTCGGCGCCGGTATCGCGCGCAGCCTTTAAAATCGCGTCCGCCCTGAGATAAGACTCGGACGCCGCCGTCCCGCCGATACAAACAGCTTCATCCGC
Organism: Alphaproteobacteria bacterium; assembly: GCA_007117665.1. Taxonomy (GTDB): domain Bacteria; phylum Pseudomonadota; class Alphaproteobacteria; order Micavibrionales; family Micavibrionaceae; genus UM-FILTER-47-13. The sequence continues at coordinate 32,278 of SKGD01000108.1, forward strand.
CATCCGCACATGCAGCGCGCCGCGATCCGCCTCAGAATAAACAGCCACCGTTTGAATACCAAGATGGCGCGCTGTTTTTATAACCCTGCACGCAATCTCGCCCCTGTTCGCTATCAGAATTTTCCTGAACATGGTTGGTATTCTAGGGTCAAAACTCACAGTTTTCATCCATTCTGCGCGCGACGCGCCCTTTCGGGTGACAAAACAAAAAGAAATTAGCATCATTTTTCCCGCTTGAATATGCTTTGGCATGTCCCGC
>SKGD01000018.1 GCA_007117665.1 Alphaproteobacteria bacterium
GCCACACGCGCCCGCGCGCCCGGAGGCTCGTTCATCTGGCCGAAGCACAGCGCCACTTTTGACCCGTCCGTATTGCCTTTATCGTCAATTTTGATAACGCCGGATTCGATCATTTCGTGATACAGGTCATTCCCTTCGCGGGTACGTTCCCCCACACCGGCAAAAACCGACACGCCGCCATGCTCCTTGGCGATGTTATTGATCAATTCCTGAATGGTCACGGTTTTGCCGACCCCCGCGCCGCCAAACAGGCCGATCTTGCCGCCCTTGGCGTAAGGACACAGCAAGTCAACGACCTTGATCCCGGTCACAAGCTGCTCGGCTTCGGTTGCCTGATCGATAAATTCAGGCGCGGAACGGTGAATGGGATAACGCTTTTTGGATTTGACCGGCTTGCCTTCGTCAATCGGCTCACCGATCACGTCAAAAATCCGCCCCAGCGTTTCCGCCCCGACAGGCACCGAGATCGGCTCGCCCTTATCAACCACTTCGGCACCGCGTACAAGGCCGTCCGTCGTGTCCATGGCGATACAGCGAACGATATTTTCGCCAAGATGCTGCGCGACTTCAAGAATCAGAGCCTTGTCTTCATTTTTTGTCTCAAGCGCGTTCATAATCGCCGGAACATGTCCTTCCTCGAACTGCACGTCAACGACAGCACCCCGAATCTGTGCGATTGTACCTTTTGCGTTAGCCATTTTTCGTCCTTTTCCTTCTGTCAGCAGTACAAAAACTTATAATCTTCTACATTTTATCCCGTTCGTGACAATACCGGCTTCCATCCCGTCGGTACGCGACGCAAAACGCGGCCTGCCCTCTTTGGTAACAGGCATACGAATTTCATAATCGCATAGCCTTTTATTCCCGGTCGCACCGGAGAATACAGAGCGTACCGATCTGCCCTGCCCGTTTTTTCCATTTACATCTCCGTACATTGATACCTCCCTTATTGTTTTTTCGTTGATCAATTTTTTTACGGTATAAATCCTGTCGTCTTACACAGCCTCCGCGCCGCTGATAATCTCAATCAGCTCTTTGGTTATATGTGCCTGACGCGCACGGTTATATTGCAACGTCAATTTATTAATCATGTCGCCCGCGTTGCGCGTCGAATTATCCATGGCCGTCATACGCGCGGCCTGCTCGCCGGCGGCACTGTCCAGCAGGGCGCTATAAATCTGGATGCCCAGATTGCGCGGCAAAAGCTGTCCCAATATTTTTTCTTCTTCCGGCTCGAATCTGTATGGGCTGTCATTTTTCGCGGAATCGTCCCCGTCATTTTTTTCTTCCTCTGCCTGATTATCCTGCCGGGCGGAAGCGGAAAAGCTGAAAGGGATAAGCTGTTGCACGCATGGTTTTTGCGACAGGACAGACTGAAACTCATTATAAATCAGGGAGCATACGTCAAACGCGCCCTGATCAAACAGATCGAGAATTTTGCGGCTGATTTCGCCGGCATCGGCAAATTCGATTCTCGTCTTGCCGGCGATCCCGACAAAAGACGTTTCGATACGATCTTTAAATTCCCGGCGCAACGCGTCACGCCCCTTGCGCCCGACAGCAATCAGACGCACCGTCTTGCCGTCTTTTTCAAGCTCGCGGATACGCTGGCGCACGCGACGAATCAAATTGGCGTTGAAGCCGCCGCAAAGCCCACGATCTGCTGTCAAAACGACCAGCAAATGAACATCGTCCCGCCCCGTTCCAATCAGGAGTTTTGGGCTTTGCGGGCCGATTGTCAGGCCGGCGGCAACCCGCGCCATCATGCCCGCCATGGCCGCCGCATAAGGCTGGCTGGCCTCGGCCTGTTCCTGTGCCTTTTTCAGCTTGGAAGCAGCCACCATCTTCATCGCCGACGTGATTTTTCGCGTCGATTTAACGGAGCTAATCCGATCCCTGTATTCCTTCAGACTGGGCATCAGCGAAGTGTCCTTCTATAATCTCAGGCTGCTTTTTTCTCTGCGGGGGCAAAAGCCGCCGTAAATTTTGTCAGATAGTCCGACAACTCTTTTTGCAGCTTATCATCCAGCGCTTTTTTCTCACGGATCGTTTTCAGGATCGTCTTGGCATTGGCGCGCGAATCCTGCAACAACGCTTCTTCATAAGCGCGCACCTGATTAACCGGAACGCCATCCAAAAATCCTTTCGTCCCGGCATAAATCACCAGAATTTGCTCTTCCACCGGCAAAGGCTGGTACTGAGGCTGGATCAAAAGCTGGGTCAGACGAGCACCACGCGCCAGCAAACGCTGGGTGGACTGATCCAGATCGGAAGCAAACTGGGCGAACGCTTCCATCTCACGATATTGCGCCAGTTCCAGCTTGATCGTTCCGGCAACCTGTTTCATAGCCTTGATCTGGGCGGCAGAGCCGACACGCGATACCGACAAACCGACATTAATCGCCGGACGAACCCCTTTGAAGAACAATCCGGTTTCAAGGAAGATCTGGCCGTCAGTGATCGAGATCACATTGGTCGGAATATAGGCGGAAACGTCACCGGCCTGCGTTTCAACAACCGGCAGCGCCGTCAGCGAACCATTGCCGTGATCGTCACCCATTTTCGCGGCGCGCTCAAGCAAGCGCGAGTGAATGTAAAACACATCACCCGGATACGCTTCGCGCCCCGGCGGACGGCGCAACAACAAGGACATCTGGCGATATGCCACAGCCTGTTTTGACAAATCATCATAAATAGCCAGCGCATGCAGACCATTATCACGGAACCATTCGCCAATCGCGCAGCCGCAATAAGGCGCCAGAAACTGCATCGGCGCAGGGTCGGAAGCCGTCGCGGCAACAACAACCGAATATTCCATTGCGCCCTGTTCTTCCAGCTCTTTCACAAGCTGCGCCACGGTCGAACGCTTCTGGCCGACAGCCACATAAACGCAATAAAGATGATCTTTTTCATCTTTCGAACCGTTAAAGTTTTTCTGGTTGATAATCGTGTCAATCGCCACAGCCGTCTTGCCTGTCTGGCGGTCGCCGATAATCAGTTCCCGCTGGCCGCGCCCGACCGGAACCAGTGCATCCAGCGCCTTCAGGCCGGTCTGCATCGGCTCATGAACCGACTTCCGCGGAATGATGCCCGGCGCTTTGACTTCGATCCGGCGTGATTCTTTTGCCTTGATCGGCCCTTTGCCGTCAATCGGGTTGCCCAGCGCGTCAACCACGCGCCCCAGCATTTCACGCCCGACCGGAACCTGAACGATCTCGCCCGTCCGGCGGACAATATCGCCTTCCTTAATGTCACGGTCATCGCCGAACACAACCACACCGACATTATCGGCTTCCAGATTAAGCGCCATCCCCTTGATGCCGCCCGGAAACTCGACCATCTCGCCGGCGCGCACCTGATCCAGCCCGTAAACGCGCGCCACGCCGTCACCAACCGACAGAACCTGTCCGATCTCGGCAACATCGGCCTGCGCACCGAATGTAGCGATCTGCTTTTTCAGAATTTGTGATATTTCTGCTGCACGAATTTCCATTTATCCAACCTCTTTAAGCTGTACTTCGTTTTCATTAGAACCCTGACGCATGCGGCGACCCAGCATCTCAACCTTGCGCCGCACGGAATCATCAACCATCTGCGACCCGATCATCACGACCATGCCGCCGATCAGGTCTTTATCCACTTCCGTCTCCAGAACGACTGTTGCGCCCATTTGCTCAGACAGAAGTTTTTGTAATTTATCCTTTTGCGCCGCTGTCATCGCCACAGCCGTGCGGACACGGGCATCAATTTCGCCGCTGCGAACGCGCAATTCCTTATGAACGGCGGCAATAACCTCGCGCAGATCACCCAGACGGCGATTTGTAGCGACAACACCCAAAAAGCGGGTCGTCAGCGGATCAAAACCGGCTTTTTCAGCCAATGCAAGAATCGCCTTGCGGTGCTGGGTGCGGTTATAAAGGGGGTTATCTATCAGTTCCTGCAAAGCGGGAGAGCCATCAATCATGCCCGTCAGCGCCGTCAGGTCACGCCGGACTTTCTCAACGGCTTTTGCCTCATCCGCCATATCAATCAACGCCCCGGCATAACGGGATGTTACAAGATTTAAGTTAGAAGCGCCTGTTGCCACCTGTTAACGTCCTGTCCTGAAAAACTGACCAAAACAAATATTTGGCGCTGGTTTAGCATAGGAAATCCAAGTGAGCAAGAGGCTTTGGACTATTTCGGGCAGTTTTATGCAGATGGTTTTCAGCCATGCGCACCTGTCCGGCAATCCGGCTAGCCGACACCGTATATCAGCTTTACACCGAACCACGTCCATTGATCCGGGTTAAGAGAGGCGCGCACCGCCATAAAAGCCAGCAAATGCAGCACATAAATTTCCAGTGTTCGCCGGCCTGTCAGGCGGATCAGCGCCGCGAGCGGCCATGGCGTATATTTTGTAAGGCGCGGGAATGTCCGGGGCGCGAACATAAATAACACCAAAAACACAATCGCCGCCCCCATCAGGAAAGCCTGCATATAAGTACCGCTCATCCCGAAATTCAGCGATTGCATCGTGACAAAAGAAACAAAAGCAAACAGTCCGTATTGAACCGGCAGGCTGGTGGCGGTGATCTCGCCTTCATGTTGCCTCAACACAAAGCCGAAAATCGCCAGAACAAGCCCCAGCGTGCCATATTCGACAATAAAAGAAGACGGAATAATCAGGAAAAACAGGATCACATTCATCGCCCAGAACGTATTGCGTCGCACCAGCGCCCGGCGCATGAAACCGTCAAGCACCATCCGGATCACCAAAATCGTCGCCAATATGTTGACCGGCATCAAAAACTGCCCCAGCGCCACATTCGCAAGCACCAAAACCGCCACCCCACCCCACAGCTTCGCGCCGATGTCACGGCTGCGGGCATAACCGATCAGGAAAAACCAGATCGGGACACACATCCGTCCCACCACGCGAAACCACAATTCATCCGGAAAAAAATAATAGCCGACATGATCGACGATCATCAGGATGATCGCCACGCTTTTGAGAAAATCATAGGATGTCAGGTCTTTGGGCAGGATTTTTGTCATGAAAAGACGCCTTCACGATGAAGCATAAAAACGCATCATATCACGTCTTTCGCCCGATCAGAAAAAGCTTTGCGGGTCGATATCAACATAAACACGTATGGATGAAGGAATTTTGTTCCTTGCAAGCCAGTCGGAAACGGCTTTTTGCAGATTGATTTTCTTATCCGCCCGCACCAGCAAGCGCCGTCGGTAATGGCCGCGCAGCCGGTAAAAAGGCGCTTCGGCGGGACCCAGCGTATCAAGCCCTTCGCCCCGTGGTGCGGTTTTGCCGAGATCGCGCGCCACATCCATCACCATTTGTTCGTCCTTTCCCGATACGATAATCCCGGCCAGCCTTGTAAAGGGCGGCATGCCGGCCTGTTCTCGCTCATCGGATTCAACCTCCAAAAACGCATCGCGGCCATGAGCAGCCAATGCCTGCATGACCTTGTTCTGCGGAAAGTAAGTCTGGAGATAAGCATGGCCTTGTAAATCCTCGCGACCGGCGCGACCGGCGACCTGATGCAAAAGCTGGTATGTGCGCTCGGCAGCGCGCAGATCGCCACCCTGAAGGCCGAGATCGGCATCAATCACCCCGACCAGGGTCAGTTTCGGGAAATGATGGCCTTTGGCGATAATCTGCGTCCCGATAATAATGTCATAATCATGGTCGCGGATCCCCTCCAGAATCGCCCGCAACTTTTCATGATCTTCCGCCGTATCACTGGCCAGAACGACCGTACGGGCATCGGGGAAATGCTGGGTGATTTCCTCATAAACACGTTCAACGCCGGGGCCGCATGCCGTCAGGGAGTCCGTATCACCGCATTCGGCGCAATTTTTCGGAACAGGCAAATTATAACCGCAATGATGGCAATGCAGCCGCCCGGTCTTGCGATGTTCGACCAGCCACGCCGTACAGCGCGGACATGACAGACGATGGCCGCATGTCCGGCATAATGTCAGCGGCGCATAACCACGGCGATTGAGAAACAGCAAGCTCTGGCCGCCCGCAGCGATATTTTCCTCGATTTTACGCATCAAAGACGGCGCGATGAAAAAGCCGCGCTCAGGCTTGTCGTTTTTCATGTCGATCAGGTGAATATCAGGCAATGTCGCGCCGCCATGACGGTCAGGCAGGTGCAGCCCTTCATAGCGCCCGTCCCAGACATTGGCCATGGTTTCCAAAGACGGGGTCGCCGACACCATCACCACCGGAATGCCGCCTTTATGCGCCCGCACCACCGCCATATCGCGCGCATGGTAAATAACGCCATCTTCCTGCTTATAGGCCGGGTCATGTTCTTCATCAATCACGATCAGCCCCAGATCGTGATAAGGCAGGAACAGCGCGCTGCGCGCTCCGACCACGACTTTTGTCTCGCCTGTCGCCACACCCCGCCATGCAGCCTTGCGCTGGCCGGCGCTCAGCGCCGAATGCCACAATGCCGGCGCACATCCGAAACGGCGGCGAAACCGATCCAGAAAAGCGTTGGAAAGAGCAATCTCCGGCAACAGGATCAATGCTTGCTTGCCGCTTTTTAGCGCTGCGGCGACAGCTTCGAAATAAATTTCGGTCTTGCCCGCCCCCGTCACCCCGTCAATCAGCGCCGCATAAAATCCGCCATCCGCAATTTTTTCGCACAGATGATCCGCGGCCATTTGCTGGTCTTCCGACAGACGAACGCCGCCACGCGCAAGATCGGGATTCCGGCATGGCGCGGCGCTGAACAGATGCTCGGTCTCCAGCAGGTTCTTTTCCAGCAGCCCTTTGACGACAGCGGGACTGCACGCGCACTGATCGGCAATCTCGGCAGCACGGCGAGGGATACCGTCTTGCAGCAACGCAAAAATGCGCCGCCGCTGCGGTGAGAACTGGCGTAAGAATTTCTCCCGCGCCTGCTCATCCGCCCCCAGCGCCTGCAAGCTGACAGAGGAGAGTTTATAGGCCGTGACCGGCTTTGGCGGCTCCAGCGCACCCGCCGCTCCCAATGCCATTTTCAGGACAAAACCTTTGGGCGCCATATTATAATGGGCGACCCAATCAATAAAAGCGCGGTGAGAGTCCGGCATGGGCGGCACGTCATAACGCGCAATCATGTTTTTCAGCTTGCCGCGCGGCGGCGCGGCGGCATGCTCATCCCAGACAACGCCCAGAACCTCGCGCTTGCCCAACGGCACGCAGACATAAGTCCCGGCCGCCAGATCATGCCCCAGATCATCCGGCACGGCATAGCTATAAGCCTTATCAACCGGGTACGGCACCAATACGGTGCAAACACGTCCGGGTGCGGGCTGTGCCGCATCCTGCGCGGGGATCATATCATCAAACAGGGCTTTTTGAGTCATGACAGCGATTATGGCAGAGTTTTTTTCATCAATACAGGGGCTTTGGGACTGGAAAGTTTTGTCAATGCGCGTTAGAACATAAACGAAGAACCGCAAATCAGGAGCCTTGAAACCATGAAATTCTTTGTTGATACCGCCGATATTGACGATATTCGCGCCCTTGCCGCAACGGGCATGCTTGACGGCGTGACCACCAACCCTTCACTGATCAAAAAAGCGGGGAAGGATTTTATTCCCCTGATTGCGGATATTTGTTCGGTCGTTGACGGGCCGGTCAGCGCCGAAGTCGCCGCGACCGACTACGAAACGATGATCAAGGAAGGCCGGAAACTGGTGTCAATCGCCGACAATGTGACGGTCAAAGTGCCTTTGACACCTGCCGGGCTGCGGGTTTGCAAGGAATTATCCGATGACGGCACGATGGTCAATGTCACGCTGTGTTTCAACGCGGCGCAGGCGATTCTGGCGGCCAAAGCCGGGGCGGCGTTTATCTCTCCCTTTGTCGGGCGGCTGGATGATATTGCCGCCGACGGGATGAACCTGATTTCCGAGATTGTCACGATTTACGATAATTACCCGCACTGGCATACCGAAATTCTGGTGGCCTCGGTGCGCCATCCGATGCATATTGTCGACAGCGCCATGATGGGCGCCGATGTCGTCACCTGCCCGCCGGACGTCATTCGCAAGCTGTACGACCATCCCCTGACCGAAAAAGGGCTGGACGCCTTTGTCGAAGACTGGAAAAAAACCGGGCAAAGCATCCTGTAAATAACGGTTTTGTGAGAAATTCACGGCAAAAATCCCGTGATCTTTGCAGCGGATCAGGTTAGTATGGGCGGAGAGATTGCCTTCTTCCCTCCCCGGAGCCTTTTCCATGCCGCATAAAATGACAAAATCGGATAATGACATGACCCTTTCCGCGCAGGACGTTATTGATTTTCTGAAACAAAACCCGAATTTCCTGCAAAAACACCCGCAGGTCTGCGATCTACTGGATATTCCCCGCCAGCACACAGAGCGCGGCGTTGCCGATTTCCAGCAATATATGGTCAGGCGCCTGCGTGAGGATCGTGACGGGATTATCGAGGAAGCGCGCGAGATCGTCGAAACCAGCCGCGCGAATATGAGCAATCTAGCACGGGTGCAAACGGCGGTTTTGCTGTTGCTCGAATCGCAAAGTTTTGAAGATTTCATCCACACGCTGACCATGGATTGCGCCAGTGTTCTGGATGTCGATATTATTGCTCTGGTCGTTGAAACGGACGGCGCGGTCGTGCCGCACATTAACCTTAACGGCGTGCGCGCCGTAACCCCCGGCACGATCGAGCTGGTGATGAAAAATCACGATATTATGCTGGAATCCGATATGCGGGGGATTGAGGAAATTTACGGTGGCGGCGCGGGGCTGGTCAAGTCGCAGGCGCTGGCCAAGCTGACAATCGCGCGTGGCGCGCCGCATGCGCTGCTGGCTTTCGGAAGCCGCGACCCCGCCCTGTTCAGGAACGGTCAGGCAACCGACCTGATCATGTTTTTCGGGCGCGTTGTTGAACGTTGCTTCAGGTCATGGCTGGATCTTCCGCGCCGGTAATCCGGCAAGATATGCTGCTCTTATGCGCCGCCGATCTGGCGGATATGCTGGTGCGCTGGGGCGATTATCTGTGCTATGAAAAGCGCGCTTCGCCTCATACGGTGCGTGCCTATGTCAATGATGTCTCCACATTTTTATCTTTTTTAGCCGATCATAAAGGCGGCGCCGTGTCGCTGAACAGCCTGTCCGCCGTGTCGATCGGTGATTTTCGTGCATGGATAGCGCGGCGGGCGACCAAAGACAAAAACAGCGCCGCTACCAGAGCGCGCGCCTTGTCCGGCCTGAAAAATTTTCTGTCATGGCTCGACCGTCAGGGCATCATGCATAATGCCGCCATCAATAATGTCCGCGCCCCCAAACAGCCGCGCAAACTGCCCCGGCCACTCTATGAAAAACAGGCACTGGACGTTGTTGCTTCGCGAACAGATGAAACATGGATCGACACGCGCAACCGGGCGCTTTTGACAATGCTGTACGGGTGCGGGGTGCGGATTGACGAAGCCTTGTCTTTGAATATTGCCGACCTGCCGCGGGACGGCTTTATGCGCGTCATCGGCAAGGGGCGCAAAGAACGACAAGTGCCGATCCTGAAAATTGTCGAGGATGTTCTGGGGCAATATCGCGCCGCCTGTCCCTATCCCGAAACGCCTGACCGCCCGCTTTTTCTGGGTGCGCGGGGGAAAAGAATGCGGCAGGGAATCGCCCAAAAAGCCATGCGCACCATGCGTAACGAGTTGGGGTTGCCGGAAACTGCGACGCCCCACGCCCTGCGCCACAGCTTTGCCACGCATTTATTGCAAAATGGCGCGAATTTGCGGGAAATTCAGGAATTGCTCGGCCATGCCTCGCTCAGCACCACCCAGCGCTATACCGATCTCGATACCAGACATTTGCTGGAGATCTACAAAAAAACCCATCCGCGCAACCGCACACAGCCGGAATAATTCTCTCTAGGGTCAAAACTCGCAGCTTTCATCCGTTCTGCGCGCCCTCAATTGTCATGCCCGCCTTGCCTGTCCTCCGAAGCCTTGGCGTAGGGGGAGGCGGGAATCCGGGAAAGCGCTAAGGTCTGACCCTAGATATGAATCGGCTTGTCATAGGCTGCCATGGCTGCCTCGCGGACGGCTTCTTCGAGGGTCGGATGCGCGTGGCATGTGCGGGCGATATCTTCAGCCGAGCCGCCAAATTCCATCACCAGCGCGCCTTCGGCAATCATCGTGCCGGCTTCGGGGCCGATAATATGCATCCCCAAAAGGCGATCCGTTGTCTTATGCGCCAGAATTTTAACAAAGCCATCCGTGGCGTTCATCGCACGGGCGCGGCCATTGGCAGCAAAAGGGAACTTCCCGACATTATAGGGGATGCCTTCTTCCTTAAGCTGTTCTTCGGTCTTGCCGACCTGTGCGGCTTCCGGCCATGTGTAAACCACGCCGGGAATGCAGTTATAATCAATATGGCCGGACTGTCCCGCCAGAATTTCAGCCAGAACTGCGCCTTCATCTTCGGCCTTATGCGCCAGCATCGGCCCGGCGATCACATCACCAATCGCGTAAATGCCCTCGGCTGTGGTTTTAAAGTGAGCATCCGTCTTGATCCGCCCGCGATCATCCAGATCAACACCGGCTTTATCCAGCCCCAGCCCGTCCGTATAAGGCTTGCGCCCGACAGCCACCAGCACAATATCAGCCTTCATGATTTCCGATTCACCGCCCTTTGCCGGTTCCAATGTCAGGCTAACACCCGATTTTCCGGTCTTTGCGCCGCTTACTTTCGTTCCCGTTTTAAAGGCCAGCCCCTTCTTCTTCAGGATCTTCTGCATTTCTTTTGATATTTCACCATCCATGCCGGGCAGGATCCGGTCGAGATATTCGATAATTGTAACCTGTGCGCCCAGACGCGACCAGACCGCGCCCATCTCCAGCCCGATATAGCCGCCGCCGATCACCGCCATGGTTTTGGGGACTTTCTTCAGGGTCAGAGCGCCGGTCGAAGACACAATCTGTTTTTCATCGATTGTAATGCCCGGCAACGTCATGACATCAGACCCGGTGGC
>SKGD01000071.1 GCA_007117665.1 Alphaproteobacteria bacterium
ATTTATCCGTTCAGGGTGAGGATGCAGAGCCTCATCTTCGTTTGGAGATGGAGCCTTACTATCCGCGGGAAAACCGGCGCATTCATACGGCGGTTCCTATAGATACGCATGATGCGGAGATCTTGCGTTGCGATGATGTGTTTTTGGATAAGGTTGGTCTTTGTTTAACGCTTGGATTGCTGGTTTCGTTGGATTTTAAGGATGAGAGCGGACGGTCATGGGCGCAGATTGTCTATCCGCATCACCGGACGAACGGTCAGGCTGTATTACGGCTGGACGAGGAATATTATGATTACAAGCCGTATCGCGCTTTTTGTACGAATATTCCATTGCCGTCTTTGGATGTTGATGAACGGGACAAGATCACGGAAGAGTTCAAGCGTCTGATTGCCCGGACGGTTCTGGACTATCTGCCTTTGGATATAAATCATGGGTAAAGCACAAAAACAGATGCTGTGCCTGTCCGTCCATTCGCGGGATTGTGATCCGTTTATACGGTTTGAGCGTGAAGATTATTATTTTGATCCTGAGCGTCAGATATATACGGAAAGAATGACCGATGGCCGTGCCCATCATTTTCTGGTTGAAGATGATGCGTTTTTGGAAAAAGTCGGGTTTTCTGTAGCACTCGGGATTTTCTCGAGAAGGGCTTTATGTGACGGGCACGGACAGTCATGGGCGCTGTTTTTATATCCGCATGAACGCCATGGGCGAGAGGTTTTGCGGATGGATGAAGAGCCTTATACGGTAAAGCCTGAAAGGCTTTTTTGTGAAGACCTTGCTTTGCCCGGTATTGATATGGGTCGGGCGCATAGTGATGAAGATTTGAAGCGTCTGATTGCCCGGACGGTGCTGGACTATCTGCCTTTGGATGTCGAACATGACGGCACATAATTTGTAAGATAGTTAATCACTGCGTGTGAGGCCCGCCTTTTGGCGGGTTTTTTTATTGTAAGGAAAGGAAACCGGAATGACGAGAATTCGACAGGTCAAAACGACCTTTACCGCCGGTGAAGTGTCCCGGTCATTGCTGGGGCGGGCGGATTTGCGCGCCTATGAAAACGGGGCGCTGACATTGCGCAATGTCTTTATCCAGCCGACAGGCGGTCTGACGCGCCGTTCCGGCATGCGTTATATTGATACGGCCGCCGGAGACGGGCGATTGATCGCGTTTGAATTTAATATCGAGCAAACATATCTGATCGTTTTGACGGCAGGACGGCTCGATATTTATGCGGGCGGCGAAAAAGTGACCGACCTTGCCGCGCCGTGGGATGCCGGGCAAATCAGCGCGATCGCATGGACGCAAAGCGCTGATACGTTGTTGCTGGTGCATTCCGTCCTGCCGCCGATGCGCCTGACGCGCCGTGCGGGCGGGGTGTGGGTTTTGGATGAATGGTCGTTTTTCAAGGATAATAATGTCATTTACCAGCCTTATTACAAATTCGCCTCACCCGAGGCAACGCTGACGCCCGGCGGCACCAGCGGCGAGATTACCCTGACCGCGTCGGAGGATGTTTTTACCGCCGGCCATCAAGGAACGCGGATGCGTGTGCGCGGCAAGGAAGTGCTGGTCACGGATTTTGACTCGCCGACAGTGGTGACGGTCGAGGTGATTGACGATCTGGATAATGACGACCCGACCATTGACTGGCAGGAACAGGTCTTTAGCCCGGCGCGCGGTTATCCGGTGTCGGTCGCGTTCCACCAGGACAGGCTGGTGATCGGCGGCAGCCGCGATCTGCCGAACCGTTTGTGGTTTTCGCGTTCCGGTGATTTGTTTAACTTTGATCTGGGGGGCGGGCTGGATGATGAAGCGATCGAATTCGGGATTTTGTCGGATCAGGTCAATGCCATACGCGGCATTTTTTCAGGGCGCGATTTACAGGTTTTCACCAGCGGCGCGGAATGGATCGTCACCGGCGAGCCATTAACCCCGGCCAGTGTCCAGATCCGCCGCCAGACCCGCATTGGATCGGCAATCGAGCGATATATCCCGCCGGTTAATGTTGACGGCGCGACGTTTTTTATCGCCCGTGGCCGGGAAGATGTTCGTGAATTTATTTTTACCGATCTTGAGCAAGCCTACAGCGCCGCCGAATTGTCGGTCGTATCGCGCCATATCGTCCGCAGGGCGATGGATCAGGATTATAACCAGCGCCAGCGCTTGCTGTTTATTGTGCGGGATGACGGAAAATTTGCCGCATTGACCAGCTTCCGCAGCGAGCAGGTATCGGCATGGACGCTCCATGAAACGGACGGACAGGCACGTTCGGTCTGTGTGGTGGGGGATGCGGTTTATATGCTGGTCAAGCGCGGCGGACATTACATCGTCGAACAGTTTGACGAGACTCTGAATCTCGATTCCGCCCTGACCGGGGCGTCTGAAACACCGGCAGCAATATGGTCGGGGCTGGATCATCTTGACGGCAAAACCGTGTCGGTGGTGGCGGATGGCGTGTATCAGGGCGAACAGATTGTCACCGGCGGCCAGATTATTCTCGATGCCCCCGCGCAACAGGTCGAAGCCGGGCTGGCCTATACCCATATTGTCGAGCCGTTGCCGGCCAGTGTTGTTGCCGGCGGCGGGACAGGGCGCAAAACCCGTCTGGTCGAGGCAATTTTCAGGCTGGAACAAACGGCGGCGCTCCGGCTTGATGTCGGGCGCGGGCTGAAAGATGTTGCGTTGCGGCGGTTCGGCGAGGATGTTCTGGACGCGCCGCCGCCAAAGCTAAGCAAGGATGTGCGCGTCCGGTCGTTGGGCTGGCAGGCAGACGGCACACGGCCGCTCTGGCGGATCGAACAATCCGTGCCGTTGCCTTTTACGCTGCTCTCGGTGACTACGGAATTGAAGGTGAATGATTAGGATGAATGATTAAGAGTCATTCCGGTTTTTTGCCGCCGTCCTTCGGGACGGTTTTTTTATTGTCTGAAATCCAAAACAACAAAAGGAGAAAAAAATGGGCGCGCTTCAATCGGTCATGTCGTTTTTGCCGCTGGTGCAGCAGGGATTTAATCTGGTATCGGGCGCGATGGAGCAAAATGCTTCGATCCGCCAGCAACAGCACGCACAGGCGCAAGCCTTGCAGCATCTTCAGGCGCAGCAAAAATTATCAACACATCATCAGGCCGAACAAAATGCGCTGGCGCGTGACCGGATCGCTACGGAGTCCCGGCAGGCGCAGGAAGACCGCCAGCGCGCCCTGCGCCGGGCGATGGCGCGGCAACGGGTGGCGTTCGGGGCGCAGGGCATAAACCCGTCCGAAGGATCCGCCGAAGCTGTGCTGCTGGGCTTGTTCGAGGAAACGGAGCAGGATCGCACCGATCGCGAAAGGCTGGATAATCTGCGGTATCAGGCGTTGTCCCAGCAGGAATCGCAACGTGAGGCGCTGAACGTTCTTCAGCGGACGCAACTTCAGCAGCAGCAGCGCCTGAACAATATGACGACCGGCTATGCGGGGGTGAATAATCTGGTCGGTACGGGGCTACAGGGCGCCATGCTGGCCGGTGAGGTCATTGACCGTTTTTAAAGCCAGCCTTTTAGGATCAGAACAAATTCAGCAAAGGAATGACAGATGAGCAACGAACATATCAAAATGCCCGATGTGCCGCCTTTGGCGCGTTATGTCGCGGACGGCATCCAGACACAGTATCTTTCCCCCTTTCCGGTTTTCGCCACCGAGGACTTACTGGTGCGGCTGGGCGGGGCGCTGCAATATGGCGGTTTTACCGTGTCCGGTGCGGGACAGACCGAAGGCGGGGCGGTTGATTTTTCCGTTCCGCCGCCTGACGGCGTGATTGTGATCCTGGAACGGCGTGTACCGCTGGAGCGCATGACGGATTTTCTCGAAGGCGGGGATTTCTCGGCACGAGCGTTGAATAATGAACTGGATTTCCTGATCGCCGCCATCCAGCAAGTCGGACGCGATCAGGCACCGATGCTGCGTTACAGTGATGATGAAATGCCCGCGCATGTCACCTTGCCGCCCAAAGGGCTGCGGGCGGGAAAAGTTCTGGGGTTTGACGGCAGCGGCAACCCTGTCGTGATGGCAACGGACGGTGTGATGGCCGCGCCGGACTTTACCGCGTCCGGTATGGGCGCAGTCACCCGCAGCAGCAGCGAAAAACTCGGCGAGTTTGTCTCGATCGGGGATTTCGGTGCAATCGGTGACGGGCTGACCGATGATACGGCGGCGTTTCAACAGGCTTTGGCGGCACATAGCCATGTCTTCGTGCCGGAAGGGGTGTATCTGGTGACCCAGCCTGTGACGCTTGGTCACGGCCAGTCATTATTCGGTGCGGGGATGGGCGCGGTGATCAAGGCGCAAGGTAACGGGTTTGATACGCTTGCTGTGCGCGGCGGCAATGCGCGGATTGAATCGCTGAGGATCGAAGGCGGCGCAGCAGGGATCAGCCTTGCGGGCGGCACCGAAGAATGCGTCCAGAATTTGATTTCTCACATTGCGGTTATCGGCGCGGATGTCGGCATTCGGCTGGATGGCGGCGATAATCCGTCAAAGCCTTGTTACTGGAATAATATCCGCGATGTCCTGATCGAGCAGCCCTTGGTGCATGGCGTGCATTTGATCCGCAGCGGCGTAGGCGATACGCCCAACGCTAACCGGTTTCACCGTGTGCGGGTTTTTTCCAAGGGCGCAGCGACATCCGGCAGCGGCTTTTATATCGAGGAAGGTGCGTTTAATAATGCGTTTGTCGATTGCGAAGCCAATGTCAACGGCGCAACGGCGGCGGCATGTTTTCGGGTCGGGGCGGGCAGCAACAAGACATTGATTGTTAATTTGCTGTGTGAAAGCACCAATATCGTGCCGAATGTCAGGCTCGATGCCGGATCGGTCGAAACATCGATCATTAATTTATCAGCCGAAAGTGACGGCGCGGCGATTTATGATTTGTCGGGCGGCAATTATGACGCGGTCAATGCCGGGTACCCTGACAAAAACCGGTTACGAAAGACAACGGTGACGGATCTGAAGGCGACATTGATGCGTTATGACACGCGTTACAGCGATGATCCCGGGACGCTGGAGCTAGATCTGACGCACAGTGTGCATATTATCGACGCCGTGAATGGGGCGGTGACGGTTGAACTGCCCAAAGCATCGGATGCGCCGGGGGTGCAGATAACCGTCAAGAAAAAGGATGATACGGCCAATATTGTCACCATTACCGAAGCTGATGGCGGCGCGGGCGGGCCGGACGGCAACCCGATGCAGCTTGGCGGGCGCGGTGATTATGCCACGCTGTTATCGAACGGGGCGCAATGGTTCGTGATGGCGTCCAACCGGGTTGCGGGCAATACGCGCTATATCGATTCATCGGGGACGGTGGATATCGACATGGCGGTTGATACTTACCTGCTTTCCAGCTTTGGCGGGGCGATGACGGCACGCTTGCCGCCCGCCGATGCGGCACAGGCGATTGGCCGGACGATTATCATTAAAAAAACCGACAGCTCGGCCAATGTCATCACTGTGACCGAACAGGGCGGCAACGGCCCGGATCAGCACAGCCAGCCTTTGAGTAGCCAGTATAGCGCCATCACCGTCGTGTCGGATGGAGGCCAGTGGTTTATCGTTTCCAAACATCTTTAAAAGGACGGAGTATTTCATGCGTAACACGATCGAAGAGAATACGCGCCGCAGGATTGCAACTTTTCTGCCTGATGCGATAGCGCGCGCCCTGACATCTTATCACCGTTTTTCGCGCAGCGAAGGCGGTGCGGCGGACGAAGATACAAGCCCGAAAGACTTTTCCGCCCATCACAGCGCCTGCAAGGTGGCGATCGCCCATATTGAGCTGTTGATCAAGCTGGCGCGCTGGGCGGACTTACCCGATGCAAAAGCCGAAGACCATAATAACCAGATTATCCTCGCCGCCATGATGCAGGAAGCCGAGGAGGAGTTGCGGGCTTACAGAAATGCGCCGCAGGCGGAGATCACAAGCGCAGAAGAGCTGTCCTGACAGACGGTCATGACAGGAGAAAGGAGTCGTTGTGAGCAGACAGGCAGAGCAAAAAATCGATTTCGGTACATTTCTCGCGCTGTGGAACAAGGCGCAGGAGCAATCCACGCCGGCGCTGCATTTCAAAATGGCGGACTGGCTGGAAACGGCGTGGCAGCAAGGCCGGACAAGATTGCTGTTACAGGCTTTTCGTTCTTGCGGCAAAAGCACGGTAACGGGATTATTCGCGGCGTGGTTGCTATACCGGCAACCGGATATGCGTATTTTGGTTCTGGCAGCGGATATGATGCTGGCGCGCAAGATGGTGCGGAATGTCAAGCGTCTGATCGAACGCCATCCTTTGACGCAGCATCTGCGCCCCGACCGGATCGACCAATGGGGCGCGGATCGTTTCACGGTGCGGCGAACCAAAGAATTGCGCGACCCATCCATGCTGGCGCGGGGCATTACCGCCAACATTACCGGCAGTCGCGCCGATGTGATTATTTGCGATGATGTTGAAGTCCCGAAAACCTGCGATACCGCTCAAAAACGCGCCGATTTGCGGGAAAGGCTTGATGAATCGGCTTTTGTTCTTACTCCCGGGGGAACGCAGCTTTATATCGGCACGCCTCATACATGGTACACAATTTATGCCGATGCGCCGCGCTGCGAAATCGGCGAGGAGAGAGCGTTTTTAGACGGGTATGATCGTTTGTCCCTGCCTTTGCTGGACGAGACAGGCCAAAGCCTGTGGCCGGATCGTTATACGCCGCAGCGTGTCGATAAAATCCGCCGGGCGGCCGGCCCCCGGAAATTCAGCGCCCAGATGATGTTGCAGCCTGTGAATATCGCTGAAGGGCGTCTGGATCCGGCACTTATGGAACGCTATGACGCGGAAATAAATTATATCAAGGAAATCAATTTGTTACAGATTGGCGATCATAAAATGGTCGCGGCCAGCGCATGGTGGGATCCGGCTTTTGGCGCTGCCGGCGGTGACGGCAGTGTTCTAGCGGTTGTTTATACTGATGATTCAGGATGTTACTGGCTTCACCGTCTATGTTACCTGAAAACCGGCATGCAGGGTGAGGAAGACGAAGCCACCGCGCAATGCCGTCAGGTGGCGCAGATTTTAAAAAGCGGTTATGTGCCGGTGGTCGGGATTGAAATTAACGGGATCGGGCGCTTTTTGCCTGCCATTTTGCGGCGCGAACTGGCGCGGGCGCATGTCGGGTGCGCGGTGCGCGAGATTAGCCATGCCCGCCCCAAGGATGAGCGCATATTGGAAGCATTCGATGTTGTTCTGGCGGCGCGGATGTTGCGGGTGCATGGCGGGGTTTATGATACGCCGTTCATGCGCGAGATGCAGGAATGGCGTCCGGGTCTGGCGGGCGGGCGTGATGACGGGCTGGATGCTGTGGCTGGGGCGCTGGCGCAACAGCCCGTGCGGATCAGGCGTCATTATCATGACAGCCGCCAGAGCTGGCAGGGTGGCGGTACCATAAACGCCCACAGGGCAAAAACGGAATTTGAGGTTTAACATGTCTTTATTGTCACAGGATCTGGCGTGGTGGATCATGGTGTTTGATTTGCCTGCCATGGCCGGCTTGTTTGTTTATATCTGGCGCACGCGCCGCGATTCCGAGCAAGCTGTCAGCCACATGCGGGATATTGTCGAAACCCGCAATGCGCAATTTCGTGAGGCTTTGTCGTCTTTCAAGCTGGAGGTCGCCAAAAGCTATGCCTCGATCGGCGATATGAAAGAGCTGGAAGTCAGGCTGGTGTCGCATTTGTTGCGGATCGAAGCCAAGCTTGACCGTACGGCCATGAAAACCGAGGCATTGCAGGCGCGCGACAAGGTGTAGTCCCCTGCACGGGCGCTCCTTCGTAAAGTTAACCAACCTACAGGAGAAAAAAATGAAGGAACTGAAACCCGTTGATACGGGCGGCAGTGCTGATGCGATTCATGCTGCCGCCTTTCACAAGGAACTGGAAACGGACGTTCTGGCGCGCACCCTCTGGGGCGAAGCCAGAGGCGAGGGAACGGAAGGCATGCAGGCCGTGGCCTGTGTGGTGATGAACCGCGTCCGGCGCGGCGGCTGGTGGGGGGATAGCGTGATCGCAGTCTGCCAGAAACCGTTTCAGTTTAGTTGCTGGAACCAGGATGACCCGAATTTGCCGCAGATGCGCGCCGTGACTGCGGAACGCGATCCGTCCTTTGCCACGGCTTTGCGTGTGGCGCGGCGGGCGATTTACGGCGCGATCGACGATATTACGGGCGGGGCGGATCATTACCACGCCGCAGGCATCATGCCTTATTGGGCGCGCGGGGAGAAACCCGTGGCCGTGATCGGCAACCATATTTTTTATGCGCTGAACCGTTGACTGTTACATCCATAACTTACAGGAGAAAAAAATGTTTACATCTTTTGACAAGGCGATTGTTGCTTTTCTGGGCGCGATTGTCTTTTTTGCATCGACCTTTACCGGCTTGTCTTTGGATTTCATCTCACAGGAAATCTTACAGGCGCTGGCGGCGGTTTTGACGCCAATTCTGGTCTATTTTGTACCGAACCGCCCCAAGAAAGTGACGGACGAAAATGATAAAAAAAATGATGACAAAAATCCTGAGTAAATCACGTCTGGTTGTGTTCGTGACGGCGTTTGCGGCGTTTTTGTTGGGGCGTTTGGGGCGCTGGCGCCGCCGCGCCGCCGATGCCGAACGGGATTTGCGCGATCACCGAAAAACAGAAAGGAAAAGCAGTGAGATACAAAACCGGATTATGTTTGATCCCGCTTATCGTGAGCGCGTGCGGCGGGAATTTGATAAAAGCTGAGCCGGATTTTTGCACGACATATCTGCCTGTGCCGACCCTGCATTGCGGCACGCCGGATCAACAATCAAGAATTGACCAGAATAACGCGGTCTATCTTGAGATATGCCGTGCGCCTTCCTGAGCGGGCGGATATTACGCCTCAATGATCCTTGCTCAGAATGAAAGCGTAAATCATGGCTTCGTAAATCGTTGCCGCTTGCTCCAGATCGACACCGCCGGCGCCGGCGCCGACATCAATCATGCGTTGCGTGGGGGCAAGCGGCACGGTAACGCTTTGCGCGGCACCGGCAGCGGAAAGCTTTTGCAGGGTTTTTTCCAGATGGTTTGTTGTCATCGCAGTTTGTTTTGATCCTCTCGCACAAGGGGTTCAGGGGGTCTTGTGTCTTATGCAAGTTTCACGTCATGTGGCGGGGTGTAAGCCTTTATAGATTGCTATCTGTTTGCTTAAAAAAGGCAATGTCAGGGGGATATAATCCCAAAAGGGGAGATGGAAATCATGCTTTGGTACAGGGCGTAAATTGTAGCTAATTGCAATTTGCAAGGCATAATGGAGGATACCCCGTCACCAAAAACACCACTTGGTGATATTTTTTTCTCAATACGTCACTTCGGTGGTTCACCCGCCCGGAATTTCGCTCTATAATCTGCCTTGTTCGCAACGCTATAAACAACCCCGTAACAAAGAGGATTATTCCATGACAAATAAGACACCGGTGACGTTTGCCCGTGGAGACGGAATAGGCCCTGAAATTATGGACGGTACGTTGCGTATTCTTGAGAAAGCGGGTGCTGCGCTTGCGCTGGAAGAAATAAAAATCGGGAAAGATGTTTATGAATCGGGCGTATCCAGCGGCATCCCGGAGGAGGCATGGGCGTCTTTGCGGCGCACGAAAGTCTTTTTAAAAGCGCCGATTACCACGCCGCAGGGCGGCGGTTATAAAAGCCTTAACGTAACGATCCGCAAGTCATTGGGATTATTTGCAAATGTTCGTCCGTGTGTGTCGTATGCGCCTTATGTCGAAACCAAGCACCCCAACATGGATCTGGTGATTATCCGTGAGAATGAAGAAGATCTTTATGGCGGCATAGAATATCGCCAGTCTCAGGACGTGATGGCAGCGCTGAAGATTATTTCGCGACCCGGTACGGAACGAATTGTGCGTTATGCGTTTGAGTATGCGCGGGCGAATGGCCGCCGCAAGGTAACATGCATGACCAAGGATAATATCATGAAATTATCCGACGGGCTGTTTCACAAGGTGTTTGACGAGATCGGCGCGGACTATCCCGATATTGAACAAAATCATATGATTATTGATATTGGTGCGGCCAAGGTTGCGTCTGCGCCGCACATGTTTGATGTGATTGTCCTGCCGAATTTGTACGGGGATATTGTGTCTGACATTGCCGCTGAGGTCACCGGATCTGTCGGGCTGGGCGGGTCATCGAATATTGGCGCTGATTTTGCGATGTTCGAGGCTGTCCACGGGAGCGCGCCGGACATTGCGGGCAAGGGCGTTGCCAACCCGTCAGGGCTATTGCTGGGGGCGGTGATGATGCTTGTCCATATCGGGCAGGGCGACGTTGCCACGCGCATCCATAATGCCTGGCTGCGAACCATCGAAGACGGCATCCATACCGGCGAGATTTATCGCAAGGATACAAGCGTCAGGCAAGTCGGCACGAATGTCTTTACCGACGAAGTCATTGCGCGTCTGGGCGAAACGCCCCTGAAATTGAAGCCGGCCAATTATGACGGCGTGCAGGCGGGCGGAATGAAATTGCCGCCGCTAAGCCCGCGCAAGGAAGAATCCAAAGAGCGGGTCGGGGTCGATGTGAACCTTAACTGGGACGGCACGGCTGAAGATCTGGCGGCGAAAATCCTGCCTTGCGTGACGGATGATCTCGCACTGGCGTTGATTTCCAATCGCGGGGTTAAAGTCTGGCCGGACGGCCAGCCGGAAACATTTTGTGCCGATAACTGGCGGCTGCGTTTTCTGAGCAAAAAAGGCAATGTGCGCACCTCGCAGGTCATCGCGTTGATGGATCGCCTGAACAAGGCCGATATGAATTTCACCAAGGCTGTTATGTTGCATAACTTTGACGGCAAGCCGGGCTTTACCGCCGCGCAGGGTGAGTGAAGAAGCGCTTTATATTCTTTCGCAGGATTTGCTGTTAGGC
>SKGD01000028.1 GCA_007117665.1 Alphaproteobacteria bacterium
CAAAGACTGGCGGCGCGTAGCAACACGATACGATAAACTCGCCAGAAACTTCTTCGCTGCCATCTGCCTCGCTTCACTCTTATGCTTCTGGATTTAAGCTGTGAGTCTGGACCCTAAGCCTACTGCGAGCTCTGATAAAAGTCATACCGTTCAAGATAAAAAATGAGAGACATCTTATCCAGACAAGGCTTGTTCCAGATCGGCGATCAGATCGTCGCTATGTTCCAGCCCCACCGATATACGCAGAGCCTCGGGCAGTGCGCCGGCCTTTGCTTTTTGGTCTTCGTGCAATTCCGAATGAGTGGTTGAAGCAGGGTGGATAATCAGGCTGCGCGTATCGCCGATATTGGCGACATGCGAGAAAATCCTGACGCCTTCCACGACTTTGACGGCGGCGTCATAACCGCCTTTTAGCCCGAATGTAAAGAGAGAACTGGCCATGCCGTCCCGCAGATATTTCTGCGCCAGCCTGTGGCCGGGGTTTGTGGCTAGCCCCGCATAATTCACCCACGCAACATGCGGATGGCTGTCCAGATGTTCCGCAACTTTCAAAGCATTTTCTGCGTGCCGCACCATCCGCAAAGGTAATGTTTCCATCCCCAAAATGGTCAGGTAGGCATTCATGGCTTGCTGGTTCATGCCCAGATCGCGCAACCCGACAGCGTGATTATGCATCGCCAGCGGCATATCGGCGAATGTTTCGGCGAATGTCGTGTCGTGATAGCTGGGGTCTTCCTTTCCAATGGCCGGAAACTTGTCGGCATGGCTTTTCCAGTCGAAGGTTCCGCAATCGACAACAGCGCCGCCCATGGCTTGTCCATGGCCGCTGAGATATTTGGTGGTGGAGTGCGTGACGATATTTGCCCCGTAATCGATCGGGTTGCAAAGATAAGGCGTGGCGACTGTATTATCGATCACCAGCGGAATACCGGCCTCGGCGGCGATTTTTGCCACAGCCTCAATATCCAGCACAACACCTTCGGGGTTGGATATGCTTTCGGCAAAGATGAGCTTTGTCTTCTCGGTCAGGGCTTTCCTGAAATTTTCGGGGTCGGTCGGGTCGGCAAAAGACAGGTTCCAGCCGAAAGAGCGCTGGAACGTATCCCGGAACTGGCTGGTCGTGCCGCCATATATCTTGCAGGAGGACACAAAATGGTCGCCTGTGTTCATCACTGCTGAAAAAGCCAGCAAATTCGCAGCCAGACCCGATGCCGTGCATGTCGCCCCGACACTTTTTTCAAGCCGGGCGAGCTTTTCTTCCAGCGCCGCAACGGTCGGGTTGGTGATGCGGGAATAGATAAAACCACTATCTTTAAGACTGAAAAGGTTGGCCGCATGCTTGGTGTTTTTAAACGCAAAAGAGGCGGATTGGTAAATGGTTGCGCCGCGCGCGCCCGTATCGTTACAAGGCGCACCGCCAGCATGGATGGATAATGTCTCGAATTTCATTTTTACCTCCCCGAAAGAGCGAGGTATTTAAATACCTCTTTGTTATAAGTTTGAAATTGCAGGAAATTTCAGAAAAATGTTGTTTTTATGTTGACACAAATTCCAAAATTCTGCATAAACCACGCATCTCTGAGAAATTCAGGACAAAACGTGGATAAACAGGCTGGAAATATTAGGCCTTGAGAGAAAGTGGATTGCAATGAAAACTTATGCTGCAAAGCCAAAAGAAGTGGAAAAGAAATGGGTGATTGTCGATGCGGAGGGCGTCGTTCTGGGACGTCTGGCCAGCATCATTGCCACCCGTTTGCGCGGCAAGCACAAACCGTCTTTTTCCCCGCATGTTGATTGCGGTGACAATGTTGTTGTTATTAATGCCGACAAGGTACGCCTGACGGGGAACAAGAAGGACGCTGACCTGTTTTTCTGGCACACCGGCTATCCGGGCGGGATCAAAAGCCGTTCCAAGGGACAGATCCTTGAAGGCAAGCACCCGGAGCGCGTGGTTGAAAAAGCGGTCGAGCGCATGTTGCCGAAAGGGCCGATGGGACGCCGCGTCTTTAAGAATTTGCGTGTCTATCCCGGCATAGAGCATCCGCATGAGGCGCAAAAGCCTGAAATTCTGGATGTCGCGTCAATGAATTCCAAAAATAAAAGGTAAAGAGCAATGGCTGAGAAGAAAACACAAGACAAAGCACAGGACGCCAAGCAGGACAAAGACACGGTCAAGGATCTGAAAGCCTTGGGCGATGCTGTCAAAGCCGAGAAGAAAACGGCTGAAAAAAGCGCTGAGAAGGTTGATGATAAAGCTGATGCGCCTGCCGAGAAAATCGAACGCGTGAAAACAGTCGATGAGTTTGGCCGCGCTTATGCAACCGGTCGCCGTAAGGATGCCGTTGCCCGCGTCTGGATCAAGCCCGGCAAAGGCAAGGTAACGGTAAATGGCCGCGATCAGACGAATTATTTCGCGCGCCAGACCCAGCGTCTTGTCCTGAACCAGCCTTTCCTGATTGTCGGTCGCGTCGGCCAGTTTGACGTGATTTGCACGGTCAAGGGCGGCGGTTTGTCGGGGCAGGCCGGTGCGGTACGGCACGGCATTTCACGCGCGCTTGAGAATTTCGAGCCGGAACTGCGCCCTGCGCTCAAGAAAGCCGGTATGCTGACGCGTGATGCGCGGACGGTCGAACGGAAAAAGGTCGGCAAGCACAAGGCACGTCGTTCCAAGCAGTGGGCGAAGCGTTAAGTTTCCCGCACCCGGCACAAGCCGATACGAGAATTTCAGAAAACGCCCTGTCTTACGGGGCGTTTTTTTATTATGATAGGATCATGAAAACGGCTCCCCTGATTTTACCCTATGGTGACGATCTTCCTGTGATCGGCGATGATGTTTTTATCGCCCCGACCGCGACTCTGATCGGCAAGGTGTCTCTGGCCGCGCAGTCCGGCATCTGGTTCGGCTGCACTTTGCGCGGCGATGTCAATGAGATCAAAATCGGCGCCCGCACCAATATTCAGGATCATACAATGATCCATGTCTCGTCATTCGGCCATGCCAGCCTGATTGGCGATGATGTCACGGTCGGCCATATGGCGCTGCTGCATGCCTGCACGGTTGAAAATGGTGCTTTTATCGGCATGAAAGCCTGCCTTATGGATGGGGTGGTGGTCGAAGAAAACGCCATGGTGGCGGCGGGATCTTTGGTGACACCGGGGAAGCGCATCCCGGCGGGAGAGCTATGGGGCGGCAGCCCGGCCAGATTTATGCGAAAGCTGACTGAAGAGGATGCTAAACATATGCGCTGGTCGGCGGCACATTATGTCAGGCTGGCGCAGGCTTATCTCTCCGGAACCACTGCACCCCGCGCTCATAGTCGTTGAAATTAGTGTTTGGGATGTCATGCCTGCTTTCCTTAATTGTCATGCCCGCCTTGCCTGTCCTCCGAAGCCTTGGCGTAGGAGGAAGCGGGCATCTAGGAAAATGACAGCAATGGGTGCGGATCCCCGTATCCTCCAAAGAAGAAAAAAGGGATAACGGAAGGTGCGCCGACTCCACTCGATAAGTTGCTAGTCAGACTTCATCCTGACATAGCTGCCCGGTGCGTCTTCGATGGGGCTGTATCCGTTGCCGCCAATTTTGCGGGCGGGAACTTTCTGACCCGCATGTGAGGCAATCCATTTCTGCCAGTGCGGCCACCATGACCCTTCATGGCACTGCGCCACGGAAAACCATTCTTCATCGGCCAGTTCACGGCGGGGTGCGCCGCTCCAGTAGCAATATTTCTTTTTAACAGGCGGGTTAATAACACCGGCGACATGTCCTGACGCTGCCAGTGTGAAGGTTACATCCCCGCCCAGAAGCTTGGTGCCGTCATAGGTTGCTTTCCATGGGGCGATGTGATCTTCGCGGGCGGACAGGAAATAAGCCGGGGTTTTGACTTTCCCCATGTCGATTTTAACATTATTCATCGTGACGCCGCCCGGCCGGGGCAGCAGGTTGTCCCGATAACATTTCCGCAGGTAAAAACTATGCATGGCGGCGGGCATGTTTGTGGCATCATCGTTCCAGTACAGCAAGTCGAACGGAAACGGCTCTCGCCCCATCAGGTAATTATTCACCACGAACGACCAGATCATGTCATTGGCGCGCAGCAGGGAAAATGTCTGGCGCATGTGCGCTGCGTCCAAAAAGCCTTTTTCTGCCATTTGCCGATCCAGCATTTCAATCTGGGAATCGTCGATAAACAGCTTCATATCGCCGGCTTTTTCAAAATCGATCAACGTTGTCATGAATGTTGCCGAGGCGATCATGTCGTCTTTCTTTTTCGCCGCCAGCCATGCCAGCGTCACGGATAAAAGCGTTCCGCCAAGGCAATAACCCATCACATTTGCCTGTGGCTGGCCGGTAATGTTCCTAATCGCCTCAAGCGCGGCAAACACGCCTTCTTCCATGTAATCTTCAAAGCGTTTTTGTGCCAGTTTTTGATCCGGGTTGGCCCACGATATGATGAATACGGTGTGGCCTTGTTCGGTCATCCATTTGATAAAAGAATTATCGGGGCGTAAATCCAGAATATAATATTTGTTGATCCATGGCGGGATAATCAAAAGCGGCGTTTTAAAGACCTGTTTTGTCGCCGGTTCGTACTGGATTAACTGGATCAACTCATTTTGGTAAATCACCTTGCCGGGCGTGGTGGCGATATTTTCCCCCAGAACGAACGCATCGTAATCGGTGGTGCTGATCCTGAGCTGGCCGTGGCCGCGCTCCAGATCTTCCAGCAGGTTTTCCAGCCCGCGGATCAGGTTTTCACCGCCGGTATTCAGCGTTTCCTGCAGGACTTCCGGGTTCGTCCATAAAAAATTGCTGGGCGCGATGGCGTTGATAAACTGCTTGGTATAAAAATCAACTTTTTGCCGGGTTTGTTCGTCCATGCCTTCCGTATCGCGCACGAGGTTTTCCATCCAGCGCCCGGTCAGCAAATAAGATTGCTTGATAAAGTCAAATATAGCGCTTTCCTGCCAGACAGGCGCCTTGAACCGCCGGTCTCCCTTGTCCGGTTCGTATAATGTCTGTCCTTCGCCGCCCATGAATTTTATGGCGCTTTCTTGCCATAAATGCATCCATTCCTGCCAGAATTGCGCTTGCATTTCCGCCATCTTCCGGGGGTTTGACCATAAATGGTTCAAAAATTCCAGATAGGCTTCTTTCAGATGCATCGGGTCTATGTCATGGTCTTTGGGGATCTGCCCCTTTTCGTAAAATTCCTGCAATAACGGCCGGGCGCGCTCCGCGACATTCATCAAAATCTTTCCAAAGGCAACCGGATCCGTCATTTTTCCTTCCAGATGCGGCGTGCTGTCTGCCCCTTTTTTTTCGGGCGTTGATGGATGCGTCATGGCCTGATTTTCCCGTGCTTTTGAACCGTCAGATGCAGGTCATACAATCTCATAGAAAGAACAGTATGGAAAGACTTGAATTCAGGGGCTGATTGCGCCAACATAGCGACTGTCGGCACGGGACATGATCGTGATTTCAAAATGATGGGGAAGATATGCGGCGTATAAGACAGACAATCTTGTTGTGGGGGGGCTGCTTCTTTATGGCGGCCTGTGCAAGCTCGGATATCAATGTGACATCCGGTTATGAGCCCGCTGAGGAAAGCTTTTCGTCCGTGGCGCGTACCATGTCGGATGGCTCTGTCCAGATTTTCGGGCTGGATGACCCTGTGGAGACGCCGCGCAGCTTGCGGGACATATATGACGATTCGCCGGGCGGGAACACAGTGTTTTCCGCCGGTCGTCCGTCATCATCCGATCCGAATGTGACTGTTTTCTCACTGGCTGGCGATGACAGGCCGTCTATGCCATCCGGGATCATGCCGCCGGTGCGCAGCACACCCGGCATGCCGTCTCCTTTTGCGAGCGATGGCGGTATGATGCCGTTAATGCCGGGCTATGACGCGCCGTCTGAAAATGCGATTTATTTCGGTCATGGCTCCAGCAGCATCGAGCGTGCGGGTCAAAATGTCATAGACCGCACCGCGCAAAGCGGGCAACCGGTCAGTGTCGAAGGCCATGCCAGCACGCGCACCGAAACGGATGATCCTGTCCAGAGCCGGATTGTTAATCTGAAAGAGTCGATGGATCGTGCCTATGCGGTTTCAGGCGCGCTGATCCGTAAGGGCGTCCCGGCGGATCATATCGTTACCAAAGCCTATGGCGATACGCGTCCGGTTCTGACGCAGGATGGCCGCGAGGATGAAGCCAAAAGTCGCCGCGTTGAGTTGATGACTGGTTATGGCGGCTATTGATGGTTGCGCCTTACCGTATTGCGATTGCCGGTCTTGGCACGGTCGGCGCAGGCGTTGTCAGGATTTTACAACAGCATGACGCATTGATTGCCGAACGTGCGGGGCGCGCGATCGAGATTGTCGCGGTGTCGGCACGTGACCGGGACAAGGATCGCGGCGTTACGCTTGACTCCTATACATGGCATGATGATGCACGCGCGTTGGCGGAGTCGGATGTCGATGCGGTGGTTGAGTTAGTCGGCGGTGAGAACGGCCCGGCATTTGACCTTTGCCGTCAGTCGCTGGCAAGCGGCAAGGCGGTGGTTACTGCCAATAAGGCCTTGTTGGCGCATCACGGTTTTGATCTGGCGGCGCTGGCGGAAGAAAATAATGTTTCACTGATGTATGAGGCAGCCGTTGCCGGAGGCATTCCGGTTATCAAGACGATCAGGGAAGGATTCGCCGGGAACGATATTCAGGCCGTTTACGGCATTTTGAACGGCACATGCAACTATATCCTGACCGAAATGCGGGAAACCGGGCGCGATTTTGCCTCTATTTTGGCGGACGCTCAGCGCAAAGGTTATGCCGAAGCTGACCCGGCCTTTGATGTGGAAGGTGTTGATGCGGCGCATAAATTATGCCTGCTCAGCGCGCTGGCTTTTGGTATCAGGCCGGATTTCAACGCCTTGCCGGTGCAGGGGATCAGCAACATCCATCCCGAAGATATCGCTTTTGCCGCCGCGCTGGGGTATCGCGTGAAATTGCTGGGGATCGCCAAACGTCATAAAGACGGTACAATCTCGCAACGTGTCGAGCCGTGTCTGGTGCCGGAAGACACAATAATCGGCGCGGTCGAGGGCGTGTTTAACGCTGTCTATACCGAAGCCGATCATGTCGGCAGCAATCTTTCTGTCGGGCGCGGTGCCGGCGCGGGGCCGACGGCGTCTGCGGTTTTATCGGATATTATTGATCTGGCGCGCGGCTATGATGCACCGCCTTTCGGGGTTCCTGTCGCCAGCCTGTCGCAAGCGCGGTGGCGCGATCATGGCGATGACCGAAGCCGTTTTTATTTGCGTCTTGTGGCGCTGGACAAGCCCGGCGTGCTGGCTGAGATCACGGCGATTATGCATGATTGCAATGTGTCGATCGAGTCGGTGACCCAGCGCGGCCACGACCCCGATAATCCGGTCACGATCATTATCAACACCCATCTTGCCGTGCGGCGCGACATTGAAACCGTCGGTAACCGCTTGCGGGAGCTGGATTTTGTTACCGAGGATATCAGTATCCTCCGGACGGAACTGCTCTGACCTTTGGCGTTTGGCCGTTGATTTCCGATCCTGCCCTGTTTAGGCTGTAGGGACTCGGGAACAAACAGGAATTAGGATCAGGGGAGACAACCATGTCCGCAGACAATCTGGCACATAAAGACAAGCCTTACACCCATATTAATCCTCATGACGAGACATTTTCAATGGACAGAAACATTGCGCTGGAGGCCGTGCGCGTGACCGAGGCTGCAGCTTTGTCCGCATCGCGTGAGGTCGGGCGTGGCGACGAAAATCGCGCCGATCGCGCCGCGGTCGATGCCATGCGTCAGGCATTAAACAGTCTTCAGATCGCCGGGACGGTCGTCATCGGCGAGGGTGAGCGTGACGAAGCGCCGATGCTTTATATCGGTGAAAAAGTCGGCGCCGGCGGGCCGGATATTGATATTGCCCTTGATCCGCTCGAAGGCACGACCATTACGGCCAAGGGCGGGCAGAACGCGCTGGCGGTGATGGCGATGACCGACAAAGGCGGCTTTTTGAACGCGCCGGATGTTTATATGGAGAAAATCGCGGTTGGCGCCGGATTGCCGGAGGATATTCTTGATCTCGACGTGCCGGCAGCCGAGATGGTTGCGCGGGTGGCGGCGGCCAAAGGTGTGATGCCGGCTGATGTTCTAGTCTGTGTTCTTGACCGACCGCGCCATGCCGATATTATCAATTCCGTGCGACAGGCCGGGGCGCGGATCACCTTGATCCAAGACGGCGATGTCAGCGCGGTTATTTCGGCTTCCGACCCCGCAAACGAGATTGACATGTATATCGGGACGGGCGGCGCGCCGGAAGGGGTTCTGGCAGCGGCAGCCTTGCAATGTATGGGTGGGCATATGCTGGGGCGGCTCGTGTTTCGGAATGATGATGAAATCGCGCGCGCCGAACGGTGGGGGATTTCAGATTTGAAACGGGTTTACCGCACCGATGATCTGGCCAGACCGGATAATGTGATGTTCGCCGCCACCGGCGTTACGGATGGCACGATGCTCAGGGGGGTCAAGCGGTTCAAAGGCGGCGCTGTTACCCATTCCGTTGTGATGCGGTCGAAATCCGGCACGATTCGCCATATTGAATCGCATCATGACTTCACTCGTAAGACCGGCTTTTCCGCCGTTGACGGTTAGGGTCTGATCATGTCGTCCATGCCGGGATCGTTGTTTGAAGATACTGTGTCGCTGATGCAGGCACGATGGGTTCTCACGCCCGATCAGCAGGATATTGTCGCACAGATCGCCCGGCAACATGACTTGCCGGAGATTATCGCCCGGCTTTTGCATATACGGGGCGTTGCGCCGGATCAGGTTCCTTCCTATCTTTCGCCTAGCCTTGCCCGTGATTTTCCCGATCCGCTATCTCTGAAAGACATGGCGCCGTTGGCTGAGTATCTGGCGCAGGCCATCACCGATGGCCGCAAGATTGCCGTTTTTGGTGATTTCGATGTGGATGGCGCAACGTCAACGGCTTTGTTGGTGCGGTTTTTCCGCCATCTGGGACAGGATGTGCCGTTTTATATCCCCGACCGGGTCAAAGAAGGCTACGGCCCGAATGAAACGGCGTTGAAAACATTGAAAGATCAGGGCGCAGAGATTGTTATTTTGTGCGATTGCGGGATTACCGCGCATGACGTGATACAGGCCGGAAATGATATGGGGCTGGAGAGTGTCATTTTGGATCACCACGAAGCCGAGGACACATTGCCGCCTGCGAAATTTGTGATCGACCCGAAAAGGCGGGACGATCTTTCGGGGCTTGATATGCTGGCGGCGTGCGGGGTGGTGTTTCTGGTTTGTGTGGCGGTGAATACAGCCTTGCGCGAGGCTGGCTATTATAACCGCCGGGCGTTGCCCGAAGCGCCGTTAAAGGACTGGCTCGATCTGGTCGCGCTGGGGACGGTTTGCGACATGGTGCCGCTGACGGGGGCTAACAGGTTATTTGTCCGCGCCGGCTTTACCCAAATGGCGCATGGCCGGAATGTGGGGCTGAAGTCGCTGTGCGATGTGGCGCGGATCGACGGCGCGCCGGAGTCTTATCATGCGGGGTTTGTTCTGGGGCCGCGGATCAATGCCGGATCCCGCGTGGATAAGGCAGATCTGGGCGCGCGGCTTTTGGCCACCGAAGATCCCGGGGAGGCGGAGCAGATCGCGTGGACGCTGGAGGAATGCAACGCTAAACGCAAGGATATACAGGAAGCGATGATGGCACATGCCGAACGGATGGTTGAATCCGAAGGGCTGGCCGATCATCCGGCCATTATTGTCGGGCATGAAGACTGGCATCCGGGGCTGTCGGGGCTGGTTGCGGGGCGGCTGAAGGAAAAATACGGCAAGCCGGCGGTCGTCATCAGCTATGCGGCGGGCGAAAACGGCGCGCTGGAAGGGCGCGGATCAGGACGTTCGGTGCCGGGCGTGAATATTGGCGCGTGCTTTATCGCGGCGCGCCATGAAGGGCTGGTTTTGAAAGGCGGCGGACATGCAATGGCGGCGGGCTTTACTTTGCTGCCGGAACAGCTTGATGATTTCCGAGCCTTTATCACCCGTCAGGTTGGCAAACAACTGGCCGAAGGCGCAGCCATATCGGATGTTCGGGTTGATGCGGTGCTGTCGGTGCGCGGGGCGACGGCGGATCTGGTGAAAATGATACAAAGCCGGCTGGGGCCGTTCGGTCAGGACGTTCCCGAACCGGTGTTTGTCCTGCCGCATGTGCGGCTGTTCAAGGCGGATGTGGTGGGAAAGGATCATGTCCGGCTATTGCTGGGGGACTGGGATGGCGGCGGCAGGCTCAAAGCCGTGGCGTTCCGCGCCGCGGATACGCCGCTCGGCGAGGCGATGCTTAAACACGGACGCGATCGTCCCTTTCATGTTGCCGGCTGTTTCAAGCTGGATCGGTGGAACGGGCGGGAGCAGGTTGAAATGCATATTCACGACGCAGCCTTCGCGCTTGCCGGCGATGAACGGAAAAAAGCAATTATATGAAGAAAAAGACTTGATTTTTACCCCGTGCGCCGATTATAAATGCGTGTCTTAAAGGCCGCTATCTATTGCGTCCCGTTCGTCTAGAGGCCTAGGACACCGCCCTTTCACGGCGGCAACACGGGTTCGAATCCCGTACGGGACGCCAATTATTTGTTTTTTAAAGACTGAGTTATATTATTGAGCTGCCCGAAACTGGACACCTATATCTTCTATAACCCTCTTATAAGAAACGAGGACTTTGTCTATACTTGACTTACTTTCCCTATAGTTTTGTGCTATCTGCACTGCGGCCATTTCGTTGCCTAGGGTCTAAACACACAGATAATTTTATGATTCAATGGATTGGTGATTTACAAAAGGAGCCAAGCCATGCGTCATTTTTATCTCTCAGATAGCCAGTGGGAAGCGATC
>SKGD01000006.1 GCA_007117665.1 Alphaproteobacteria bacterium
AAAGAAATTAACATCACTTTTCCCGCTTGAATATGCTTTGGCATGTCCCGCGTGTGAAAAATTTGCTCCTTTCTTTTTGTTTTGTCACAGAATTGCATGAAAGCTGTGAGTTTTGACCCTAATCATATTGTTTATATCCCTGAAAAAAACACCCCTAAATCAGAAAAGCTGCCCTCAGAGAAGGCAGCTTTTCATCAAAACAAAATTCCCCGAAACTTATTTCAGGTCGTTTTTCGGACCTTGTGCCGTGCCGGCAGCCGGTGTGGCTGGCTCAACTTCGGTTTTCTCAATTTGTTTCGGTTCAAAACCTTTACTCAAAGACATATGTACACTCCTCTGTTGCTCGTTAATGACATGTTTCATTCTCTATGAAGTGGAAACAGTAAAATTAGACCAAAAAACCTGCCCGGAGTCAAATTACCCTTTTTTTATCATTGGGAAACAGGGCTTTATGATGAACACAGGAAATTATACTGTCTGCGTTACAGCCTGCGGATCAATTACTTTGTAATAAAAACGGCCGCGAATCACCTGATCCTGCACCCGCGCATAATAAGGATGCGTGCCGAAATGAATATAGCCCATGCTTTCATAAAGCTTGATAGCGCCTTCATGCGTTTCACGAACATCGAGATTAATCACTGCGTAACCTTCGGCGCGCGCTTTTTTCTCAACTTCAGCCAATAACAGCCGCGCCAGACCATGTTTTCGCCCCCACGGCGCGACAAAATTAGTCGTCAGATTAACAGCAAAACTCTGGGCTTCGTTGTTGCGGGGCGGCATGACAAGCTGCGCCGTGCCGCAAATCACCCCGTCCAGCCGGGCAACGAATAACATGCGCGCCGGCATGACCATGACGCCCTGCCAGTAACGTTCCAGAATATCGCGGGCAGGAAGCCTGACCCATCCAAAGCCGCCTCCGGCCTTGATCGCTTCATCTGTCGCATCGCACAGATCATTAAGATCTGCCCCTGATAGCTCTGTGACATGTTCGATGCTTATAACGGGCTTCAGCGGCTTGGTTTGCGTCTGATCACTCATTGATCCCTCCCCGGATGCTGGCTGGCATTTTATATGCGAGAATGTTCCATTATAACAGCAAAACGGTTTTTTTCGATGCACTAACTACCTTGCACCGCGTCATAAAATGTATGTAATGCTTGACAAACAAATAGATAACGTCATGTCATGTGACATGAAAAGGATCATGTGATGAATGAACAAAACAGACAATTTCCCAGCTGGCACGCCACAACTATTTTGTCCGTCCGCAAGGGCAAGGATGTTGTGATCGCCGGCGACGGACAAGTCAGCATGGGCGACACGGTGCTGAAATCCAATGCCCGCAAAGTCAGACGACTGGGGCGGGGCGAAAATATCATTGCCGGATTTGCCGGGGCGACCGCCGATGCTTTTACCTTGTTTGAACGGCTGGAGGCAAAACTCGAAGCCCATCCCGGCCAGTTGACCCGCGCCTGTGTCGAGCTTGCCAAAGACTGGCGTACCGACCGTTACTTACGGCGTCTCGAAGCCTTAATGGCAGTGTGTGACAAAAACACATCTTTGATCCTGACCGGCACAGGGGATGTTGTCGAACCCGAAGACGGCATTATCGGAATCGGGTCGGGTGGCAATTATGCGCTGGCGGCGGCGCGCGCCTTGTATGACCGCAAGGATATGTCCGCCGCGGAGATCGCCGAAAAAGCCATGCGGGTTGCCGGTGAGATTTGCGTTTACACCAATCATAGTATCGTTATTGAAACATTATAGGATGGCCGCTCTATGACCGACACAGCTTCTCCCCGGACACAGGCAGGTACCGGAACCCGCCCGTCCCAAAATGCCGCGGCGCAGGTTTCGGCCTTTTCGCCCCGCGAAATTGTCAGCGAACTTGACCGCCATATTATCGGACAATCAGACGCCAAGCGCGCTGTGGCGATTGCCTTGCGAAATCGCTGGCGCCGTATGCAGCTGGAACCGGATCTGCAGGAAGAGATTTACCCCAAAAATATCCTGATGATCGGCCCGACCGGTGTCGGCAAGACCGAAATTGCCCGGCGGCTGGCCAAGCTGGCGCAAGCGCCTTTTATCAAGGTCGAAGCCACCCGCTTTACCGAGGTTGGCTATGTCGGGAAAGATGTTGAATCCATCATCCGCGAGTTAATGGAAGTCGCCATCCACATGGTGCGCGAAAAACAGCGCCGCACAGTCATGGCGCAAGCCGAAATTTACGCCGAAAATCGCGTTCTGGATGCGCTGGTCGGTGATTCAGCCTCCGAAGAGACGCGCAAAAGCTTTCGTGAAAAACTCCGAGCGGGCGCTTTGAACGACCGCGAGATCGAGATTGATGTCAAAGATCGCAGCGACATGATGCAGGGCTTTGACATCCCCGGCATGCCGGGCGCATCAATGAGCATGGTCAATATGGGTGACTTGTTCGGCAAGGCGTTCGGCGAGCGTAAAAAGCGCAAAAAAATGAGCGTATCGCAATCCTACGATGTGTTGATGCAAGATGAATCCGACAAATTGCTGGATGAAGATAAGTTAATTGCCGATGCGCTGGATCTGGTGCAACAAAACGGCATTGTGTTTTTGGACGAGATTGACAAGATCGCCCACCGGCAGGACGCCAAGGGAGGCGATGTCTCGCGCGAGGGCGTCCAGCGCGATCTGTTGCCATTGATCGAGGGCACAACCGTAACGACAAAATACGGAACGGTTAAAACCGATCATATTTTATTTATCGCCAGCGGCGCGTTCCATTATGCCCGGCCTTCGGATCTGCTCGCCGAATTACAGGGGCGGCTGCCGATCCGGGTTGAATTGCGCGCCCTGACCGAAGACGATTTCAAACGCATTCTGAATGAAACCGAGGCCAGCCTTTTGATCCAATATAAAGCATTGATGAAAACCGAAGGATTCGACCTTGATTTTGCGCCTGACGCGATTGACGAGATTGCCCGTATCGCATTCGAGGTCAATGAAACGGTTGAAAATATAGGCGCGCGCCGCCTGTTGACCGTGATGGAGAAGCTGCTGGATGAGATCAGCTTCACCGCCAGCGACCGCAATGGCGATTCGCTGAACATCACCGCCGATTATGTCCGCAAGCAGGTCGCAGAACTAGCGGAGAATGCGGATCTGAGCAAATTTATCCTCTAACGCTTGATGCTTTTTGGTTAGATCTTGTGAGTGGCAACCATGAGCGTTTGGGCAACTATAGTCGTTCAAATTGGCGGTTGGCTATGAACGAGGAGCGAAATGTACACAAACCGTACATGAGCAACGAGTGAAAACGTCCAAACGCTCATTTCAACGGCTATATTATCGGTCGGGGCGGCGTAAATAAACATAAAGTGCGCCATCACCGCCATCGCGGGGCCGGGCACGATGATACGATAAAACAATCCGGCTCAAAGGCGAAGATTCAAGCCATTCCGGCACGCTTTGCCGCAATATGC
Source organism: Alphaproteobacteria bacterium (assembly GCA_007117665.1). Lineage (GTDB taxonomy): Bacteria > Pseudomonadota > Alphaproteobacteria > Micavibrionales > Micavibrionaceae > UM-FILTER-47-13. Next base: position 3,462 of record SKGD01000006.1, read on the forward strand.
CGCCGCCGCTACCCAGCAAGGAATCTGCGCGGCTGCGGCGTCCCTTGCCGGTAATCACCAGCACATGTCGCCGTCCGGCAGCAACGCTTTGCTGTAAGAACCCCGTCAATGTCGTTTGCGCCTGCGCCCGCGACAAGCCGTGAAGATCAAGTATCGCTTCAATCTCCATTTGTCCGCGAATAATTTTCTGGCGGGTGCGGCGGTCAATCTCACGTCCCTTGGCAGGATAATCGCTTTTCTTCGCCCCAAGCTCTGTGATATGTTCCAGCGGACTTTGCTGCCGGGGTTTCGGCACGGGCGAGTGCGGCGGTTTTTGTTTATCATCCGGCGGCAGCGCGGCTTTCTTATCGCGCCCTGTCAACGGCTTGACGCCTTTGATGAAAAACGCCCATAGATCGTCTTTTTCGGGGTCGCGGGGTGGGTCAGACATCTATGTTCCTTTTTTGAAAAACAACAGCAAAGCGGCATATTAAGGTTTTTTTTCTTTTTAAAACTTAGAATGATAGTATTTAAGAGTCAAAAGTGTGAGTATTGAGTATAGAGAGACCCTGCCGCATGCGTATGACATTTTTCAGCACAATATTCAGATTTTGTTGTGTGCTGGTGTGCTTTGGTTTTCTGGCGCCATCGCCCGCGGCCGGGCAGCCGCAGACATCAACGATCAATAATCAGGTTTTCTCGGTGAATGAGCTGGTCGGGTTCGGGTTCCACCGTCTGGCAAAAATCGAACCCAATTTCCAGCAATGGGTGCAGCGCATGCCTGCTTACATGAATGCCCCGCCCATGGAAAAACAAAATATTATGAGCAATGAATTACATCGTCTGCAGAACGGTTTTTTCCAGTATCGCGCCGAAGATCATCCTATTCGTATTCGCCTTGACGGCAATATCTTGGCGAGCAATACATTTCCACAAAGCCAGATGGATGGAACTGTTACAACCGTTCAATTATCGCTGGATGGTCTGCCGGGGGCGCATATCCCGGTGCAAGTCGGCAATCTCTGGGTCGCGATCATTGTCGAAGACATAGAAAGATTCATGGAAATGCGCATGAACCGGCGGGAATATAACGATTTTGCACGACAATCGGCATTACGCAGCACAAGCAATAGAAATGCCGATGTTGTTATCGACCTTGTCCTGAGACCGGTTTTTGTCGATACCACACAATCCATGCGCATTGACGGGCTTGAAATGTGGCCGATGTTGATGGAGATCGGCAATTTTACCATGTGGCACAAACATCGTTCCCGCGAAATGCACGAAATGTATGTTTTCAATGCCCCATGGTTTGTTTCAAGCGCTGAACAAAATTTGTTTGATATTTATCGGAACCGGTAAAAACATATAATATCAACGCACTAGAAAAGCATAGGGACATCTTTATCCGATGCGCCTATAATTGTTATTATGTTTTCGACGCTCGACCAGATTTTCAAAACGCGTTTTCGGGAAACCGAAGCCATTGATGCGCGCATGGCAATCCGGCGCCAAACCCCCGACGACAGGCACGATCGCCCTACCGATCATAAGGCGTCCGAAGAAAATAATATGTTCGGGGACGATCAAACAAGCATATCCATAACGGCACTGAAAATCTTTTTACAGGAATTGCTGGTGGCACAGGAAGAGCCGGAGCACGCGCAAGAAAACGCACCGCAAGAGCCGGATCAGAAACCGAAAAACCCATCCGGAGACACCGCCAAAGCCGCCAGCGCATACCAAAAAACATGGGATCAAACCCATCCGGAGACAACCCTCGCCAGGCAACCCGCCCCGCAAAATACCGGATTGCCGTCCTTATCCGAAACAGAAATTAAAAAAATAAAAGAACTATTGCAAAATATAGAAAATATTATGGCGCACCAGCCTGACCGCGAAACGCTGACATTGCAAAAGGGCGGGGATGATTTTCTTGATATCCTGCTGCGATCCACGCGCGATATACCCGCATAAATCCCCTGTTCAAAACCACGTCATTCTGTGCGATGATGGTGCGGTTAATTGTTCTTTAAACTGGTTCTGACTATAATTAATATAAAATTGTATGTATTTCGCGTCGGGGGTGTATTCGCCCGGCGCTTGGGTGCGGGATATGCCAACACAGAAAATGAAGATAAAGCAACATAGACAGGATGGGTTTTCCCTGATCGAGGTTTCTATTGCCCTCATCCTTATAAGTTTGTTGGTCGTTCCGCTGTTTAAAGTTTGGGATGTTCAGCGTCAGCGCGCCCTGATCGCGTCAACCAGCGGGAATATCGGGGACATCAGAGGCGCATTAAGGATTTTTGTGCAGGAAAATAATCGTTATCCGAGGCCGGCGCGGGTCACTGCGCGCGAAGGAGATGCTGATTACGGCGCCGAAGGGGATGAGAGTGGTGGCTATCCTTTGGATTGCAGTGATACAGATTGGCCGACTAACGGTGGGTACTGCCGCACGGCGGGGCCGGATCATGTTTTAATTGGCGCAGTGCCCTTTGCCGCTCTGGGTCTGACACCGGGAAAAAGTTATGATGCCTGGCATAATAAAATTCTTTATGCCGTAACAGAAGATCAGACCGATGCCGATGAATACCAAAATGCGATTGGCGCCGGAAAAATAAGAGTATGGGCTCTTAAAAGAGATGATGCGGCTAACACAACCAGTGCTGATCCTGCTATACATCTCAGGCCGGCGGATGGAGGCGTCGAGGTAACATATGATGCTGTACTTGTGTCTCACGGCGCCTCCGGAGCTGGTGCTTACACAAGGAACGGTGAATTGTACGCGCCTTGCGATATGGCCGTCAGAGATAGCATGAATTGTGACGGCACCAGTGAGTTTTTTCTGCATGTTCTGTTTCAGCTCACCTCGGACTTCCCCCCGCTGGAAGGTTATGGAATTGGGGCGCGCAGTCTCGTGCCCGGTCCGGAATTTTATGACGATATAACATCTGCAATAGAGATTACCGGACGGGATATATGGTATCAACATAGTGACGAAACGCGCGCTATCTCGGATGCCGTTAGGATCGGCATCGGGGAAACCGCGCCAGATCACAATGTGCATGTCGGCGGCAATATCTATGCGGCCGGCTCATCAAGGTTAATGGCACCGGAATTCTGTCGTGAAGAAATTACATGCATGAACCCCAGAACGATTGGTGGCTCCGAACCGCAAATGCGGTGTTATACAAATCGCGCTGTGTTGTCCATTGGCCAGCAAGAGGTGTACTGTTCAGATATGGTTGATTCAGGAGAAGTCAGCACTATTAACGGCGGACCAGCCATGAGGCTTCCTGTCGGGCCCCCAGGATCCGGAAATTTTGTTGCCCAAAATTGTAGCAGCGCAGGCCTTATCATGCGCGGCATAGATAGTAATGGAGAGCCTATATGTGTTATACCTTAAATAAAACAAGACAAGAGCATGGCTATACGTTGATTGAGATAGCGGTTGCGCTTATTGTCGTTGGCATTCTGATCGCGCCAGCCATGTTTTTATATGGTCAATGGCAAATGGAGCGCAAAGCAGCAAAAACTGCGGGGGCAATGGCTTCTGTAGAAAGATCGATAGGGACTTTTCGCTCAAGCTATGGCCGTTATCCATGTCCGGCTCCCCTTACAGTGCCAAGAGATGATCCTTCATACGGCCATGAAGATTGCTCTGCGACCGCTCCGGGTGTTGCAACCGTTACAAGCAATCGCGCTTTGGTGAATCCTAACATTTATCTGGGAGCCGTTCCGTTCCGTACGCTCAGCCTTACAGAGGATCAAACCATAGATGGCTCTGGGAATCGCATGATATACGGTGCGACTGCCGCGCTCACGGATGTCAATACGTTTAATATGAATATCGGCGGTATTTCTATTATTGATCATGAGGGAGAAAGCCGGATATCCCCCGAACATTCCGCTCATTTTATAGTTTTAAGTCACAATAATGTAGTAGAAGGCGCTTATAGCAGGGAAGGCAGTCTTGTCGGCGTTTGCCCAGCGGGCAGTGCAGGAGAAAATTGTAATCGCTCGAATTCGGTTTTTCTGGTCGGAGAAAAGCTGGCCGCTTTTGATGATCTTGCCGTTTATTTTACAGATATGGGTGTGCAATTGTGGCAAATATCAAACATAACTCCTTCGAATATTCATCTTCGCGGCTCTACGGATGCTGAAAACGTGATTATAGGCGCATCGCTGGCTGATGATGTCGACGGCGCAGAGCGTCTTGAGGTCAGGGAAGGTGATAGCGGCGATGGTGTCATACGGGCGGCAGGCGGTTTTATTGCATCGGAGATTTGTGACGAAGATGGAGATAATTGCTTCAGACCCGAGCGAATCGGCGGTACTATAGGAAATCCTGGCGAAGGTATGGCTTGTGAACATCCAACCCCTTATCTGATCGGGATTCAGGGTGGCGAACCTCTCTGCACTAATGAAGTATCTTTCGCGTGTCCGGCCGGTCAATTTTTCGGGGGGATCACCAGTCAGGGCAATCTGATTTGTAATGTTGTGCCGCCTGAGGGGTGTAGTTCCATACAAGCCATTACAGCCTGTGGCGTGCCGCGCACAATAACAGACACCGGCCATGGCCAGTTTAGAACGGTATATTCCGGTTTATGCTATAATTTTGGACCGGGGAATATTTATAGCGCTGCTGAACTAACAAGCCGGATTGATGCCCGTCCGCCTGGCGTTCTGGCGATTGATGTTGCGCGGGATTATATTGATGAACTGAATAATGGTCTGCGGGCGCCGGCGACTTCCTGCAATCTTGTCAGGGATATTTACCGCTGTGATGAAGGAACGTTCAGATGGCATTCGTCCCACGAACAAGGGGCTCCAGACGGTAATTTTGGTGGCACGAATCAGGAAGGAGGCTTCCGTCCCTCAGAAGCAATTTATAACTTCCTGTATAACATGGAGGTTCTTGACAATGTCCATCCTACGACTGGTATCCGCGCCCAGTACCGGGAATATGACGGCGCAAATATCCCGGCAGGCGTTACGCTTGCTCCGGCACAAATAAACCCTGATCCCCGTACGGGCATGTTTCCCGAATCACCAAGTACCGGCGGCGGCCCTGTCACATCAGAATCTTTGCGTGATCATCATGATTGCTGGTGTCGGCAAAGCTATCGGGTACGAACAGCAACATGTACCGGCGCGTCAACTGGCGATCGTTTTATCATCCAAAGATTTAGATGCCCCAGCTCGTTTACAGCCAATACAATTCAAAGTACGCGCTGGCAGAATATTGGTTCTTGGTTCGGGCAGGATTGTGAGTGTGTAGAAGGGCCGGCCGCCGATATGACCAGAGCTTGTCATACGCATTATGGTGTCGGGACGGGACAGTTAACCGGGCAAGCACGTCATGCGCGATATATTACCTGTCCGGACGGCTCTTCTGGCGCCCCTAATACCTGCTTGTGGGACGGTAGTAGCTGTATTACCGATTCTTCTCTTGAAATGTGGGATACGTCGGATTGTCGCTGTCCCCCTAACGCCCCTCAATATAGTGCCGATTCTTGCTCCGGCGCCCGGATAAATTCTTTTGTCTATGGCGGAACAACTTACAATAATGTTGCCGAGCTTTTTGAGGAAACATGGCACTGCCCACCACCGAGCGGCCCGAACTCTTACGGTGTTGCTTATGGAACACCGCCTGCCACGGCCAGTCAGGCAGGGGGCTGGGCGCCGCCCGAACTGGTGCACGCAGAAGCATGCATTTGCCCGGATCCAAAGAACGAACTGGTTGATTGTCCTCCTAATCTGACAGGTAGTGGAAATATGTATGAGGTTCCCTATGATTGTGATGCAGATGTCTGGACGCCGCCAGGCACAAATTATGAGAACTGGACTCTCATTCCGGCTATGAGTGACTGCAACACCTGCTCTTATACACAACCTATGGGTGAAGGTGAGCTACGTGATCCTAATGAATACGCCGCGTTGGGTGTTGAACTTGGGACGGGACAAGCTATTTGTGATTGTACCACGGGTACAGCAAAAGACTGTTGGCGTCCCACTGCAGGCGGGGGAGGCAGTTTCGAGCAGTGGTACAGTTGCCCCTGTCAATAAGAGATGAAAAGGCATTATGTTATGGATTACGTGCGAGGACGGGGTTTTACGGTTATCGAGCTAAGTATCGCCCTTATCATTTTGGGTCTTTTTATCGCTGGGGCGGCCAGTATGTACACGATATATACGTACAGAATCGCCTATGAGCAAACAATTGAATCTGTTGACCAGGCACGCAATTTTATCACTATTTTTTATGAATCTACAGGTCGTTATCCGTGTCCTGCGGATCCAACCCTGCCTCAAAGCCACCTGCTATATGGTCAGGAACAATGCCGCACCCAAATTACAAATCCCTGCCCTGCCAATATTGCCTGCACTACGGATGGAAGTCGTAATGCTGATGGTAGAACTGGTGCCGGATACGGAGCCGGGGGGAGCGATCCTGTTATGATTGGCGCTGTGCCCGTCAAAACGATAAATCAAGGCCTAGCTAATGTTGATATTCAGGCTCGTTTTGCATTTGACGGCTGGAATATGAAACTTACTTACGCTGTCTCAGAAATCATGACGCAATCCTCTTATGGGCCTTTGTCACCAGCCCCCCCCCAGCTCGGTGCAATTGATCTGGTGGATGAGTTCGGGAATAGCGTTATCGAGCCCGCCAGTTCCATCCATTACGTGCTTGTTTCTCATGGGCAAAATAATGCCGGGGCTTATACCCGGGATGGGAGCGTTCTTATGCCCGGCTGTTCGACGCCACCCCGTCTGGAGAGCGAAAATTGTAACAGAAGCAACGCACGCTTTGTGAGCGCCCTGCAATATCATAATAGCGGGCCACAATATTATGATGACATTGTTGTTTACGGACGCAGCTTTGCGAGATCGCTATGGCGGCGTGCCGCGGCTGCTCCTGGTGGGCAATTGTGGCTTCACAACACCAATCTTGAAAATGTCGGTATTGGGGAGGCTGATCCAGTTCATAAACTTCATGTCGCAGGCAATATAAAAGCGGAAATAAGCATGATCTCCGATGATGATAGGTTTTGTCATGAAACAACTATGAGCGCCTGTATGGAGGTTGAGTTTATTGCAGGAAGCGGCGATATGTGCCCGGACGGACATGTCGCAACCGGCATCCAGAATAACAGCCTGCGCTGCCAGCCCTTACTACCCAGCGGAGCGTTTAATATAGACTGCCCCCCCGGCCAAGGCCTGCGAAGCTTCCGGATTAATAATGTCGGCGGCGTGGAGTTCGACCCGGCGATAGATTGCGCGACAACGGGACCATAAAAAAAACATAAGCTGTTTATTTTCAGGGTCAGAGCGCCCTAGGCTCAGGACCTATTAATTTTAAGATTCACGGACAAAGGCAATTATGATTCACTATGGCAGGAGGTGCTGCCATGAATGATTTGTTTTTGCTGTCGAAGGCACAGTTCAACCGAAT
>SKGD01000019.1 GCA_007117665.1 Alphaproteobacteria bacterium
CGCCGGGCGTGAAGATTGCCGCCATATTGCCGTTCATCTGGAATCATCGAAATTACAGAAAAAAATCGCTGTCCATTGCCTTTATGTGCCGGCGGGCGGTGACGAGCCGGATCCTGCCTTGAACGACAAATTCGCGCACAAGCTTGATTTCCTTGATGAGATGACTGACTGGTTTGCCGCGACGTGCCGCCCCGATGATCCGTTGATCGCGCTGGGCGATTTTAATATTGCGCCGCTCGAACATGATGTCTGGTCGCATAAGCAACTGTCAAATGTGGTATCCCACACGCCGGTCGAAATCGAAAAACTCGCCGCCATGCAGGCTTCGCTCGACTGGCATGACGCCATCAGGCATTTCGTTCCCGCCGATGAAAAATGCTATACATGGTGGTCTTACCGCAACCGGGACTGGAAAAAGTCCAATCGCGGGCGGCGGCTCGATCATATCTGGATGACGCCCCCGCTGATGCCTTATCTGGAAAATCACCAGATACTGACCCCGGCGCGCGACTGGGAAAAGCCCTCCGACCATGTTCCGGTGATGGTTGATCTGGCATTGTAATGTCCCCCGCCTTGCCTGTCTCTCCGAAGCCTTGGCGTAGGAGCAAGGGGAGTACAAAAGCCCTACTTCGTTTCCCGTTGCAGCGCCCATTTGATGGTGACGACATCCTGTTCCATCTGGCCGGTAATCACGATTTGCTTGGTTTTGCGCGGGCGGCTGCCATCGCCGAGATAGATGCTGTTTTCCAGCCCGATATGGCCGATACTGTGAATAAAGCGCCAACCCGCCCCGCCCGGCAGACGCAGTAAGGCTTCCTGTCCGTCACGGATCAACGATACCTGCACGCGCGGGTGCAGGTGAAAGCGCAACGCGACATCAATCGGGCGGCTGACCCCGACCCCGCAGCTTAATGTTTCCTCGCCACGGAAATCATGCCCGCCCCGCCCCAGATACAGGCGGCGGCGGTGTGTCACGCCGTTCAACGGCACATAGCCGTCATGTGACAATTCCAGCAGGACAGCATCGTGATTATCTTCCCGCACCGATGCGGTTTTGCGGGGCTTTCGTCCCATGTGTCCGTCATTGCGAATCTCGGCGCTGTTGCGGTTATCGAGACAGATCGTATTATGCGCTGCCGTCGCCCGCAGCGAGTCCCGCCAGTCTTCATCCAGCGGATGCGTGCCGCAGGACACAAAAATACGTTCCTTGCCATACATCATCTCGAACGCCAAAGGCGCGGCATGGACATGATCGTCATGCGGCCATGCGGGTGGTGTTCCGGCATCGACCATGACCAGCGTCCGCCCCAATGTCATGCGTTCAAAACCGCTTTGCGGCAGGCTGCGCAGCACTTTGCCACGGGCGTTGGAGCGCGTCAGGACAGCATCGAGCATGTCGCTGTTGCCTTCCTGTGTGCCGTGGAACAAGGCCATTTTTTTGTCCGTATAGCGGAAGAACCGCGCTGCCTGTGCCATGCGGTCGATGGTTTGTTCGATCTGCGCCGGTACCGGATAACCGGCGCTGGCCAGCGCATGGCGAATTTCGACATAAATCTGCAGCGCCTGTATTAAAATCTGTGGAGAGCGGCTGACATGCCCGCCATCGGCCAGAATTTGCCGGGCTGTCTGTTGCTGGAGCAGGTCAAGCCCCTGAACCAGCCAGTTTTCCCGCCCTTGCAGGGCAATGCCTGCATAAATCAGCCCGCGAATGGCCTGTAATAACGGATATCCGTGCATCGTGCCGGGCAGGGTGCGCGATAAATGCCGTGCCTGCCGCACCAGAACATCGAAAAATTCATCCTGAAAATCTTCATCGGCGCTGGCGCCGAAAAATTCGTAATGGGATATCCAGTTTGTAATGCGCCGCCCGGTCAGGTCAGGCCGCCATAAATCCTCGTGCCAGCAATGATAATAGGACATCCAGCTTGCTGCCATGTCACGCGCTTGCCGCCGTGCCTGATCGCCGCCCAGCGCCTTGAGATCGCGCAGCCAGTCAAAGCCGTGCATGTGGGTCATCCACAAAGCGCCAACCCCGACCGGCTCCCAGAAGTTACCGTGCAGCGCCAGTGTTTCGCCTTCGGCGGCGAAGGCGCCGCTGCATAGCCAGCGCCCTTTTTCCGGGTCGCCCGGCCATAAATCGGATAAAGGCTGGACGAAGCCATGCGGCACCGCGCCTTTTAATGACCAGTTATAGACAATATTGTTAAAGGCCAGATAGCCGGCCTTGCGCCGGATGGTCTTGATCATGCGTTCCGCAATCATGCGTCCCCCCGCAATGCCCGGATGTTTTTCGCATAACCGTCCGGCCCGTCTTTGAACACCGATGTGCCGGCCACCAGAACATTCGCGCCTGCGGCAATGGCATCCGGCGCATTAGCGGCATTAACGCCGCCATCAACCTGCAGATCAACAGGGTGGTCAACTGTTTCGATAATCTCGCGCGCGGCGCGGATCTTGTCGAACAACGGAATAAAGCTTTGCCCGCCAAAGCCGGGATTAACCGTCATGATCAGCACCAGATCCGTCAGTTCAATCACATGTTTCAATAAATCGACAGGTGTTGCAGGGTTCAGTGATATACCTGCTTTTTTGCCTGCCGCGCGGATCGCTTGCAGGCTGCGATGGATATGAGCGCCGGCTTCGGGGTGGACGGTGATGATGTCGGCACCGGCGGCGGCAAAGTCGGGGATATACGGGTCGGCGGGTGAAATCATCAGATGCACGTCGAAAATCTTTTTGGAATGCGGGCGCAAGGCTTTGACAACGCCCGGCCCGATCGTGATGTTGGGCACGAAGTGCCCGTCCATCACATCGACATGGATGTAATCGGCGCCGGCTTGATCTATGGCGCGTACCTCATTGCCCAATGCGGCAAAATCGGCGGACAGGATCGAAGGCGCAATTTTTATGTCTGTAACGCGGGCCATGAAACCTCTGGCATTCGTAAGGGGCAGGGCGGTGGATAAAGATGGCTGGTCGCCGGAAAAGACAACGTCAGGAACGTATGACTTACTTTATTTGTAACAGGTTTTAAAGATGATTTCACCTTTTTCCATAGGTTTCATCATGATTTTTGACATTTTTGCGCTTATGTTTTTTGCAGGCGGGCGGCAAAAAATCCGTCCATGCCGCCATGTGCCGCCAGATAAAAAGGCAGGATACGGACATCGCCTTCGGGTGTGATGAAGTTTTGCTGGCCGCCAAGTTCCTCTGGCCGGACAGGAACGCGCCGGACATCGTGCCGCATTTCCAGAAGCTGCGCGATCCGGTTTTCGCCTTCGGCTTTTTGCAAGGAACAGGTGCAATAAACCAAAAGGCCGCCCGGCGCCAGCAAGTCGCATGCATGGTTGAGCATTTTGTCCTGAATCGCCGCCAGCCTTGTAATGTCCGACTCTTTTTTCAGATGCAGCACATCGGGATGACGGCGTATGGTACCGGTCGCCGAACAGGGCGCATCGAGCAGGATATGCGAGACGGGATCCTTACCGCGCCAGACGGCGGCATCGGCGGCTTCGACCCGGACATGATCCGTCATACCCAGCCGTTCCATATTTTCAGCCAGCCGTTTCAGCCGCTGTACCGAATGGTCGATGGCAATGACCTGCGCGCCTGCCGCGACTAATTGGGCAGTTTTTCCACCCGGCGCGGCACACAGATCGACAAGTTGCTTGTTTGTCACATCGCCAAATAATGTCGCAGGCAGGGCAGCAGCGGCATCTTGTACCCACCATTGTCCGTCTTCAAACCCGGGGAGTGTTCTGATCCCGCCTTTATGATCGCCGATGCGGATCGACCCGGTCGGCAGGATCGCCCCGCCCAGTGCCTGTGCCCATGTCGCTCTGTCTTTGGCGTCGCGCAGGGTTATATCAAGCGGCGCTTCCGCCAGATTGGCCTGCGCGATTTCAGCCGCTGTCCGCAGCCCGTAATCGGCGATCCAAAGCCGCATCAGCCAGTCCGGCGTGTTCAGGCGCGGCGCATCCTGTTTGGCGGCCATGTCCTGATAGTCACCGGCAATGCGGCGCAGGACAGCGTTTACCAACCCTTTCTGGCGGCTCATGGATTCTCTGGCCGCCAGATTAACAGCCGTGTCAATCGCGGCGTAATCGGGCACATTCATAAAAGCAATTTGCGCCGCCCCCAGACGCAGCAAATGCCGCAACATTGGCGGGTGGGGCGGTTCGGCCTGAGTCATTGCTTTGGCAATAAAATCATCAATCTGGCCGCAGCGGCGCAGAACGGTCGAAACGATCATCCGCGCAAAGCCGCGTTCGCGGTGATCGGGCAGGGCGCGGTAATATTCGTTACGCTCCAGCACGGTATCCAGCGCTTGCCGGCGATCCAGAATATCGCACAGCATCATCAGCGCCGCATGGCGCGCCTGCAACAAATCGCTTTCGGCGGAATCTGATGAATCGGGGTTTTGTGCGGCGGGGGGATGAAGGGGATGGTTATTCATCTGTTACCCGCCTTTTGCGGTTTGCTTATCGCGCGATTGATCTTGTGCGCGGGCGGCCTGCATTAATGTATCTTCCAGTCGGCAGCTATAATCGATCAGCAACGCATAGATCTGGCGCACAGTCTCTTCGTCAACGCCGCGCGCCGCCGCATTGGCGGCATTGCGTTCGCGTACTTCATCAACCCGATCCTGCAATACTGCCGGGATGCCGTGCACATGCTTGAATGCCGCAACTTCGCGGATAATGGCGGTGCGTTTGGCCAGCAAATCGACAATCTCGTCATCCAGCGCGTCAATACGGGCGCGAAAAGGTTTCATAACTTCCATAATATTGTGTTTCCGGTCTTTTCAAAATCACAGGCTGCGCCCATACTACAAAGATGAACACGCAAAAGCCAGACATAGAAAAAGATAAAAACGATTCCGCGATGGTTCCTTCGCCTGCTTCCGGCACGGCGGCAGACAAGCCGGAGGTCGTCGAAAAACACGGCCCCAAAGGATTGGAGCCAACCCGGTACGGCGATTGGGAAATTGGCGGAAAATGCGTTGATTTTTAGGGTTTTCGTCCCGTTAATTTAAAAATGTTCTTTTTTTGTTCTTTTCTGGCGCGGTAAAATCGGTTATACAGGATAAAAGCGCCGCATCCGGTATGGCGTTAACGGGTGGCATGTAAAGCCGGCTTAATAAAACAGGACAAAAAGATGGCAAAAACCAGAGCGACTTATATCTGTCAGGATTGTGGCGCGGTGCATAGTAAATGGACCGGAAAATGCGATGCGTGCGGCGCGTGGAACAGCCTTGCCGAAGAAGTCACCGAAGCAGCGCTGCCCAAAGGGCTGGGCAGCGGGCGCAAAGGCCGCGCTGTTGCGTTTTTTGACCTTAAGGGCGAGGATTCAAAGAAAATCACGCGTAACATCACGAAAATAGATGAATTTGACCGGGTAACAGGCGGCGGGCTTGTGCCGGGATCGGCGATCCTGATTGGCGGGGATCCGGGCATCGGGAAATCGACATTATTGTTACAGGCGGTTTGTGCGCTGGCGATGAACGGCGTGCGGTGCGCTTATGTGTCGGGCGAGGAAGCCATTGATCAGGTCAGGCTGCGCGCCGACCGGCTCGGCTTGTCTCATGCGCCGGTCGAGCTGGCGTCATCCACCAATGTCCGCGATATTGTCGCGGCGATGGAGGACATGAAAAACGATCTGAAATTGATTGTGATTGATTCGATTCAGACCATGTATGTGGATACGGTTGAAAGCGCGCCCGGCACGGTGACACAGGTTCGCACATCGGCTCAGGAAATCATCCGCGTCGCGAAAAAGCGCGGCATTTGCGTGATGTTTGTCGGCCATGTCACCAAGGAAGGCCAGATTGCCGGGCCGCGTGTTTTGGAACATATGGTCGATACAGTGCTTTATTTTGAAGGTGACCGCAGCCACCAGTTCCGTATTTTGCGGGCGGTAAAAAACCGCTTTGGCCCTACGGACGAGATCGGCGTTTTTGAAATGGCGCATGAAGGGCTGGTGCAGGTTGAAAATCCGTCAGCGCTTTTTCTGGCGCAACGTCAGGCTGATGCTGCCGGCAGCGCTGTCCTCGCCGGGCTGGAAGGGACGCGACCGGTGTTGGTCGAAGTGCAAGCGCTGGTTGCGCCGTCATCTATGGCCAATCCGCGCCGTGCCGTTATCGGGTGGGATTCGGGGCGGCTGGCGATGGTTCTGGCGGTTCTGGAATCGCGCTGCGGCCTGCAATTTTCCGGTGCGGATATTTTTCTTAATATTGCGGGTGGCATCCGGATCAGCGAACCGGCAGCGGATCTGGCGGTAGCGGCGGCGCTTATCAGTTCGCTCAGCGGCCATGCCCTGCCGATGGATACGGTGTTTTTTGGCGAAGTTGGCCTTGCCGGGGAAGTGCGTCAGGTCGCCCAGCCGGATGTGCGCTTGAAAGAAGCCGCAAAACTGGGGTTCGGCACGGCGTTTATGCCGTCTTTCAAATCGGAAAAGAACCGTGAAATGGCCGGTAAGGCGCCGATCGCGATTGAAGAGATTGGCGGGCTGGCTGATTTGGCGGCGGCGCTGGCATCGGCATCCGTGCAAAAACGTTACGCATAAGCCTGATTTTTTAAACAAAACCGTTGGTTTCTTGTGCGTGGGCATGTATGTTTCCTGTTTGAAATCACCCTGTGATGAAGAAATAGGATCAGCTATCTGATGATTTTCGATCTGGTTATTATTGCGGCCTTGCTTATTTCTGCGGTGATCGCGTTTTTGCGCGGTTTTATCCGCGAGGTTCTGACGATTTTGGGCGTTGGCGGCGGTCTGGTCGCTGCCTGGATGGGCGGTGCGTCCTTTGCCGTGACGGTGCGCGGCTGGATGGGGGTTGACGGCGAAGACAGCCCCGAAAAGCTGTTTGACCTGCTGCCTTATGATTTGCTTGCCGATATTCTGGCTTATGTGTCGATTTTCATTGTTGTGGTCATTGTCCTGTCCATCGTCAGCCACTATCTGGCAGGTTGGGCGCGGGCGATCGGACTGGGTGCGATCGACCGTACGCTGGGCGTTATTTTCGGGCTGGTGCGCGGCATTTTGATTTTGGGATTGCTATATCTGCCGGTATATCTGCTGGTGGATGAAGAAACCCGCAATAGCTGGTTCGCGGGCAGCAAAACGCACTATTATGTCGCGGCAACGGCTGACGGGATGGCGGCGTTTTTACCGGAAGCAACAAGGGAAGATCTTGAAGCCCGCGGCGGTGAAGCCGCGGAAAGTGCAGCACGCGCTACGCGGGAAAGGTTGCAGGATATTGATCTTTTGGGCGGGCGAGATGACGATGCGCGTGATAATGCCGCTCCGGTGACCGAGGATGAGTCTGATGCGGCGGGTTATCAGCGCGAGGAAAGACAGGAACTGAACCGGATTTTTCAGGATAATTTGAACGAGTAACAAACCCCCATGATTGATGAAAACCGGGTCTCGGAAACGCCGTTTGACGATGACAAGCTGAAAGAAGAATGCGGCATATTCGGCGTGTTCGGCCATGAAGACGCCGCGCCGTTAACAGTTTTGGGGCTTCATGCCTTGCAGCATCGCGGGCAGGAAGCAACCGGTATTGTCAGCTTTGACAGGCAGTCTTTTCATTCTTTCCGGGCAGCGGATATGGTCGGCAAGGCTTATGGCGCGCCGGGCGTGATGGATCAGTTGAAAGGCCATGTTGCAATCGGTCATAACCGTTATTCGACCACCGGCGAAACCAGCATGCGGAATATCCAGCCTCTTTACGCGGATTTGTCGTTCGGCGGGTTTGCTATCGCCCATAACGGAAACCTGACCAATGCCCATTCCTTGCGGACGGATCTGGTGACGCAGGGCGCGTTATTCCAGTCGACATCCGATACGGAAGTGATTATTCACCTGACGGCGCGCGCGAAACAAAAAACACCGGTTGATAAATTTATCGAGGCATTACGGATTGTCGAAGGCGCTTTTTCCATTGTGGCCTGTGCCGACGACATGATGATCGGGGTGCGTGATCCGCATGGTATTCGTCCTTTGGTGCTGGGGCGTTTGGGGACGGCGCATATATTGGCATCGGAAAGCTGTGCGCTGGACATTGCCGGGGCGGATTTTGTGCGCGATATCGAGCCGGGCGAAATGGTCGTGATCGACGCACAGGGCATCCAGAGCAAACGCCCGTTTGACAATAAGCCGTCTAAATTCTGTATTTTTGAGTATATTTATTTCGCCCGCCCGGACAGCCGTCTTGATGGCCATGCCGTGTATCAGATCCGCAAGAATATAGGTGCGGAGCTGGCCGCCGAAGCGCCTTGCGCGGGGGCGGATATTGTGGTGCCTGTCCCCGATAGCGGCGTGCCTGCGGCGATCGGCTTTGCCGGGGGGGCGGGACTGCCTTTCGAGTTGGGTATTATCCGTAGCCACTATGTCGGCCGTACATTTATCCAGCCCACGGCACAGATCAGGAATCTGGGCGTTAAGATGAAGCATAACGCCAACAGGGATCTGCTCGCCGGGAAAAATGTTGTTCTGGTGGATGATTCAATTGTGCGCGGCACGACATCACGCAAAATTGTCGACATGGTGCGACAGGCCGGGGCGCGCGAAGTTCATATGCGGATTTCATCACCGCCGACCAAGCATAGTTGTTTTTACGGGATTGATACGCCCTCGCGGGAAGATCTGGTCGCCCACCGGATGGGGGTCGATGAGATATGCGCTCATATTGGTGCGGATTCGTTGGCCTATATCTCGGTGGATGGTTTGTACCGTGCCCTTGGCAAGGCTGGACGCGATCACGCTATGCCGCAATATTGCGATGCGTGCTTTACCGGTGATTATGCGGTGCAGCTGACGGATTTTGAAAATCGTGCAGCGGCACAAAAAGTCACACATTTACAGGATCGTCAGGGTAAAAAATCATGAGTTCTGTTGATCTTTCAGGCCGTCTGGCTTTGATTACCGGCGCATCGCGCGGTATTGGCGCGGCTGTTGCTGCGGCTTATGCCGGGGCGGGGGCGCATGTGATTTTGCTGGCGCGGACAACCGGCGCGCTGGAGGCGCTCGATGATTCCATCCGCAATGCAGGCGGTACGGCGACCCTGATGCCGGTTGACCTGTCGGATCTTGACCCGCTTGACCACCTTGGCCCGGCGCTGGCCGAACGTTTCGGAAAGCTGGATATTTTTGTCGGCAATGCCGGCATGCTGGGAACCTTGTGTCCGCTGTCCCACGGCGATGCCAAAGAGTGGCAACGCGTTATGGATGTTAATGTCGGGGCTAATTTTCGCCTGATCCGCACGCTTGATCCGTTGTTACAGGCTTCAGATGCCGGGCGGGTGATTTTTACGGGATCGGGGCTTTATGACAGCCCCCGATCATACTGGCATGCTTACGCCACCAGCAAAGCCGCCCTGCACATGATGGCGATGACCTATGCCGCCGAAAACGATAAAACCAGCGTCAATGTGAATATCATCCATCCCGGCCCTGTGGAGACTCGCATGCTGGGTAGTGCCTTTCCCGGCGGGTATAAGGGAGATGATCTGAAAAAGCCGGAAGATATTGCCCCGCTTTATCTGGCGTTGACTGATCCTGCCTGTGAGAAACACGGCGAAGCCGTGGTACCCTGAGTTGACTTTCCGCGCCGATCCATTACCCTTTTTCGTGACAAAGATCATAAAAAATGACAGGGGATACGGATATGACATCGCTTTCGACTCTTTTCAACGCTATTGGCTATAAAAGCCTGCAACTGGGCACAGACAACATCATGTCGGCTGCCATCGTGGCCAATCATTACGGGACACTGGCGCTGCGCCTTTTCTGCTAGCGCTTTGCTCTTTCAACCGTGACTGTGTTGCATCGTCGCTCATAAAAAAACCAGAAAAAAAGCGGGGAAAGACCCCGCTTTTTTGTGTTTTTAGACATACAAGAGTTCTTGTTCTCAGGCAGCCTTTGTCTTGGGCTTAGCGCTTTCTTCTTTGTCCTGACGGCGGATCGAAATACGCGTGGGAAAGGGGATGGTGATCCCGTCCTTGTCGAAGGCTTCCTTGATGGCCTTGTTGACGTCCCATTTTGTCGCCCAGAAATCAGATGATTGCGTCCAAAAACGCACATTAATGTTGATGGAAAAATCACCCATGCCTTCAACCATGATCTGCGGCTTGCGGTCATCCGGCTCTTTCAGGATACGCTCATCCTTCGCCAGAACCTTGTCGATGGTTTTGAAGGCCTTGTTGATGTCATCATCATAGCTGATCCCGACTTTTACGTCCTGACGGCGCTGGCCATTGCGCGAGAAATTGCTGATCTCGTTGCCCCATATTCTGCTGTTGGGCGCGAAAATATAGACATTATCGGGCGTTGCCAGTTCGGTGCCGAACAGGCCGAGCGATTTGACTGTGCCGCCGGTGCTGCCGAATGTGATGTAATCGCCGACCTTGAAGGGGCGCAGGATCAACATCATTGTTCCGGCGGCGACATTGCTCAGCGTTCCTTGCAGGGCGAGGCCGATCGCCAGCGCCGCACCACCCAGCAAGGCGAGCAGGCTGGCGGTCTGGACGCCGAATTGTCCCAAAACCGTTACGAAGGCAATGGCCAGAATGACATAGCGCGCCAGCCCGCCTAAAAAGCCTGCCAGTGTCGCATCGAGCTTTTTGACTCCCGCGATGCGGCGGCTGACCCAGTTGCCGCCCATCCACCCGGCGACCATCACCAGCGCCGCGCTCAGGACGCGC
>SKGD01000046.1 GCA_007117665.1 Alphaproteobacteria bacterium
GGCGGATCTAAAGAGAGCCGTAGCAGCACAGCAATGACTATCTATGATAAAAAACGGACACCGCCACAGGCCGGTGAGAACCTTCAGGCTTATTGTGTTGACCTTATGAAGCGCTCCGAAGCCGGCGACATTGACCCGGTGATCGGCCGTAAAGAAGAAATCTTCAGAACGATGCAGATCCTGACCAGACGGACAAAAAACAACCCGGTTCTGGTCGGCGAGCCGGGTGTCGGAAAAACCGCCATCGCCGAAGGGCTGGCGCAACGCATTCTCGAAGGCGACGTTCCCGACGGCATGAAAAACGATTATGTTTTCGCACTGGATCTGGGCGCTTTGATCGCCGGAACAAAATATCGCGGCGATTTTGAAAAACGCCTGAAAGGTGTTTTAGAAGACATAGAAAAATTTCAGACAATGATCGCCGCCCAAAATCCAGACAAGGATGGTGGTCGCAAGCCACGCGTTCACCTGTTTATCGACGAGATTCATACGATCGTCGGCGCCGGCGCGACAAGCGGCACCATGGATGCCTCGAACCTCCTGAAGCCTGCTCTTGCAAAAGGTATGAGCTGTATCGGGGCAACGACTTATGATGAATATCGCGGCATTTTTTCAAAAGACGGCGCTCTAGCGCGACGCTTTCAAAAAGTTGATGTCAGTGTACCAAGCGTCGAAGAAACAATCACCATTTTGAACGGGCTGAAAAGTCGTTATGAAGACTATCATAATGTCCGCTACACGAAAGACGCCATCGAGCAGGCAACGACACTGGCGAAAAAACATATCACAGATCGCCATCTGCCAGACAGTGCAATTGACCTGATAGACGAAGCCGGCGCACAGATCGCAATCAAGAAAAGCAAAACAGGGAAGCCTGTCTCAATCAACGGCCGGGCGATCTCTGAAGTCGTCAGTAAAATTGCGCATATTCCGGCCGCGACCCTCAAGCAGGATGAAACATCCGCGCTGAAAACGTTGAAGAAAGACCTGCAGAACGATATTTTCGGTCAGGATCAGGCCATCACAGCGCTGGCAGATGCTATCAAAATAGGACGATCCGGCCTGGGCAACGAAAACAAACCGATCGGCAGCTTTTTATTCGCGGGACCAACCGGTGTCGGCAAGACAGAAGTGACGAAAGTGACCGCCGAAAAACTTGGCATTCCACTGATCCGGTTCGATATGAGCGAATATATGGAGAAGCATACCGCATCGCGTCTGGTCGGTGCACCGCCCGGCTATGTCGGGTTTGATCAAGGTGGCCTGTTGACCGAGGCCATTAATAAAAACCCGCATTGCGTGTTATTGCTGGATGAGATTGAAAAAGCGCATCCTGATATTTTTAACCTGTTATTACAGGTGATGGATCACGGAACACTGACCGATAATAATGGCCGCGAGGCAGATTTCCGGAACGTCATACTGGTCATGACAAGCAATGCCGGCGCAGAAACAATAGCAAAACGCAGCATCGGCTTCGTTGAAAATGACAATAAAACCGATGGAGCTCAGGAAATCGCCCGGGTCTTTACACCGGAATTTCGGAACCGGCTGGACGCCACCATACAATTTGCTCATCTGCAACCCGAACAAATCCGCAAAGTGGTCGATAAATTTATTGGCGCGCTCGAAAAAACGCTGGCAGATAAAAAAATCACCCTGTCCGTCACATCTCAGGCACGGGACTGGCTGGTAGAAAAAGGCTATGACCGCACAATGGGCGCACGGCCGATGGAACGCGTTATTAAACAATATCTCAAAGAGCCACTGGCAGATGAGATCTTATTCGGGGCGCTGGCCAAGGGTGGTCATGTCACGGTCGATTTCAACCAGCATGCCGCAAATGATAATAATGCGCCGCCTTTGTCTTTGGCCTTTAATCAAAAAACCGCCGACAAGCCACAGGCCGACAAGCCACAGAAAGCGCAAAAATCATTGCCTGCACCGGCTCCCGGATCATAAAAAAACCTGCTGCTCTCAATATCCTGAAAGCAGCAGGTTCTTATTAATCTTCTCTTTTATTGCGTGATCCGGCCTTGTGTACCTTGGATCACCCAGCGCCCGCCTTCAACTTCGATCGATGTCACGCGTCCGATGGCACCAAATGTCTCGCCGACACGAACTGTAAATAAATCGCTCTCGCCCTGACGCGAAACCATTGCTTCGCCGGACTGTGCCGATCTCAAAACCCATCTAGCCTCTGCCTGTTGTTGCGCCGATGTTGCCGGACGCGATGCAGGCGCCGGCGCGGCCTCAGTATCAGCGCTACGCCTTTCCTGCTGCGGAGCAGAAGAGGGCTGCGACCGTCTTTGCTCCTGCGCTGGCGCTGCCGCCGGTCTGCGCTCCAACGCATTCACTTTCCCTTCAAGGGACGTAACGGAACGCTGCAGGCCATCAAGAGCCTGTAATTTATTCTCTACCCCGTCCAGCCGGTCGATAATGGTTGCCAGCCTGTTAGACAAATCACGCAAATCATCAGAAGAAACATCCTGGACTTGCGCTTGTTGACGGCGGGGCGTCACAGAAGGTTGCGTGTCCCGTATTTCCGGGGCGGGGTCACGCGTTTCAGCGCGCGATATATCCTGGGCACGCGGCAATCGGCCGGATTCCTCGATATCAGCCGACGGATCCTGTAGCGCATCTTGCGAATCATCTGCCTGTGCAACATCCGGTTCCGGCATCGGTGTCAGAAGACCACCTTCATCGTCCGGGAATATTGAAGGACGCGATATAGCTGACGGCATTGGCAAATCTGATTCCGCCGTGACATCGCCATTCCAATCATCATCATCGTCTGCGCCATAGACCTCCCGATGACGCTCAAGCCGCTCTCGCGGCTCCATCTGCTCAAGGGCTTCCGTATCATGTAAAAACCCGGACAACTCTTCCCGGGGCACATCATCACTTTCATCCTCCATAACAAGCGGCTGGCGCGCGCCATACTCAACCCCGAAAGGGGTGGCATCTTGCTCCGCGGTTTGCTCTTGCTCGGCAAAAGGGGCGCGATCAGGCACCCGGTCGTTACCGCCCATCATCATAAAAGCACCACCCCCTATGAGCACCAGAGCAGCGCCGCCCAAAATCATTTTGTTGGACAAAAGGGACTTTTTCCCGGAACTCTCGCCTTCCTGAGCCGATTCATCGTCATAGGATTCGCCTTCCATGCCATCATCATAGGCATCCCAGTCCTCCTCAACGAAATCGGCATCATCAAATGCCTCTTCCGCATCAAAATCACTGTCAAGCGCTTCGAACTCTTCGTTGTCTTTATTCGGATCGTTATCACTGCTCATAAAAAGCCTACCTCTTTTTATAGAAAATCACGATAAATACCGGCCAGGTTAACGATTTTGTGCCAAAACAGGCTGGGTAAAGAAAAGCCCCAAAGGCGTCCCCGACCGAACCTTGATCATTGGCTCCATACGGCCTGCTTCCTCATTAATAATCTGGCTGACCGTCGATGTTGCTGATTCAAAACCTGCAAAAAGCTCCTGCCGGGTACTCAGGTCAGACTGGGTTGTCACCACAACGCCATCCGATACGGTTGTATCCTCTGACGCCTGCGCCACAGCCGACCCCCAGCCCTGGATAAAAGCTGCCGCCGCCGGCAACACAACACGCTGAAAATAACGCCTATTGACGTCCGTTGCCATCCCTGGTGTCAAACTGTCAGGGTTAAGAGCCAAAGCCTGCGTCTGATGTGCAATGCCATCAATAATGACCGAGTTAAATGTCAGGACAAGATAGCGATCTTCCGTCTGAAAAGAGCCGATGATCCGGCTGCCGGCCAGCGGACCGCTGACAATCTGTGCCAGAATGGGAGACGGCGAATCAGAATTAGCCTCAATGATTAACTGGGCATATTCAATTGTCCCGGCCGGAACAATAACATCAACGGTCTCCGGCGCTTGCTCCATTTGCTGTTGCTGCTGAATCTGTTGTTGCTGTGCGGCCAAACGGTTTTGTTCTTCCTCGCGCCTTTGTTGCATATAATCACGGGAAGTAACATTTTGATGCTGCATGCTCGGTATTTCAGAACGGGCGCTTAAAATGCTCGACATTTGACTCGCCATTGCGTTGGCAAGCTCGTTAATGGCTTCAACGCTGGGATCAACCGTCGGGCGCGCCTCGGCAGAAACCCGGGCTTGCTGCCTTTGCCGCTCTTCCTGAATCCGTCGCCAACGCTCAAGAGGGTCTTCCTGCGCTGTTTCTTGTTCCGGCAAACTCAAGCGAGTAACCGGCGCATCGATCGGCGTTGGAATAGCACTCCCCCCTTCACGAATCGCCTGCTCCCGACGCTGGACATTCTGCTCTTCGACCGCCTCGCGATAAACCTCGGAAACCTCGCCCGTACCCGGAACTTGTGAAACATCTTGTGCCGGAGCAACGCGAGAATAAGCTCTTCTCGCCTGATCGTCACCTCCGCCGAATAAAATCAACGCCCCAATCACAGCAAGAACAGCGCCGGCAATGACCCCAAACTTGACCAACGGATTGTTTCGCCACATATCGCCGAACGAATTGCCGCCGCTTTCAAACTCATCTTCGATCCCGTCAGATCCAAAATCAATCTGGTCATCAGCGAAATCATTACTGTCGTTATTGTTCTCATCACTCATAAGACGAGCCCTCTTCGTTCAATCTGGCACGAACAAGCTGCCCCCGATCTGAAAGCAGCAACACGGGCGCATTTTCCAGCGCATAAACATTCATTCCATCCGCCGAGGATACCGAACTGGACCAACCCGGAGAAAGTAATGTCAGGGGAGTCCGAACATAAGTCATGTTCTGGTAAGCATAGGCACTCGTCCGGCCATCAGCCCCCCCTACATTCAGACGCTCGGCACCTTGGGGTGGAACACCATCCAGTATACTGCTTAAGATCGTGTTACCCGAAACCAGTGAAACGCCACCTTCAATTAACGGCGTATCAGCCTGAGGGCCAAATTCCGGAATACGGGCATCAAACCTGTAATGAACAGAATCGCGTGCCGTTCGAATCGTAAACGTCACCGGCGTATTTAGCTCAACAAGCCGAAGAGACATGTTTCCATAGGCAAATTCAGAGGTTCCTGTAATCCTGATAACGTTGCCGCCCACCTCAGGAGACAGAACCTCAAAGTTCCCCGCAAAGCTGAGATCCTGAACAGGCCATGGTTCGCCTGTAACATCAAGAATACTGAGCGTTGTCACATGCCCGACACCAACCTTAATCACAGGCGGTTTTGTCCCCGGATCCAACGACAGCGTATGAACGACAATTTCAGGCTCTGGATAAGGATATACGGGCAACTCTACAGCTTGCTGGGTTTTGTCGAACTGGCGCAAAAGCTCGCGAATCTCATCAGGTTGCAAAGGTAGCAGGCCGGTAATTGCTGCATTAAAAGATTCCTGACGAATCCGATTGCCGCGCTGCTGCGTCGTGCCGGATTCCGGCGCCTGCGGCTCAGATTCCGATACAGATGACGTAGCGGCAGAGTCCAGACCAAAAGGATCCGGGCGCACAGAACCGAAAGGCCCCAGATCGTCATTCTGGTCACCGGAATTTGTGGGCAAAGCGGAGGCCGGCAATGCGGGGGCATCATCCGTATCCATAATTGCCGCCCGCAACCTGTCACTATAGGAAGATTGCGCGAAAACAGCATCACAGGACAGGGTAACCACAGAGAGCACCGCTACGCCACACAGAAAGTTTTTATAAAATGTTCCAGACACCTGTCTTCCCCCAAAGAAAACCCGAAAATCCCGAATATTGACCATACAGACCATAAGAAAGGCTGTCACCCCTTGAAACGCAAAAGATGCACAAGAAACCATCTATCCCGGCTGCGCAATCCACTGCTCGATACCAACACCGCTTGAGCTCTCAAGACGTGACACGCGCACAACAACAAGCGTCACCATCAATCGTTCATTCCGGCGCGCCGAGCCTGCCTGATATGTCAAGATCATGGGCAATTCGATAATCCAGCGATACCGACCGGCCGCGACCCCTTCCTGAACAAGAACCGGCGCCCCGCGCGGGGCGGACGTCAATACCTGATCATTCGCCTCAACAACCTCGATAATCCGTGATTGCTGGAGCGCGCGCGTAAAACTCTCCCAGCCACGGCGGGTAAAGTTACGCGATGCCTCCTGCAAACGGCGACGGTAATCGCTAAAACCAAATGTCATCACCTCGGTCGCAGCCTGCGTTACCCAGGACATCAAAGCCGGCGTACTCAAATTCGGCTCGCTGAGAGGCACCATAGGAATAAGGCGTCCGTCTTCCGTTGTTGCAAAATAGCGGTTTTCAGGCTGATGAACATGCACAACAAACAACATTGCGCCAATCAACCCCAGAATCACAAGCGTCTGCAGCAAAGCAAGCTTCAGGATCGTCCTGTATCCGTCACGGTAAAATTCATTGCGCATCATGACCGCTCCGAGCGAGCTCATATTCGGCGCCGCATTCTTATCGCCCCCCTTGGCGTCTACCGCCGGGCGAGTCGCGCCCTGAGCCGGCTTAAACTTACGGGGATTTGCCTTACCTGCCGCAGGTGGCAGCGGTTTTTTGGAGGATTGATCTTCAGTCATGTGCCTGTTTTACGATACCCAAGGAGGAAGTGAATAAAATCTATAACCATATAAATATCTAGCAGAATCCCAACCCAATTACCAAGCGTAAAAAATCAAAACGCTCATTTTTGTAATATGAAAAGCCAACACACAGAGCAGCATCTCCGTGTCAAGATGGAACCAAGCCGCAAGCGGAAATAAAAATCAAGCTAGTTATAGGCAGGCTAGACCAGAATATGCTAAAATGTCATGATGTATAGTGGAGTGCGTGTTTTTAATAAATAAACTGCAAACGTGTGTGCAAATATAGCATGAGCCGATCATTTTTTTTTATAATATCCCGGATGGGCGGGGCAGGGCCTAGGATTGCTTTGCTCCTGTGCTTCCTGATCGCAATTGGCGGCCTTCACCGCGATCCGGCCAGCGGTAGCCTACGGATAATCGCGCCGGCATATGCGATCTGCCTGAGCTGCGCGACGGATGCCTGCGCGCACGGTATCACCCGTGCGCTGAACAGCGCGCTACACAGCACAACACGAGACGCTGTCTCAGAGCGCTTCAGGCAGCATCGGGATGATTTCATTCTCGAACGCTGGTTCCGCAACCACGTACAGCGTGCGATGATGATGATGACCGAACAACTTGTCAGCGCATCAATGATGCAAATGATGAGCGTCGGGACGTTTTTCGATGCCCGCCAGATGCAAAAAACCCTGCAAACCTATCAAACACTAACCGCGCGTGCGCATAAGGATTATCACCCCAGCGTCCAGATGTGCAGTTTCGGCACGCTTTCGACTTCGCTGGCGTCATCTTATATGCGCGGTGAATATAACGCGCATGCTCTCAATGCCTATTTCATCGACCGTCAAATCCGCCATGGTAGGACTGCCGCCGCCGGACAGGAAGGTGTCGAGGTCAGGTCACGCTGGGAACAATTCCGGAATGATTTTTGTAACCCGTGGGACAATAACCGGCAATTCATGATCGGCCCGGCTGCCCAGCATATATGCGAAGGTGATAATGCCGAAACCGTCAATAGGGATGTCGATTTCACACGCACAGTCGATTATCCCCTGACGATCCGCGCCAATTTCTTTGCCCCGGATAGCAGCACTTCCGCCACCGATACGGATGCAATCTTCGCGCTGGGACGGAACTTATACGGCCATAATGTTTTTTGGAACATTCCCGGCGGCTTTTTAGAGAATGAAGAGTACCAGGACGAATATATGTATGTGCGCGGCATTCTGGCCAAGCGCAGTGTCGCCCAAAACTCCTTTAACGCGATTATCGGGCTGAAAAGCGAAGGAACCCCAAGCAGCGTCGATCTCGGCGAAAACCACATGAGCGTCGTCATGCGCCAGCTTGGTATGAATGATGATGATGAAATCAGGCAATATCTGCATGACCGGCCAAGCTATTACGCCCAGATGGAGCTTTTGACCAAAAAGCTTTACCAAACGCCGCAATTTTACACGAATCTTTACGACAAGCCCGCCAATATTGACCGGACAAGAGCCGCAATGCGTGCGATCGGGCTGATGCAAAATATGGACATGTATAATAGCCGCCTGCGCAATGAGATGTTGCTAGCTGTCATGACCGAGCTTGAAATTGCACGGGCACAGCGCGTTATCAATGACAGGATCGGCAGCCTGCGCGCCAGCGGGATAAGGCGGGTCGAGCCATGACGACAAGGTTCGGATATATGCTGCAAAAAGCCCTGCAAAAAGGCGGAGCGATTGCTCTTATGCTCACCGCGGCATTTTATTTATTTTCCTTGTCAGCCTCTTATGCCTGCGGGCCGAGTTGTGATGTTTGCGGTATTCCCAATGTTCATTCGGAGATTCGTGACGTTATCGATGAGGAACAGGACGAAACTATCGATCATATGGAAGCGGAATTCGAGGACCATGAAGAGATTTTCTGGCTTCAGATGATCTGGGAAGAACATCTGGAGCCGGCGCTGCAAATGATGGGGGAGCAACTTGCGTTGCCGCCCATGCAGCAAATGTTTGCGCTCGGGATGATGATTGACGCAAAACACATGCTCGAAACCCAACTGGTCAAACAAAAACTGACCGTCCGTGCCCATCAGGACTATCACCCCAGTACCGGCATGTGCGTGATCGGCACCAACGTCCGCAGCCTGGCGGCAGCCGAAAGAAACAGTGAATACACAGCTTATGTGCTGGGGCGCCGGTCAATCGACCGCCAGCTGGGTGGCGTGCGCAGCGCCGCCGCGCGCGGTAATTTTGACAATGTCTGTTTTCGAATGCGGCAATTCCGCGCACGCTATTGCGATTTACGCGATAATAGCGGCGGCATGGATATTTTATGTAACCGTGATGGTGCCGCGACCAACATCCTTCGCGCCGAATGCCTTCCGGCGGCCGGAGACATAGACCGCTCGGCGGAAAGCGTCAACCGGGATATCAATCTTGCCGGCATTATTGACCGGGCGGCGACGCTTGACATGGATTTCTATGATGTTGGCGGGCGTCCCCCAACCGATGATGAGCGCGATATTTTCGCACTCTCGAATAATCTTTACTCTCATAATGTTATGTTCCGTATGCCTGAAAGCCGTCAGGAAGTGAGATATAACATGGATCCGTTGCTTGATATGCGCAGTATCGCCGCCAAAAGGAGTGTCGCCGAGCATTCCTTTAATACAATCGTCGGAATGAGGGCGCCGGGAACAGAAGAGTCCGAAAATACGACCACACCTTATATGCGGCTTTTCTGGGAACAACTTGGGGTCACCGATAGTGATCAGCTGGATCAATATCTGGGGGATCGTCCCAGCTATCATGCGCAAATGGAAGTGCTAACAAAAAAAATGTTCCAGAACCCGGCTTTTTTCACCAATCTTTATGACGAACCGGTCAATGTCGAGCGCAAAAGCGTTGCCTTGCAGGCGATCGGACTGATGCAGGATTTTGACATGTGGCAAAGCTATCTGCGGACAGAGGCAATGCTGTCAGTCATGCTCGAGTTAGAGCTTTTACGCCGCCAACGAGTCGTGCAGGATGAACTTGGTATCGTGCGTGCGAGCGGTATAAGGGAAAATTGATGACAAAAAAACAAAAAACATATGATTTTGTCAAATTTCTGGGTCTTTACGGCATGATTTTTCTGGTCGCGGCTGTGCTCTTGACCGGTTTTTCCAAAAATGCTTCTGCCCAGTGCTTTACCCCCTCGGCTTGGGGCTGCAATCCCGCATCATGCACCGGAAGCTGCTCATGCGTCTATAACCTACAAAGCGGAACCGAAGACCGTATTCGTGACCAGTATGCTAGGATGCGCGTCCTGATCACTGACGAATTTCGTAATCTCCAGAACTGGATCGTCAGTGCCGGACCCCATAGTAATGGCGGGTTTTTTGTCGGCTATCTGATGCCTGCCATGATGATGATGACCGAACAGCTTGTTGCGACCGGTATGCAACAAATGATGATACTCGGGGTTTTTCTGGATGCTGACCTGCAACTTGATACACAGCGCCTGTTCCAGACAAAAGTCGCGCAGGCTCATAAAGATTATCGCCCCAGTATCGGCATGTGTACAATCGGCACGGCAGCACGCGGCTTATCCTCGGCCTATCATAACGGACAACTGGCTCATAATGTCCTGAGCCGCCGTTCCTTGCAGCGCCAGCTTGGCTTACGAAGCAGTATAGGGGCGACAAATTCTGAAATGGATCGCCAAAGCCGGATTCGGCATTTTATCGCGCGCTATTGCGACCCGCGCGATAATAATCACGCTCTGGAGATGTTATGTGCAACAGCACCCAATGCGAATACGATTAATAAGGATATTGATTTCGCCCGGACAATCGGGGCTGTCAGAAGCCTGAATATTGATTTCACTGATCCCACAGCCACCGCCCTGACCGGGGACGAGCAGGATGTGATAGCGCTGGCTGCCAACCTTTTCTCAAGCAGTAATTTCGAGCGGCTTGATCGCTCCACATTGTCGGTTCAGGGGTCACAACAGCTCTATATGGATTTGCGCGGGCTGGTTGCCAAGCGCAGCGTCGCCGAAAATTCTTTCTATGCGCTGGTCGGGAGAAAAACCGCCGGCACGGAAAGTTCCGA
>SKGD01000113.1 GCA_007117665.1 Alphaproteobacteria bacterium
AATTTTAAGATTGACCTCGGCCATGATTCCGCCTTCCTACCCTTCGCTTAAAATTTGTTCGATGCGGTTGATCGTCATATCGAGTTTTTGAACCCAAAGCGTCGAATCAATCGCGATATAATCCGAATCGGCGGTGATGATCGGCGCGCCACCCTGTGCTGCAGCCGCATGGCTTTTGGCAAACAGGTCTTGTTGGGCAAGATGTTCGGCTTTCATCGTCTCGATATTATGTTGCTGCTCTATGGCAGCTTTTTCAAGGCTTTCCAGAGAATCATTCAGCCTGTATAAGGCTTCTATTATGACGGACACATGCACCCCCGTTGTAAATTCAATAAAATATTGAAGTCGGCTGTTTAGCAATCTTTGATCGGTAGCGTCAATATTCTTCTGCCGCTTCCCTTGAATTAGCCACAGAATTTAAACTGCGCCCGGGTCAAAAGCGATTATCTTGCTGTTCGCCTATTGACGCGCGGACGCCGCACTTGCATTGTAGGGTAAATTTCATTCTAAAAGGTAGGTTTGTAGCATGACACAGCAACCATTAAGCGCGTCTGAGAAAATCCTGAAGGTTAAGGAAATGCGCCAGGACGAAAATTCCGCCATGACACAGCAGGAGCCGGATTATAAACAAATGGCAAATGCCGTACGAGCGCTGTCGATGGATGCCGTGGAAAAAGCCAAGTCCGGTCATCCCGGCATGCCGATGGGAATGGCCGACGTCGCAACGGTTTTGTTCGCAAAATATCTTAAATTCGACCCGCGCAATCCGTTATGGCCGGATCGTGACCGCTTTATCCTGTCGGCCGGTCACGGATCGATGCTGCTTTATGCGCTTTTGCACCTGACGGGCTATGAAAAAATGACGATCGAGGAGATCAAAAATTTCAGGCAGCTTCACAGCCTGACGCCCGGCCACCCTGAAATTATGAAAGAGGTTGGCGTTGAGACAACGACCGGTCCGTTGGGGCAGGGAATCGCCACCGCCACCGGTTTTGCGCTGGCGGAGCGCGTCATGAGCGCACATTTCCCGGATCTGACGGAACATTACACCTATGTCATTGCCAGTGACGGTGATTTGATGGAAGGGCTTAGCCATGAAGGCTGTGCGCTGGCCGGGCATCTCCGGCTGAGCAGGCTGATCGTGCTTTATGATGATAACGGCATTTGCATTGACGGCGCAACGGACACATCCTATTCCGATGATGTAACAAAGCGTTTTGAAGCCTATGGCTGGGATGTGCAAACGATTGACGGTCACGATATCAAGGCGATTGACCGGGCGATTGAAAAGGCTCAAAAGACCGACACGCCCAGCATTATATGTTGTAAGACCCATATTGGTTATGGCGCTCCTGAAAAACAGGGCAGTGCAGCTTCGCACGGCGCACCGCTGGGCGCGGCAGAGATTGAAGGCGCACGGAAAAACCTGAACTGGCCGCACCCGCCCTTTGAGATACCTGAAGATATTGCACAGCTTTGGCGTATGGTCGGTGAAAAAAATCACAGCGCCTATGAAGAGTGGGAGAATGCCCTGAGCCAGAACCGCCATCGCGCAACGTTCGATCAGGTCATGGCAGGCGATGTTTCCGAGATCATTGCGCCGCTGATTCGCGAGATCAAGGAAAGCTTTGCAAAGGATAAACCCAAAATGGCGACCCGCCAGTGTTCGGGCAATGTGCTTGAAATATTGGTGCCTGCCCTGCCGTTCCTGATCGGCGGTTCAGCCGATTTGACAGGCTCGAACAACACCAAGGTTGAAGGCCCGGGCGTTATTACCAAGGATGATTATAGCGGCCAGTATATTCATTACGGCGTGCGGGAGCACGGTATGGCGGCAGCGATGAACGGTATGGCGCTGCATGGCGGGTTGATCCCCTATGCCGGGACATTCCTGCAATTCAGCGATTATTGCCGCCCTTCCCTGCGTCTGGCTGCCTTGATGAAACAGCGCGTTATTCACGTTATGACCCATGATTCCATCGGGCTGGGCGAAGACGGCCCCACTCACCAACCGGTTGAGCATCTGGCAGCGTTGCGGGCGATCCCTAATTTTTATGTTTATCGTCCTTGTGACGGTGTTGAAACGGCTGAATGCTGGGAGCTTGCCCTGAACCGTCACGATACGCCCTGCGCTTTGGCACTGTCACGGCAAGGGCTTGAAACCGTGCGGGAAGCAAGCAAGGAAAATATGTGCGCGCGCGGTGCCTATATCCTCTCGGAAGGCAAGGGCAAGCCGGATGTGACATTGTTTGCTTCAGGATCGGAGGTTGGCCTTGCCGTCAAGGCTGCCGCAGCACTATCCGCCAAGAAACATTCCGTGCGGGTCGTTTCAGTCCCGTGCATGGATTTGTTCTTCGAGCAGGACGGTGCCTATATTGAAGAGCTGACATGCAACAAATCCGTTAAAATCGCTGTCGAGGCCGGCGTTCGTCAGGGATGGGATCGCATGATTGGCGCGCATGGGTATTTTATCGGGATGGCATCTTTTGGCGAGTCTGCCCCGGCTGATGTTTTGTATAAACATTTCGGCATCACCGAAGATAATATTGTCGCAACGGCTTTGGCAGCATTGGCTAAAAAATAAGATTGCGGGGTTTCATTCATTGCACCTGTGGTACATTGACTCTCCCTGTAAAATTTGTTCATTGTTGAGCGGAACGGCATTTTTACAGAAGTTTTAGAAGCTATTTTGCAACATTCGAGGAGAAATAAGATATGAGCGTAAAGGTTGCCATTAACGGATTTGGCCGGATCGGACGACTGGTTTTTCGTGCCTGGGTTGAATCCGGCCGCAAGGATATCGAAATTGTTGCGATC
>SKGD01000026.1 GCA_007117665.1 Alphaproteobacteria bacterium
CCTGCTAAGGATGTGCCTCGCCGTCCTGACGAACCACAGCGCTTAACGGGACAAGCTGCATATTTTTCGCGGCAAGAGTCGGCAGCCACGCTTGCAATGCGGCGATCGTCTCCGGCTTGGGATGGCCGATGGCAATCGCATAACCGTTTTCTGCGGCGACTCGTTCAAGCTGTGCCAGTTGGATTTCGACAGCCTCGACCGATGCGATGTGATCCAAAAACACATCCCGCACGGCATAGGGCACACCATGCGCGGCCGCACGTTCCGCCGCCACCGATGTGTGGATGGTGCGCGAATCCAAAAATAACATGCCCTGGGATTTGAGAACTTGCATCAGCCGATCCATGGCGGCTTCATCCTGCGTCAATTTACTGCCCATATGGTTATTCATGCCGACATAATCGGTGATGCTATCCAGCCCTTTTTGCAACATGGCGTCAAAAACATCAGGCGGCTGGTCGCTTCGCAAAACGATATCCCCTGCATCGATATAAGGGTTTAACGGCTCCATCGGCATGTGGATAATAACTTCATGCCCGTGGGCGCGGCCTGTTTCAACCATCTCGTCCAACCCTTCCGCATAAGGGAGAAAAGCAAGGGTCAGGGGAGCCTCCAGAGCGATCACCTCATAAGAATAGCGGCGCGCCAGCCCCAGATCATCAATCACAATAACGATTTTAGCGGCATTATCCTGCGGCGTATAAGGCACAGCATTTTTCCGCCATAACGGCTTTTCCGGCGCTGGCGTCTTATGGGCTTCCCTGTCCGGTATTTGCGGCATCGGCAAAGAATCATGCCAGCGATCAAGATCCCGCCATAAAGGATCCGGTTCATCCCCGGTGGCGGGGAAAAGCGGCGCAATCTCATCCTCTTGCGCGAGATAAGCGGGCGCAGCCTTTTCATCAATAGGCTCTTCAGCGACATCAAGCGGCTCGGCAAAACGCCAGTAAGGCCGCTTGCCGTCCAGTAATACCAGATCGATCAGCACCAGCATCACAATCGCGGCTATCAGGAAACGAAGATAGGAAGGTGTCACACGCCTTTTCATGGCCAACAGCATAACCCGCAAGGACAGCAAGGTAAATCTCCTTGCTTTTTTATCCCCCGTTGCGCCATAAAAACAGCTAGGGTCAGACCTCATATAAAGACACATTGCCGGATCAAAGGAAAAATGCAATGAGCCTTGCAAAAACCGGGGAAAGCACCCCGCACCATGATAAGGATATTCTAGGATTGATGCGCGCCGGGCGTGCCTTATCCGAAGATGAGATGATCGCCGTCATGCGGCATATCATGGATGGCGGGGTTAATGATGACACTCTGGCTGATTTTTTGATCGCCATGAGTGAACGCGGCGAAACGGTTGACGAACTAACCGGCGCGGCGCGGGTTTTACGTGAAAAAGCCAACCCGGTAACCGCCCCCGATGACGCAATGGATTGCTGCGGCACCGGCGGCGATCATGCCGGAACCTACAATATATCAACCCTTGTCGCGCTGATCTGCGCAGCTTGTGGCGTGCCGGTCGCCAAACATGGCAACCGCGCTGCCAGTTCCAAATCAGGCGCCGCCGATGTGCTCGAGTCACTGGGCGTAAAACTTGATATGAATCGGGAAACTCTCGAATATGCGCTGGCGACCCTGAGTTTCTGCTTTTTAATGGCGCCCGGCCATCATCAGGCCATGCGTCACGTCGCCCCGGTCAGGAAAAAACTCGGTCGCCGGACAATCTTCAACCTGCTTGGCCCGCTGGCCAACCCGGCCGGAACGCGTATGCAACTGATCGGGGTTTATGATCCGCGCTGGCTTTCACCGCTCGCCGAGACTCTTCACAAGCTCGGCACGGAAAGAGCATGGATCGTTCACGGCCATGACGGGCTGGATGAAATCACGATCACCGGTGATACGGATATTTGTATTTTAAATCGCGGCACGATCCGCATGGAAAGACTCAGCCCGGATTCGTTCGGACTTCCTTGTCATCCCCCGGAAGAGCTGCGTGGCGGCGATGCCGTAGAAAACGCCCGTGCCTTGCGCGATGCGCTGGCCGGAAAAGCGTCGGCCTATCGCGATATTGCTCTCGCCAATGCCGCGGCGGCTCTGGCGATTCATCGTGATGCGGATCTCACCGCCCTGCCTTCCCTGACGGAACAGGCTGCCACCGCTCTGGATAGCGGCCGTGCCGCACAGATACTTGAGGCCTATATCACGCTGGGGAAAGATTAAATGACTGACAAGCTTGATGAAATCTGCGCCCGCAAGCATGAACATATTGCAAAAGCGCAAGAACGCACACCGCTTTCGACCCTTGAGGAAATCATCAAAACCGCTCCCCCGCCCCGAGGGTTTTGTGACGCGCTGCGCCGTCAAAAAGCGCAAGGCGGACATGGATTGATCGCCGAAATCAAAAAAGCCTCCCCCAGCAAAGGGGTCATAAGACCCGATTTTGACCCGAAAAAAATCGCAAAATCTTACGAACTTGCCGGTACGACGTGCCTTTCCGTTTTAACGGATGAACCTTACTTTCAAGGCCGTGACCTTTATTTGCAACAAGCGCACGCCGCCAGCAACTGCCCTGCCCTGCGGAAAGATTTTATGCTGACCCCTTACCAGATTTACGAATCACGGGCGCTCGGGGCGGATTGTGTGCTGTTGATCGTTGCGGCGCTGACACAGGATAATCTCGTACTTTTATACAAAACCGCCCGCGATCTGGGCATGGATGTTCTGGTTGAGGTTCATGACAGTGCGGAACTGACGCGCGCCGCCGCGCTGGATGCCGCGATGATCGGTGTTAATTGCCGCAATCTAAGAAGTTTGGCAGTGAACCCGGCGCTCTTTTATGAGTTGGCTTCCGCCATGCCCGCCGGTGCGTTAAGAATTGCCGAAAGCGGAATCGGTACACATGATGATTTACTGGCGCTGGAAAAAGCCGGCTATGACGCCTTTCTTGTCGGGGAAAGCCTGATGCGGCAGGATGATATTGTCGCCGCGACACAAGCCCTTTTGGGACAAAAAACGCCGCCGCACTTGACACAAAAGAAGAACTAAACTAGAACAAATAGTGTATATGATAGATTTATCCTGATTCAGGCACATCAAAAAAAACAGGTTATGACGAAACGATGCTGACGAAAAAACAACGCGAATTGTTGGTTCTCATCCATGAAAGAATGTGTGATGATGGCGTTGCCCCGTCTTTCGAGGAAATGAAAGAGGAGCTGGGGCTAAAATCAAAATCGGGCATTCACCGCCTGATCAGCGCCCTTGAGGAACGCGGCTATCTTGAGCGACTCCCGCATCGGGCAAGAGCACTGCAGGTCAAAAAGCTTCCCGAAGGCTATGTGCCTGCCGCCTCGGACTCCTCTGCGGCAGCACAACAAGCCGCCGAAACCGCGCATATCATCGCGCAAGCCTCACCCGCCGCACAACAAAGCGCCGTGCCGCTATATGGGCGGATCGCGGCAGGAACACCGATCGAAGCCATCCGCGATGAAGGAGCGCTGATCGATGTGCCGCCGCAAATGCTGGGGCACGGAGAACATTATGCGCTCGAAGTTGACGGTGATTCGATGGTGCAGGCCGGTATTAACGATCATGACATCGTTATCATCAAACGTGCCGAAAATGCCGAAAATGGTATGATTGTCGTGGCGCTGGTTGACGATCATGAAGTCACGCTCAAGCGTTTTCGCCGCTCAGGCAACAAGATCATACTGGAACCGGAGAATGATTCGTACGAGCCACGCGTCCTCGCCCCTGACCGGGTCAAAATTCAGGGACGGCTTGTCGGTCTGTACCGTACTTATCACTAGTTTACCGGCGATTAGAAACGCTCCACGGGCGATTGCCACGGCGTGAATAGACTGTTTCCACGCGTATATTTTGCGGCTCTAGCCAAACGGCATGCGTACCTTCTCGCCAGACGTCAAACCTGTCAATAATGACCACGCTTTGCGCCTGTCGGCAACGCCCGCGCCGTACAGGACGTGTGGAGACAAGCAAATCAGCCCAGGCGCATTCTTCTTCTGCGGCGGATGGATGTGTTAGAAAGGAAATCCTATACCCTTTTTGCGCGGTTCGGCATGCAAAGCCATCACATGCGAAAGACGGGCTTTCCTGAAAAAGCGGCACTCTATCGGCAGCGGGAATGCCCCAATAGCGCCGCCAGTTATCGGCGCTAAATCGTTCGGCCTGACGGCTGGAAAAAGCAACCGCGCCTTGCTCTGTCTGTAGTGCGGCAAGCCGGGCATTGCCCGATACAAACAGGGTTGGCGGGGTCTGGGCATAGCCGAAAAACACCGCCGCCATCAACAGCGGCAATGCCAGCCACTTTCCTTTTCCCTGCCACAAAATCAACCATAGCGCCGCCGCAATAAGGCTTAAAAAAGCCCCCGATCCCATCGCTCTGGGGTGCCATGACGCATAAGGCATATCAGCAACAGCGTGGGCGATCATCAAAATCTGGTCAATCCCCCACCCCATCAACATCAATGCCGGTGCGGCAAGCCCCAGCGGCATCAGCACATAAGCCAGCACAGCCGCAGGCATCACAACAAACCCCAAAAGCGGCACGGCAGCTAAATTCGCCAGTAGGCTATACAGCGCCAGATGCTGGAAATGGTACAGCGCAAACGGCGCAGTTGCGAGGCTGGCAATAATTGTGGTGATCGAAACCCCGCCAAAATACAGCAAGATTCGTTTTGGCCAGCGCGCGCCGCGATGCCATGACGACCAGCGCGGACGGATCACTTCATAGCCGTAGACCAACGCCGCGACAGCAGCAAAAGACATCTGAAAGCTGGCACTCCACAAAGCTTCGGGAATCAGCAACAAAAGGCAAAAAGCCGCCAGAGCAACCATCCGCAAGGAGATCGCCATGCGATCGAGCATAATCGCAACCAATACCGCACCGGTCATCAACATGGCGCGCACAGTCGGAACCGTCGCCCCGACCAGAATCGTGTAAAATATTGCTGCCAGCAAAGCCGCAAGCGCCGCGTATTTTTTGACCGGCCGCCGCAGCGCCAAAGCCGGCACACAAGCCATGCCAAAACGCACCACAAACAGAACAATACCGGCAACCAGACCAACATGAAGACCCGAAATGGCCAGCATATGCGCCAGACCTGACCCGCGCATGGCGTCCCAGTCATCTCCTGAAATTGCCGATCGCTCCCCG
Organism: Alphaproteobacteria bacterium; assembly: GCA_007117665.1. Lineage (GTDB taxonomy): Bacteria > Pseudomonadota > Alphaproteobacteria > Micavibrionales > Micavibrionaceae > UM-FILTER-47-13. Next base: position 5,183 of record SKGD01000026.1, read on the forward strand.
GTCATCAGCGCTGTGGCGAAGGCCGCCAGATGTGGCGGCAAGAACCGGGCGCTTTGCCCGCGAATATGCTCACGTACAGGCTCGAACCATTCCGTCAACGCCGCCCCCGGACTGACCTTCTCGCGCGGGGCGATAATCTGTGGCGCTTCATAGGAAAATCCGAATGCGCCAAGACGCTGGAAAAAAGCATGGCGCTGGAAATCAAACCCGCCGGGAATAACGGGCGGCGAAGGTGGATTAAGCCGCGCAAGCGCCCGCACCCGCATGCCTGCCTGATAAGCGGGAGTGTCTTTTTGACGAACCGTAACCCTGACTCTTTTGGGGGTGTTTTCCGGCGCCAGCCGCGCAACAGACAAATCATCCATGACAAGCCGAAGCCCTCGCCCCTGCGGCAGGCTTTCGACCGCCACGATACGGCCTTCGACCATTGCCGGGCCGTGCGCCGTCCCCAGCATGGGAGTCGCCAGACTATGCGTCCGCAGCGCCCCGGCCGAAAAACCGGCAAAAAACAACATAAACGCCGCACAAGACAAAAAAGCCAGAAAAGCGCCGATTGTTTGCTCCCGCCCCTTGAACAGCAAAGCACAGCCAACCAGGGACAAAAGAGCAGTAGCCACAGGCCAGACCGGATCCGGCTCGAATGGCAGCATAAAGTAAGCCCCGCCGCCCAAAGCCGTAAAAACCGGCGCCCATAATAAAAAACGCTCTTTCTGGCTGTAAAGAACCCTCTCAAGCGCATCCCTGAGTCGGGTCAAGGCGCTTTTGCGCGAAGACGCCGCACATAACGGCGCATATTGTGAATCTGCCAAATCCGTCACGTAAACAGGTGAAACCTTTGCTTGTCTGTGCTAAAGCTTTCCTTGTAGCGCATGACATATGTCATGCCTACGGGAACATTGTGTAAACATACAGCAAAAACAGAGATCAACCCAATGATGGTCATTACGCGCTTCCCTCCCTCGCCCACGGGATTCATGCATATCGGCAATGCCCGCACAGCTTTGTATAACTGGCTTTTTGCGCGCCATCACGGGGGACAATTTCTTGTGCGGATCGAAGATACTGACCGGGCGCGCCATTCCGAAGACGCCGTGCTGGCGATTTTAAACGGGCTGAAATGGCTCAATCTGGAGTGGGACGGCGAAGTCGTTTCGCAATTTGAGCGCCGCGACCGCCATATTGCCATCGCCCGCGAATTGGTCGCCAAAGGCCACGCCTATTATTGCTACTGCTCGGCTGACGAGCTGGAAGAGATGCGCCGGCAGGCAAAAGAACAAGGCCTGCCGACATTTTATGACCGCCGCTGGCGCGACCGTGACCCGTCTGACGCGCCACCAGATCGCAAGCCTGTGGTCAGGATCAAAGCGCCGCTGACAGGAGAAAGTGTCGTTGAAGATCAGGTGCAGGGACAAGTTACAGTGCAAAATAAAACACTGGATGATTTTATTATCCTGCGGAGCGACGAAACCCCGACTTATATGCTGTCGGTCGTATGCGACGATCATGATATGGGCGTGACCCATGTGCTGCGCGGGGATGATCACCTGAACAACACATTCCGCCAGAAAATCATTTACGATGCGATGGGCTGGGACGTGCCGGTTTTTGCTCACATGCCGATGATTTTAGGCGCTGACGGCAGCAAACTCTCCAAGCGTCACGGCGCGGTCAATCTGGAGGACTTCAGGGCGCGCGGCTACCTGCCCGAAGCCGTTGAAAATTACCTGTTGCGGCTGGGGTGGTCACATGGCAATGACGAAATCATCTCACGCGAACAGGCCACAGCATGGTTTTCACTCGAAAATATCGTGAAATCCGCCGCAAAATTCGACTATGACAAGCTGGAAAGCCTGAACACCCATTATATGAAACAGGCCGATGATTCCCGTATTCTTGCGTTAATCACGCCTTTGCTGATAGCGCGCCACGCGATTGATATCAGCGCCGATGAAACCGCAAAAACCCGACTTCTGGCCGGCATGGCAGAGCTTAAAGGGCGCGCCAAGACATTGCTGCAACTCTGCGATGAGGGCAGCTTTTACGCCAAAAAAATCCCTTATAGCTTTGATAATAAAGCTACTGAGATATTACGATCCGACGCGATACAGGTTCTTGACCCTGTTTTGCATCAGATACGGGATCACGGCAATGTCGAGAAACAAGCTGTTGAAGATATATGCAAGCGCGTTGCCGCCGACTCATGTGACGGCAAGCTCGGCAAAGTCGCCATGCCTGTGCGCGCGGCTTTGACCGGGACGACTGTCTCTCCGTCAATCTTTGATGCTGCGGCGATTTTGGGGTTTGACGAAGTGATCGCCCGGCTTGAGTATGCTATTGAAAACTTTACCGAAAAAAGCGACAGGCAAAATGCGTCTGCAAATTGATTTTTTGTGCGGCGCATATTATGATCTCCTGCGAGCCGGAAGAGCTCTTCTCTCCTTTTGAAGAAAGACCATACGTAAATGTCCAAAAATAAAACGACGTCTCATAAAAGCTTTACCCTGACCAACGACCAGACTGGCCAAACAGTCAAGTTGCCTGTGTATGAGGGAACGGTCGGACCTTCGGTTATCGATATTCGCAAGCTATATGAAGAAACCGGCCATTTCACGATGGATCCGAGCTTTACCGCCACAGGAAGCTGTAAATCACGCATCACCTATATTGACGGCGATGAAGGGATTTTGATGCATCGGGGCTATTCGATCGAGGAATTGACCGAAAAAAGTAACTTTATGGAGGTTTCTTATCTGCTGCTTTACGGGGAACCGCCGACCAGCGGCGAATATGACGATTTCGTCCATAACATCACCTATCACACGATGGTGCATGAGCAAATTCACTATTTTTTCCGTGGATTCCGGCGCGATGCGCACCCGATGGCCGTCATGTGCGGCGTGGTCGGCGCTTTGTCGGCTTTTTACCACGACTCGCTGGATATATGGGACCCGAAACAGCGTGAAATTTCCGCGCACCGCCTGATCGCAAAAATGCCGACTCTGGCTGCCATGGCCTATAAATATTCGCTGGGACAGCCCTTTATGTATCCGCGCAATGACCTAAATTACGCCGAGAATTTCCTTTATATGTGCTTTGGCGTTCCGGCTGAGCCTTATAAAATCAATCCGGTTCTGGCGCGCGCCATGGACAAAATCTTTATCCTGCACGCGGATCATGAGCAAAACGCATCGACATCAACGGTGCGGCTGGCCGGATCATCACAAGCCAACCCGTTTGCCTGTATTGCTTCCGGCATTGCTTCTTTGTGGGGGCCGGCGCATGGCGGCGCCAATCAGGCCGTTCTGGAGATGCTGGCGCAAATCGGTACAAAAGACCGCATTCCTGAATTTATCGCCCGCGCCAAGGATAAGGAGGATCCGTTCCGCCTGATGGGATTCGGTCACAGGGTTTACAAGAATTACGACCCCCGCGCCCAGGTTTTGCGCTCGGCAGCGCATGAAGTTCTGCAGGAGCTTGGCATCACCAAGGATCCGATGATGGAACTGGCGATGGAGCTTGAGCGTATTGCACTCGAAGACCCGTATTTTGTCGAACGAAAGCTCTTCCCGAATGTCGATTTTTATTCCGGCATTATTCTCAAGGCAATGGGATTCCCTACATCCATGTTTACCGTTTTATTTGCGCTGGCGCGAACGGTTGGCTGGATTTCCCAATGGAAAGAAATGATGGAAGAGCCGACCCTTAAGATCGGTCGTCCGCGACAACTTTATACAGGCTCGCCCGCGCGTCCCTATGTGTCTATTAAAGAGCGAAGCTAGGATCAGAGCTCATTCAGTCAAGCGACAGGATAAAAGCAGCCGCCTGTGCGGATGGTGAGAGGTTTTTATTCTCTCCGTGCAGCGCGCCACGCATTTTGGCAAAATCCTTTTTCTGCGCGACAGCGGCAGCCTTGCGATTAACCAATATATGCATCTCTTTCGCGATGTGAAGCGGTGTACACTGGTTCTGGATAAATTCGGGGACGGTCTGACGCTCCAATATGATATTTGCCAGATGCGCGAAACGCGTTTTAAGCCGAAACCGTATCATGCGCCATGTCAGACGACTCATCCGGTAGCCGATCACATGCGGTACACCGGCCACGGCCAGTTCCAGCCCGATCGTGCCGGATGTCGCCAATGCCGCATCCATCATGCCGAATGCCGCCCATTTTTGCGCCGGGTCGGTGGTGATATGAACCGGAAAAGGCAGCCCGCGCGCAAGCTCCCGTATCGCCGGTTCAAGATGCGGCAGAGTCACGCACAAAAGATGAATATCCTTATTTGCGTCATCATCCCCCATCAAAAGCAACGCATCGCGCAGGACACCGCCGGTTCTTTTTAACTCGCCATGACGGCTGCCGGGAAGAAAACCGATAATCCTTGCGGATGGCGGAATATCGAGCGCCGTTCGCAGCACGGCGCTTTGTGCCGCCGGAACAGGGCGGGATATTGATGGATGGCCGATATGGCGCGCCGCCATGCCTTCACGAATAAAATAAGGCGGTTCAAAAGGCAAAAGACATAAAATGCCGTCATATAGCGCCGCCACTTTTTTTGCGCGGCGCGGACGCCAGGCCCAGACCGTCGGGGCAACATAATGAAAAGCGCGTCCGTGAAAACTCGCGGATTTTTTCAGGCGTTTCATAACCCGAAAAGAAAAATCCGGCACATCAATTGTGACAATAATATCCGGCGCTTCCTTTTTGATCGCATCGGCCGTCTGACGAATCCGCCGCAAAATCAACCGAACCCGCGGCACTATTTCCGCGATGCCCATCACCGCGATATCATCAATCGGGAACAGGCTGTTCAGGCCTTCTTGCTGCATTTGGGGGCCGCCCGTGCCAATAAAAGACACAGAGATATTGCTTTGTTTGGCCTGATCACGAAGCGCGCGCATCAGATCCGCCCCCAGCACATCTCCCGAAGGTTCCCCCGCAATCAGACAAATTTTAAGGTTTTGACGCGTCATGACGCACCTTTTCCGGGTCACAGCCATAGATAAATATTTTATGGCTGTCAGCGACCGACACCATCTCGGCAGAATCAACCATCAGGCTGCGTCCCGCATGTGCCACAATGCCCGTCAGCCCGTGTGCTGCGGCGATGCGCACCGTTTCCGGGCCGATGGTCGGCAGATCCATGTCCATATCCTGATCCGGCTTGCATAGCTTAACCAGAACACCGCCGCGCCCTTTGCGTAACAGTGGCTTTGTCCGGCGGATCATCTCATCCGTTCCTTCTGCGCCTTCGACTGATAAAATATGCCCTTGCTGTACGATGACCCCCTGACCGACATCATAATGCCCCAACGCCAAAGCCGTATCAACAGCGCGTTTGATACCCGGCCAGTCCTCACGCGCCGGTTCATAGCGCCCTACCCTGCCTTCCGGCACCAGCAATTCCGGCAAAA
>SKGD01000015.1 GCA_007117665.1 Alphaproteobacteria bacterium
ACTCAAGGACTGGCGTAGGATTGCCATGCGCTATGACCGATGTGCCCATACTTTCTTCTCGGCGATCTGTATCGCTGCAACCGTTATTTTTTATCTCAATTAATGAGTCCTGAGCCTAATTTAGAGTTTTATGAGCTGCCGTTTTTTGATGAAGCTGATACGTGGGCAATAATCGGCGAGTCAGGCGAGCCTGACGGGTGTATAAACCCCGAAGACCCGCTATGTAATTCGCTCTGGCCGTCTTTTATGACTGTTGGGCAAGTTTTTGATCTATCTCGGTGCGAGGCGCTTTCAAGGCTACCGATGGGAAGGCGCATTAAGTCAGTAATTCGTCAAAATCCGGTTCCTGATGCAGCGCATTTTCATACGAATAATTTTTATGCCTTAATCGACATTTCCGGATCTCTCTTTTCTTTAAGTTACAGTACGAATCTTCTTTCTGAGGATTCGTGCCTTAACTCATCTGAGCTTTGTTCTCGCGCGCCGGCACCAATGACACGTTCGGGAACAGTCTTGCATCTGGATAAGGTTAGACCAAGCAAAGCTGAGCATGATGGATCAGTATTATGCGTTTTTGAACTGGAACCAATCTAAAAGAGGAGGAATCTCTCAATGTCTCAACAAAATGATCCCCATATTGATCTAGACGCACCTGGATCTCCGGCGAACTGGTTTTTTGGTGCAGGAGCAGGGAATTTTTGGGGACATTGGGGGGTAACGTCAGGCATATTGAACATTCAAAAGCTGTTTTTAGCATTAGAAAAATAGCGGAGGAGGTGGGATTACTTTGCGGCGGGCAAGCCCTTCGCAAAGTTGCAAACGCTAAATGCGCCTGCGGCTTATTAGGGTCAAAACCCACAGCTTTTTGTCGAACCTTGCGTCCGTACACCGCACCTTCAACCGCATCAAAAACAAAACCCGCCAAAAAGGCGGGCTTTATTTTTAATGGCGGAGGAGGTGGGATTCGAACCCACGATGGGCTTGCACCCATGCCGGTTTTCAAGACCGGTGCATTCAACCGCTCTGCCACTCCTCCGGCGCGGGTCGATGCCGGGCACTATAGAACAGTGATGACAAAAATTAAAATAGTTTCTATCATCTTTTCATGTTCTTTTCCCTGTCCAAGATTTTCTGGTTTGTTTTTGCGCCGCTCAACCTGATCGCGATTTTGCTGTTTTCCGGGGCTTTGATCGGCTTTTTCAATCGCGCTCTGGGGCGGTCGATCAGCTTTTTGGGCATTTTCATTTTTCTGGTTTTTGCCGCATTACCCACCGGCACGAACATGCTTGCCTTGCTGGAAAATGCTTATGAGCGCCCCGCAACGCTGCCGGATCGCATCGCCGGTATTATCGTAATGGGCGGCGCGTTTGACACCGACATCACCGCGGCCAGACAGATCGCAACCATCCGCCATGACGGTATGCGGGTCATTGAAGGCATAAGGCTGGCCGAGCGCTATCCTGATGCGCTGCTGGTCTTTGCGGGCGGCAGCGGACGCTTGGTCCGCAATGACAGAACCGAGGCAGACGATACAAAGCTGTTCCTGAGCGAGCAGGACTTTCCGCTGGATAATGTCATTTTTGAGGATGAGTCCCGCAACAGTTACGAAAATATCCACAATGTTGTTGCCTTGCTGCACCCGCAGCCAAATGAAAAATGGATTATTGTGACCTCCGCCTATCACATGCCGCGGGTTGCGGGTATCATCCGGCATATCGGATGGCAGGAAAATGTTATTTTCTGGCCGACCGACCACCGCACAACCGGCGCACCGTTGCTGTGGCCGCAACATGCTGATTTCATTAGAAACCTTAATGCGGCTCATATTGCGCTGCGCGAATATGCCGGGCTGATCGCCTATCATTTCACCGGAAAAATATCTTCGCCCGGACGATAATCTGTTCTAGAGTTGCCGGGATTCGCAACCCGAACTATTTTAATGTGGCAGACAATGAGCTTTAGACCATTTTCCTTTCTCCCTCTTTTTGTTGGTCTTGTGATGGCATTATCCGGCATTTCCCATACGGCACACGCAACCACCACCGGGCAAAGCTTTAGCCAGTGGATGGAATCGTTCAGCGCCGAAGCCCGCGCACAAGGCATTTCGGAGCCGACAATCAGCGCGGCCTTGTCAGGCCTTAGCCCCAATGACAGGGTGATCGAGCTTGATCGCCGCCAGCCTGAGGGAACGATGAGCTTTGCGACTTACCGCGAGCGTGTCGTCAACCAGACCCGCATCAATCAGGGACGGCAAATGATGGCCAAACATGCCGATCTGCTCGCCCGCACCGAAGAACGTTTCGGCGTGGCGCCGCAATATATTGTCGCGCTTTGGGGAATTGAAACCAATTTCGGCGGCAATACGGGTGGTTTTGACGTGATCCGTTCGCTGGCAACGCTGGCATGGGAAGGTCGCCGCGCCGATTTTTTCCGGGGCGAGCTTTTACACGCGCTGCGGATCATTGATCAGGGACATATCGACCGCGACAGCATGACAGGCTCATGGGCGGGGGCGCTGGGGCAGGTGCAGTTCATGCCGTCCAGCTTTCACAATCTGGCCGTGGACGGCGATGGTGACGGAAAGATAGACATCTGGAACAATCTGTCCGATGCCTTTGCTTCGGCGGCGAATTATCTGGTGCGAAACGGCTGGACAAGCGGTCAGAGATGGGGGAGGGAAGTGCGCCTGCCATCCGGCTTTTCCGACACGCACATCACAACAAATACGCGGGAGCCAAAACAAAAAACCCTCGCGGAATGGCGCGATATGGGGCTGACCATGCCCGGCGGCAGCGATCTGCCTGTGGTTGACGGCATGCGCGCCTATCTGGTCGCGCCGGACGGCGTGACAGGGCCGGTCTATCTGGTGTATGATAACTACACCACCATCATGCGGTGGAATCGTTCGACCTATTTCGCCACGTCTGTCGGCCTGCTGGCGGACGCCATCGCCCGGCAATAAAGACGTTCACAAAACACAGTAACTCGCGGATCCCTGTCATGAGAAAAACAGCAACCTTCCTTGCCCTGGTCTTCCTGCTTTCCGGGTGCAGCCAGATTGAGCTGGCTTCGCACATGTTCAAGAAAGCCGCACCGTCATCATCGGCCTCGCAACAGCGCGCCGGGGAGGCGACCGTTGCCCATGACAAGCTGCCCGCCCCGCCGCGCAAGCCCGCCGAAGGCGATCAGGGCGTGTTCAAGATCGGCAATCCTTATAATATCGCCGGGCGGTGGTACACCCCCAAGGAAAGCTATACCCATGTTGAAACGGGCATTGCATCATGGTACGGCGCGAAATTTCACGGCCGGAAAACCGCCAATGGTGAAATTTACGACATGAACCAACTGACCGCCGCCCACAGAACGTTACAAATGCCTTCGATTGTGCGGGTTACAAATCTTGAAAACGGGCGGTCGCTGATTGTGCGGATCAATGACCGTGGCCCCTTTGCCCGTGGTCGGGTGATCGACCTGTCCAGACGATCCGCCGAGCTTTTGGGATTTAAAAAACAAGGCACGGCACGCGTCCGGGTTGAAGTCATGAAGCAGGAAAGCCGCGAGGTCGTGAATATGGCGAAAAGGGGACAAAGCACTGCCGGTTACGAACTGGCGCTTAATCGTGGCCGCCGCCCGGCCTCCGGTACGGCTCTTGCCGCTGCGGACACAAGACAACAACAAGCCCCCCAGCCTTTGCTGCAACAAGCCTCCGCATCAACGCCGCCGCCCGCTATTGCGCCGGTCGCACAGGAATCTTTGGTACAGCAAAATCCGATCACCCCCAGCGCCATCTATGTTCAGGCCGGGTCTTTTACCGTGCGTGAAAATGCGATACGGCTGGCGGAAAATCTTAGCCGCCACGGCAGCGCCGATGTCTATCCCACGACCATTAACGGCCGGCAATTTTATCGGGTTAAGCTGGGGCCGATTGCCGATGTCTCGCGCGCAGATATGATTCTCGATACGCTGATCTCGTCAGGCAACCAGCAAGCCATGATTGTTGTGAATTAACCCGATCGGCTCTTGCTATATGCGCTGCTGTGCTTAAACTGGCACGGATGACACGCGCACCGATGAACAACGGAGAGATATCATGCCCAAAAGCCTGATCAATCAATTATGTTTTTGTATCGGCGTTTTGGTGTTGCTGGTAACGGCGCATCATGCGCGCGCAGCCCAGTTTTCGCAAAGCTCGGCCAGCCACGCCATCATGGTCGATTACGATACCGGCATGGTTCTGTTCCAAAAAAATGCCGATGAGCAAATGCCCACATCATCGATGAGCAAGGTCATGACCATGTATATGGTCTTTGAAGCGCTGGAAAACGGCCAGTTAAGCCTGAATACCGAACTGCCTGTCAGCGAAGAAGCATGGCGTAAGGGCGGGTCGAAAATGTTTGTGGAGGCCGGGAAAAAAGTCGCCGTTGAGGATTTGATCCGCGGCGTGATCGTGCAATCCGGCAATGATGCAACCATCGTGCTGGCCGAAGGCATCGCCGGATCTGAATCTGCCTTTGCCGAAACAATGAACAACACGGCGCACGCCCTTGGCATGGCCGCCAGCAACTTCAGAAATGCCAGCGGCTGGCCGGATCCCGACCATTACTCAACCCCGCGCGATCTGGCAACGCTAGGGAAGGCCCTGATCCGCAATCACGGCCAATATTACCATTATTATTCCGAACGGGAATTTACCTATAATAATATCCGCCAGCCCAACCGTAATCCGCTGCTCTATCGCGATGTCGGCGCTGACGGGATCAAGACCGGACGCACCGAAGCCGCCGGATATGGCTTGATAGCATCAGGCACGCAGGACGGACGCCGTGTGGTTCTGGTCGTCAACGGTCTGGACAGCGAACGCGAACGCGCCAATGAAAGCGCCCGTCTGTTGCGCTGGGGCTTGTCGGGGTTTCGCAATTTTGACCTGTTCGCCGCCGGCGAGACCGTTGAAAATGCCGCTGTATCTCTGGGGCAAAAAGACACTGTGCCTTTGGTTCTGGGGGACGCGCTGCGCGTTACTGTTCCGCTGAACCTGCAAAATGACCTGCGGGTGGAAGTTGTCTATCATGGCCCGTTGCAAGCGCCGGTTCAACAAGGCACGGAAATCGGCTTGTTGCGTGTTCACGTCCCGCGGCTCGAAACGATTGAACGTCCTTTGTTGGCCGGAGAAACCATCGGCGAGCAGGGGCTCTTCAAACGCGCCCTGAGCCGTGCCCTTATGCTTGTCAGGGGGCAGTCCTGAAGCCGCCGCCATGAAGAAACAGGGGTTATTCATAACATTTGAAGGCGGCGAGGGCAGCGGCAAAAGCACGCAAATCAAGACAATCGCCTCTTTATTATCTGCGGAATTATCTGCGGACGGGCATCAGCCTGTCACAACCCGCGAGCCAGGCGGCACGCCCGAAGCCGAAAAAATCCGGCATTTATTGGTTCATCGTGACGGCGGAAACTGGACGCCGATGGCTGAAATATTGCTGTTTTTCGCCGCCCGCAACATGCATGTCGAACAACTTATAAAACCTGCGCTGGCCGCCGGTAACATCGTGATTTGCGACCGTTTCACCGATTCCACCCGCGCTTATCAAAGCTATGGCCACGGCATTGAGCCGGACATTATTGAAAGCCTTGTCCAGTTGACTCTGGGCGGGTTCGAGCCTGACATGACCTTTATTCTGGATATTGACAGTGCCGCCGGGCTGGCGCGATCGGGAAAGCGCCTGCAGGCGGAGCAGTCCGGTGAAGACCGTTTTGAAGCGCTGGATATCGCTTTCCATGAAAAGCTGCGGCACGGTTATCTGGAGATCGCCGCCCGTTACCCCGAACGATGCCATGTCATTGACGCGGCACAAACCCCGGACGCGGTGACAAAGGATATCATGGCAATTATCGGGGATGCTCTGGCCGGGGAGGGCACAGCCACATCCGGGGAAGGCGCAGCCACATAATGTTTGATGATTTTGACGATGACGATCCCGAAGATCTGGAAGATTTTGACGAGGCTGACCTCCTGACGGGGGAGGCGCACGGCCTTGCGCCGGACGCGCCACCGCGTGAAAATCCGGCCTGTTACGGCCATGAAGCGCTGGAAAAGATGCTGATTGACATGATCCATGCCGGACGCTTGCCGCATGCCGTTATCCTGAGCGGCCTGCGCGGTACGGGCAAGGCAACATTCGCTTTTCGGCTGGCGCGGTATCTTTTAAAACACGGCACGGCGGCATCCGGTCAGGAAGCAGGGCTGTTTGGTGAAACACTGCCCCAATCGCCCCCCGCAACCATGGATATTGCCATTGACGATCCGGTTTTCCGGCAGGTTGCATCCGGCGGCCACCCTGATTTACTGACAATCTCCCGCAAATTCGATGACAAAAAATCCCGCGAGAAAAGCAGCATCGAAACCGATGAAATTCGTAAGATCACACCATTTATGCGTATGACAGCATCCCAAGGGGGATGGCGCGTGGTGATTATCGATGATGCGGACACAATGAACCGCAACGCCCAGAATGCCTTGTTGAAAATTCTGGAAGAACCGCCCGCAAACAGCATCCTTATTCTGGTATGCCACAGGGCAGGGGCGATGATCCCCACGATCCGCTCGCGTTGCCGGACATTTCCCATGGCCTTGCCGGGACGCGATATTTTCGGCAAGCTGGCCGGAAGCGGCCTGTCCGAAGAAGAGACTGAATTGCTGTACCGCATGGCAGGAGGCAGCATCGGCCGTGCACGCGATATCGTCGCCGAAAACGGCCTTGAGACCGTCAGCAAGATCATCAACCTGTTTTACAGCTGGCCGGAATGGCCGTGGACACAGATTCATTTGATCGCCGATAACCTTTCGCGCCCAGGGCAGGAAAAAAGCCTTGCCGTGTTTCAGGAATGCTTTTTGTGGATCATTGAAACGATCCTGTCCGCCAAAGCGCGGGGCGCTGCCCTGCCTTATCCGCTTAATAACGATGCCGCCCGGACGATGAGCGATCATTACAGCCTCGCCGCATGGATTGAAATTTCTGGCCAGATCAAAGATCATTTTGATAAGGTTGACCGCGCCGCGCTGGACAAGCGCCATGCGGTGATCGGTGCTTTTTCTTTTTTTAACCGCGACAGGAAAGCTGCGTAATGACGACAGGCAAGCCGGAACCATATTACATCACCACACCGATTTACTATGTGAATGATATTCCTCATCTGGGGCACACTTACACAACGGTTGCCTGTGATGTGCTGGCGCGGTTCAAACGGCTTGACGGTTACGATGTTAAATTCCTGACCGGGACGGACGAGCATGGATTGAAAGTCCATCAGGCCGCCGCCAAAGCCGGGATCGACCCGCAAAGCTTTACCGATAAAGTATCGCAGAATTTCCGCGCCCTGACTGATCTGATGAATTACTCCAACGATGATTTCATCCGCACGACCGAACCGCGCCACATCAAAGCCGCACAAGCGCTTTGGAAAAAGCTGGAAGAAGCCGGAGATATTTATCTCGATACCTATAGCGGATGGTACGCGGTGAGGGATGAGGCCTATTACGGGGAAGATGAATTAACCGAAACGCCGGACGGCCAGAAAATCGCGCCATCGGGCGCGGCATGCGAATGGGTCGAGGAAGAAAGCTATTTCTTTCGGCTTTCCGCGTGGGAAGAGCGGCTGCTTGCCTTTTACGAGAATAATCCGGGCTTTATCCAGCCCGATGTCCGGCGCAATGAGGTTGTCAGCTTCGTCAAAAGCGGATTGCGCGACCTGTCGATCAGCCGCACCAATTTCGACTGGGGCGTACCTGTTCCGGGGAATGACAAGCACGTGATGTATGTCTGGATTGATGCGCTGACCAATTACCTGACTGCTTTGGGGTATCCCGACACGGACGCGCCGGACTTTAAATCGTTCTGGCCGGCGGACTTGCACATGGTCGGCAAGGATATTTTGCGCTTTCATGCCGTTTACTGGCCGGCCTTTTTGATGGCAGCCGGACTGGAGCCACCCAAACGAATTTTCGCGCATGGCTGGTGGACAATCGAAGGCCAGAAAATGTCAAAATCTCTCGGTAATGTGATCGCACCGCATGATCTTGTTGACCGTTACGGCCTTGACCAGACACGTTATTTTCTGCTGCGTGAAGTGCCGTTTGGCAATGACGGTAATTTCAGTCATGCCCATGCCCTGCAGCGTGTCAACAGCGAACTGGCGAACGGGCTTGGCAACCTGATGCAGCGCACCTTGTCGATGATCCATAAAAATTGCGACCAGAAAATGCCGGAACCGCAGGATCTCGCCCCAGAAGATCAGGCGCTTCTGGCCGTGGCGCAAGACACGATGCTGCAACGGATCCGTAAGCATCTGGACGCGCAGAAATTTCATCTGGCGATTGAGGAAATCGTCAAGCTGACAAACGATGCCAACGCCTATATCGACACACAGGCGCCATGGAAGCTGAAAAAAGAAAATCCGGCACGGATGGGCACGGTTCTGTATGTGCTGGCCGAGGTGACACGCTGTCTGGCGCTGGCTATGCAGCCTTTCACACCGGACAGCGCCGCCCGCATGCTCGACCAGCTTGGCGTGGCGGATGAAAAGAGAGCGCTTTCATGCCTGTGCGCCGCCGAAGCGCTGCGCCCCGGCACGCCGATTGCCGCGCCGGAAGGCATATTCCCCCGTCTGGTGGTCGCAGAAGAAACAAAACAGGAAGCCGCCGGATAAAGAGAAGGATCACCTTGCAATGCTTGCTCATCTCTGGTTTTTTTATGCGCTTGGCGCCGCCATGTTTTGGGGAATTGGCTATGTCATATCGGAAAAGCTCCTGAGAAGCTCTTTTGAACCTGCTTTTTTAATGCTTTTTGCCGGACTGGTCACATTACCGTGTTACTTTTTACTGGCTTACTTTATGGGCAACATCAAACCCGGCATTGAAAGCATCATCGCCGATAAAACCAACCTGTTTTATCTGCTGGTGGCGTCTGTAACGATCATTGGCGGCAACTTTCTGATTTTAATGGCCGTCGCCGAAAAAAATGCAACTCTGGCCGCATTGGTTGAAATCAGCTATCCGCTTTTCACCTTTATTTTCGCATGGTTGATTTTAAAAGATGTCCAGTTAACATGGGCAACGGCAGCAGGCGCTGTACTTATTTTATGCGGCATCTCTGTCATTATTGCCAAAAGCTGACGAGACAAAGATAAACCAACGAGAGAAACATATGTGGATCGACAGCCATTGCCATCTGACACATGACCGTTTGCGGCATGTCGGCACCCAGGAAGAGCTTGTCACCAAAGCGGCACAGGCCGGGGTAGGCGGGATGTTGACGATTTCCTGCCAGATATCCGGCGATTTTCCTGCCGTGCTGAAGACCGCTCAAGGATTTGATAATGTCTGGTGCACGGTCGGCACTCATCCACATGATGCCGGAGAGGAAACAGAAAAAAATGTTTCTCTTGAGCAGCTTATAGAACTTTCTTTATCCGACCCCAATATTGTCGGGATCGGTGAAAGCGGGCTGGATTATTATTACAAACACGCCACGCCGGAAGACCAGCAGGCAGGCTTTCGCAAGCATATTCGCGCCTGTATCGAGACCGGCTTGCCGCTGGTCGTTCACGCCCGTGACGCCGATGACGATATTATCCGGATCCTGAAAGAAGAAGGCGCGGGGGAAGGGAGCAAACTCAAAGGTGTGATGCATTGCTTTTCTTCTTCACCTGAAATGGGTTTTAAGGCGCTGGATCTGGGGTTTTATATTTCTTTTTCCGGGATTGTTACGTTTAAAAAATCAACTGAACTGGCTGATTTTGCAAAAGAAGTGCCGCTTGATCGTATATTGGTTGAAACCGATGCACCGTATCTGGCTCCTGAACCGTATCGCGGCAAGATCAATGACCCGTCTTTGGTGGTTCATACCGGTGCAAAGATTGCCGCACTTAAAAATATAGATCAGGAAAGCCTTGCAAGGCACTCTACAAAAAACTTTTTTTCTCTTTTTGATAAGGCAAATATGGCATGAAGACGCAATTCTCAGTTTTAGGATGCAGCGTCTCAACCGGCGTACCGGCAATCGGCAATGACTGGGGCGATTGCGACCCGTCAGAACCCAAAAACTACCGTGAACGGCCTTGTGCGATGATCCGCACGGAAAAGACCGCCTTGCTGATTGATACCGGCCCTGACTTTCGAAGTCAGATAAACCGGATCGGGGTACTGCCTCATATTGACGGGGTTTTATACACCCACGCCCACAGCGACCATATTACCGGCATAGACGATTTGCGCCAGATCTTATCCCGTCAGGGCGGCGGCCATATCAATATTTATAGCGACCCCGTTGCCATGACGCAGATCAAACAGCGCTATCAATATATGTTTCAGGATAATAACAACTACAAACAGGTTTTGTGCGGCAATGTCATTGACCCGGCTTCTTATAACAGGGAAATGATTATTGGCGATATAAGATTTACGCCTTTTTATCAAAATCATGGCGATTGCGACTCTCTGGGGTTTCGCTTCGGCAATATGGCTTATTGCGCCGATTTTCTTTC
>SKGD01000141.1 GCA_007117665.1 Alphaproteobacteria bacterium
GCCCGTCCGAAAATCATTGCGTTTGAGTCGGTTTATTCGATGGAAGGCGATATTTCCCCGATCGAAGAGATTGTCAGTCTGGCTGAGCGTTACGGGGCAATGACGTATCTGGATGAAGTTCACGCTGTCGGGCTTTACGGCGCGCGCGGCGCGGGTGTCGCCGAAGAGCGCGGACTGATGCACCGGATCGACATGATCGAAGGCACATTCGGCAAGGCTTACGGCCTTATGGGCGGGTATATTGCCGGGCGGCGTGAAATGGTTGATGCGGTGCGTTCTTATGCGCCGGGATTCATTTTTACCACTGCTTTGCCGCCGGCTGTGCTGGCCGGGGCGAAGGCCAGTATCGAACATTTGATGCGCTCGGATATCGAACGCATGCGCCAGCGCCGCAATGTCAAGCACCTGAAAGATCGACTCGCGCAGGCCGGTATGCCCTATATGCAGGGGGAAAGCCATATTGTGCCTTTTGTCGTGGGCGAAGCGCGTTGCTGCAAGCTGGTCACAGATATGTTGCTGGATCGTTATGATATCTATGTCCAGCCGATCAATTACCCGACCGTGCCGCGCGGAACGGAACGTTTGCGCCTGACGGCGACAGCGGCGCACAGCCCGGCGCAAATTGACCGCATGGCGGATATTCTCGAAGAATTATGGCACGAGAACCACGTGTTTCAATATGCGGTGGCTTAGAGGGCATACCCTAGGCTGGTAGCGATCTGTTCGTGAGCCAAAATTATGTGATATGGTCTTATAATCTGAAGCTGTGTGCCCATTGTTCGGCGCGGCTGAGATTTTTATCCAGCACCGCCATGGTTTTTCCCATATCGGGGCTGTCATCATTCATCCAGACATAGAGCGCTTTCAGGTAAAGCCCGGTCAGGCCCGCAACTTTTACTGCGCCTTTGAAGCCGCTCGTTGCGATTCCGGCGGTTTCGAGCATCCAGCTCATCGAGCGCCCCAGATGCGGCAGGCTGATCACAGCCTGTTTGGGGTCGCAGCGAAAAGACCGCATAATCGATGTCACTGCGTCACGATGGTCATTCAGTACGTCAAACCGATCCATCATCAGGTCGAATAACCGGTCGCGGGGTGATAAGGCGTCATCATCATCTGTTTGCGGTGCCTGCGCCAGAATTTTGCGGTCGATCCGCCGCCCATAAGCGGCCAGCAAGTCCGAACGATCGTCAAAATGGTCATAAAGCACATCCGGCGCAAGATCCGCATGGCGGGCGATATCCGCCATGCTTATATCGTTCCAGTCCTGCGCGGCTGCGAGCGCAAGCATAGCATCCAGCGCTTTGTCCTTGACTGATAACGTATTTGCCGATTTGTCTTTCTTTCCGGCCATTGCCGCATTCTCTTTCGTTGTTTCTTTTACCCTTGAGAAAACAATCCCGAACGTCTATTGCTTTATAAGCCGTAATGACAAAATTCACAAGGAATGCAAAATGTCTGAAGCCATATATGACCTGCTTGCTATTGGCAATGCACTGGTTGATGTTTTATCTCATGCTGACGAAGAGTTTATTGCGCAGCAATGCGCCGATCACGGCATGAATCGTGGGGCGATGACGTTGATCGACGAAAAGCGCGCCGTGGCGTTATATGCCGATATGGCGGACGGGGTCGAGGTATCAGGCGGTTCGGCTGCCAATACGATGGCGGGTTTTGCATCGTTCGGCGGCAAAGGCGCTTATATCGGAAAGGTTGCGGATGATGCGCTGGGCGATATTTTTAGCCACGATATGAAGAAACGGGGCGTTTACTATAATACTGTGCCGCTGGTTGTCGGTGCGCCGACCGGACGTTGTTTGATTTTGGTCGCGCCGAACGGCGAACGCACCATGAATACCTATCTGGGTGCCAGCGTTGAAATGGGGGCGGATGATGTGGATGCTGATCTGGTCGCATCGGCGCGCATTACCTATCTGGAAGGGTATCTTTATGATCGTGATCAGGCCAAAGCGGCATTTCATAAAGCTGCCGAGATTGCCCATGAGGCCGGTCATCGTGTGGCGCTGACCTTGTCCGATCCGTTTTGTGTGGATCGCCACCGCCAGGATTTTCAATATCTCGTCAATCATCATGTTGATATTCTCTTTGCCAATGAAGACGAAATTACATCGCTGTATGAAACCGAAACATTTGAACAGGCTGCCCGGATCGTTGCGGGTAAATGCGAGGTTGCTGCCCTGACCCGCAGCGAAAAAGGCTCGGTCATTGTATCCGGCGGGGAGGCTGTCGAAATTCCGGCGATCGACACAAAGGTTGTTGATACGACCGGCGCGGGAGATCAATACGCCGCCGGGTTTTTATACGGCTTTACCCAAGGGATGGATCTCAGGACATGCGGTTATCTGGGGGCGCTGGCCGCGACCGAAGTTATCGCGCATATAGGCCCTCGCCCACAGATTGATTATCACGAGTTGCTTGAAAAAGTACGGGCGGCCTGAATTCACAAGAGCCTGAATCCGTAAGAACCAGAATCTGCAATAAAAGGAGAGGATGATGACGTCATTTTCAATGTTGAAATTCGACCATGCGGAAGAAATTGACATGCTGCGCGATGCGGTACGGCAATTTGCGGCTGCCGAGATCGCCCCGCGCGCGGAAGAGATTGATCATAAAAACGAATTTCCGCAGGATATGTGGAAAAAGCTGGGCGATATGGGGTTGTTGGGCATCACCGTATCCGAACAATATGGCGGCGCGAATATGGGATATCTGGCGCATGTCGTGGCGATGGAGGAATTATCCCGCGCCAGCGCGTCAGTCGCATTGTCATA
>SKGD01000119.1 GCA_007117665.1 Alphaproteobacteria bacterium
CAAAACTCACAGCTTTCATCCATTCTGCGCGAGTCAAATTTTCAGGGGATGTTTGTAAAAAGCGCGCAGAGCATAGCCGTCGCTATGGTCAAGCGGTTTGAGCAAACAGACACGAAAATTTGCCGCGCCCTTTTGGGTGACACGACAAAAAGAAAGGAACAAATTTTTCACGCGCGGGACATGCCAAAGCATATTCAAGCGGGAAAAATGATGCTAATTTCTTTTTGTTTTGTCACAGAATTGCATGAAAGCTGTGAGTTTTGACCCTAAGCCCTTTGCTTCTTTCCGTCTGCCAAAATCTTCTCCAACTCACCCGGCAGCGCATGCGCCCATTTTGTGATATCACCCGCACCGAGGAAAATCACATAATCGCCGGGGTTAGCGATCGTGGCGATCAGGCCGGATAAATCCTGCGGGTCGTCCAGCACCCGGACATCGCGATGCCCGTGACGGCGCAAGCCATCAGCCAGATCATCGCGGCTTGCGCCAGAAACAGGGCTTTCACCGGCGGCGTACACATCCCCGACAATCACCGTATCGGCATCATTGAAACAAGTGCAAAACCCTTCAAACAGGCTATGCAGGCGGGAATAACGATGAGGCTGCATGACGGCAATCACGCGGCCATTTTCTTCCTGTGCTACATCACGCGCGGTTTTCAGGACAGCCGCAATTTCGACCGGATGATGGCCGTAATCATCAATCACCGTCACGCCACCCGCCTTGCCGGTCATGGTAAAGCGGCGCTTGACGCCGGAAAAGCTCTCCAGCGCTTTTTTCATCAGGGGCGGTGCTATTTCCAGCTCATGCGCAATCGCCAGCGCCGCCAGCGCATTTTGCACATTATGCCGCCCCGGCATGGCCAGATACACATCTCGCAAAATCACTTCCGACCCGCCGGACAGCGCCGCGGAAAATGTCACATCAAACAAGCTGCCCATGCCGGACGGGCGGATATTTTCTGCCAGCACATCGGCTTGCGGGTTAAAGCCATAGGAAATCACCCGCCGGTCGGTACAGGCGGCAATCAATGTCTGCACTTCCGGATGATCGGCGCACAAAACCGCAAAACCGTAAAACGGCAGATTATCAAGAAAACTGCGATAGGATCGGCGCACATCTTCAAAATCCGCGTAATGATCCATATGTTCGGGATCCATATTAGTGACCACCGCCACCGTCAACGGCAACCGCGCAAACGTGCCGTCACTTTCATCGGCTTCGGCCACCATCCAGCGGCTTTTGCCAAGGCGCGTATTGGTGCCGTAACGATTCACAATGCCGCCATTAATGACAGTAGGGTCGAAACCGCCTTCTTCGAGCATCGCCCCGATCATCGATGTCGTGGTCGTCTTGCCGTGCGTCCCACCGACCGCCACCGCCCATTTCAGGCGCATCAACTCGGCCAGCATCTCGGCGCGGCGGATCACCGGGATTTTTTGCGCCCGCGCCGCCACCAATTCAGGATTGTCACATTTCACGGCAGACGACACAATCACCGCCGCCACCGGATCCCCGTCTGCATCTTTTAAATGATCTTGATGATGGCCTTTGAAAACACGGATCTTCTTGTCACGCAGCCTGACAACATTCGCCCCTTCGGCAAGGTCGGATCCCTGCACTTTATATCCTGTCTGGTGCAGAACCTCGGCAATACCGCTCATGCCAATCCCGCCGATCCCGACAAAATGTAACGTGCCTGTATCTATGGGCATTACCCGCATCGCTTATCTCGCTTTCATATCCTGCAAAAAACGTTCTGCTCAACGTTCCTTGTGATCCCACCCGGCGGCAATTTCCGTCACGATATTGCCAAGCCGCCGCGCCGCATCGGGACGGGCGCAACTGCGCGATGCTTCCGCCGCTCGGAACAAAGTTTCGGGATTTTGCAGGAAAGTCTCAATTCTTGCAAGTAAAGCCTCGGCTGTGAAGCCGTCCTGGGTCATCACCCACGCCCCGCCCGCATCGGCCACCGCATCGGCATTAATCTTTTGCTGCTGGTCTTTATGATGCGGATATGGCACGAAAATCGCCGGTCGTCCCGCCACGGTCACTTCGGCAACGGTGCTGGCGCCGGAACGGGCAACCACCAGATGGCTGTCAGCCAGAATAGCAGGCATATCGCTGAAAAATATTTCCAGACGCGCACGAATCCCGGCTTTCTCATAAGTCTTGCGGACATGTTCAATATCTTCGGCGCGGCATTGCTGGGTAATCGCCAGTCGTGCCTTATACGCATCGGGCAATCCCGTAAATGCCGCAGGCAGGACATCGGAAAACACCCGCGCCCCCAGCGACCCGCCAAAAACCGCAATGCGGAGATCCCCGTCCAGATGCAACGCCGGATAAGGCCGGGCATAAAGCCGGGAAATATCCTCGCGCACCGGGTTTCCGGTCACAATCGCCCGTTTCAGATCAGGCTCGTCCAACCCTTCGACACGGGCAAGGGACAAGGCGATTTTGTCAGATTTAGGCGCCAAAAACGCATTCGCCCGCCCGATAATCGCATTTTGTTCGTGAATGACTGTCGGGATCCCCAGACGTTGCGCCGCGAATACCGCCGGAACCGAAGGATAGCCGCCAAAACCGACAACCACCGAAGGATTCAGCTTTTTGACCAGCCGCAGCGCCTGTACCATCCCCAGCCCCAGCGCCGCCATGCCGTTGATTTTCCCGGCAACCCCGCGCCCGAACGTGCCGGATCGTACCTCGTGAATATCCAGCCCTTTGAATATATCATCGAATTTCCGCCCGCGCGCATCCGTCGCCACCGCGACACGATAGCCGCGCGAGACAAGATCATGCGCCAGCGCCGCCGCCGGGAACATATGTCCGCCCGTGCCGCCTGCGCTGAGCAAAATAAAAGCTTCATTTGTCCGGCTATCGGCCATTTATCGTGTTTTTCCTGTCATATATTGCTTTTTGCTAATCGCGCTGCCTCTGGCGATAACGGTTTTCCCCCGCCGCCGGGTCAAGGCCAGAACCATACCCATAGCATAAGCCATCGCCAGAAGGGAAGAGCCGCCATAGCTGATAAATGGTAGTGTCATACCCTTGGTCGGCATCAAATGCACCGATGTCGCCATATGGACGAAAGCCTGCACCCCGAACATCGCCAGCAACGCGCCGACCGCCAGCACAGCAAATAAATCTTCGCTATCCATAATCCGGTTCAAGCCGCGCAACAAGACAAAAAGAAACAAACCAATCAAAATAGCCACAAACAAAAAGCCCAGTTCCTCACCGGCCACCGCGAAAATAAAATCCGCGTGGGCGTCGGGAATGTAAAGCTTAACGGTTCCCTGTCCGGGGCCGGTACCGAAAAACCCGCCATTCTGGAAGGCTTCCAGCGCTTTTTGCACTTGATAACTATCGCCGCCGGACGGGTCGAAAAACCGGTCAAACCGGCTTTTGACGTGACTAAAGGCGAAATAACTCCCGACCAGACCGGCACAGCCGACAATCATCAGCCCCCCCACCAGCCACATCGGAAACCCGGCCAGAAAAATCACCGTGCCATATATCACACCGACAACGACACTCATCCCCAGATCCGGCTGCAATAACAGCAATAAAATTGTTATGACGAACAATCCCGCCACAATCCTGCCGCCCGGAAAGGCGCTATTTTCCTTCTGGCGGGCAATCAGCCACGCCGCGCACACCGCAAAAGCCGGCTTGGCAAATTCGCTGGGCTGTAATGAAAAGCCGAATATGGTGATCCAGCGTTGCGCGCCCTTGATTTCAACGCCGGTAAATAAAACCAGCACCATCGCCCCCAGACACCCCAGCATCACCAGAGATGATAAACGCCATATATTGCGCGCGCTGAACAGCGATACTGCCAGCATCACCACAACCGACAAAGCGGCAAAAACCAGATGGCGCTTGATAAAATAATACTGATCCAGCCCGATCCGTTCGGCCACTGGCGGGCTGGCGGCTGCCACCAGAACGATCCCGAAAATAAACAGCCCCAGAAAAGCCGCTATCAGGCCGCGATCGACTGTCCACCACCAGCGCGCCAGATAAGACCGGTCCGTGCGGGGAAACAGGCTGTTCATGGCGCCTCCCCCGGCAGAGAGTCAACAAGCGCGGTAAAACAGGCGCCGCGCTGTTCAAAATTATCGAACTGATCCCAGGACGCACAGGCCGGCGATAGCAAAACCGCAGCCATATCGCCCGTCTGGCTGCATTCTTCACATGCGGCGCGGTGCGCGTCGGCAACAGCGCGCGCCAATGTCCCGGACATCTCATACGCAATATTATTATCTTCGAACCACGACCTGAATAATCCGGCAGCCTCGCCGATCAGGTAAGCGCGGCGGATCACCCCGGCATACGGCTCCAGACCGGTCAGGCCGCCTTCTTTTGCCCGGCCGCCGACAATCCAGTAAATATGGTCGTAACATGCCAAAGCCCGCGCCGCCGCCGCCGCATTGGTTGCTTTGCTGTCATTCACGTAACAAACGCCGCCGATCTGCCGCACATTATACTGGCGGTGCGGCAAGCCGGGGAAATCAGCCATCGCCGCAATCACCTGTGCGGGATCAAGACCGATCAGGCGCGCCGCCGCATAAGCCGCCGCCGCATTTTGATAATTATGAAGACCCGGCAAAGCGGGAAAATCCATCACCGCCACCGGACGAGGATCTCCGCCATCCATCGCATCAAACAAGTGCGCATCACTGACATAAACACCGGGACAGCAGCTTTTTAGAACCGATAATGCGGTCACATCCCGTATACCGTCTGACGCAACGGATTCTGCCATCTGGCGCGACCATTCATCATCCATGCCGATCACCGCATGACCACGCCCCCGGAAAATCCGCTGTTTCGCGGCGGCATAGCCTGCCATATCGCCGTGCCGGTCAAGATGATCGGGCGTGATATTCAGATGCACCGCTATGTCAGGCGCAAAATCAATACACAGATCCAGTTGAAAGGATGATATTTCAAACACGAACACCCCGTCACGGGCAGGCAGATCCAGATCCAGCGCGGCCTTGCCGATATTGCCGCCGACCTGCGTATCAACCCCGCATGATTTCAAAATATGACCGATCAACGCCGTTGTCGTTGATTTGCCGTTCGTCCCGGTTACGCCGATCGTTTTACGCCCGTGCCCGCAACGATGCAGTATTTCAAGATCGCACATAATCTCGATGCCCGCCTTTTTGGCTTTTTCCACCACCGGATGCGGCGCGGGCGCATAAAGCGGCACACCGGGCGCAAGCACCAGACAGGAAAAGACGGTAAAATCATCGGTTGCCGATAAATCAACCAGCAAAGACGGATCAATCTTCGCGCGATTGTCAGGATGATCGTCCCATGCCGCCACCGCCGCCCCGGCAGCCCGCAGCGCCTTAATCACCGCCCGATTGGAAAGGCCGAGGCCGAACACGGCGACCGGCTTGCCGTTCGTCTGGTTTAAAAAAGCGCTTACATCTATCATCGCAACTTCAATGTCGCCAATCCGATCAGGGCGAGAATAACCGCGATAATCCAGAACCGGATGACGATCGTGGGTTCCGACCAGCCCTTCTTTTCAAAATGGTGATGCAGCGGCGCCATGGCGAAAACCCGTTTGCCGGTCAATTTGAAAGACACGACCTGCACAATCACCGATACTGTTTCCAGAACGAACAAACCGCCAATAATCGCCAGAACAAGCTCATGCTTGGTCATCACCGCCATCGCGCCCAGAACGCCGCCCATCGCCAGCGAACCGGTATCACCCATAAACACCATCGCCGGGGGGGCGTTATACCATAAAAAGCCCATCGCCGCCCCGACCAGCGCCCCGCATAAAATAGCCAGCTCACCCGTTCCCGGAACATAGGGAATATGCAGATAGGTCGCATAAATCGCATTACCGACCAGATAAGCAATCAAGCCGAAACAAGCCGCAGCAATCGCCACCGGCACAATCGCCAGCCCGTCAAGCCCGTCCGTCAGATTGACCGCGTTTGACGCGCCGATCATGACAATGACCGCCCACGGAACAAAGAACCACCATAAATTAATCATAAAATCCTTGAAGAACGGGATCGCGATATGGCTGTTCATCTGGACGGGCAAAACCGCCATGATGCCGATCGTTGCGACCAGCCCGATCACAAGCTGGAATAAAAGCTTTAGCCGTCCCGGCAAGCCTTTGGAGTTTTTTTTGGTCAGCTTCAGGTAATCATCGGCAAAACCGATCATCCCGTACCCGACCATCACCAAAATCGCCAGCCAGACAAAAATATTGGTCAAATCCGCCCATAAAAGCGTACTGACCGTCACCGAGATCAAAATCATCAGCCCCCCCATGGTCGGGGTTCCGGCTTTGGCAATATGGGCGTCTTCCAGATGTTCACGGATATTACTGGCACCGGCCTGTTGCTTTTTAAGCCAGCGAATCATCGCCGGAGCGATTAAAAAGCAAATCAGCAGCGCCGTCATGATCGCGCAGCCCGTCCGGAATGTGATATAGCGGAACAGGTTGAAAATGATAAAATCATCCGCAAAAGGCACCAATAAATTATAAAGCATCTGTTTTTTCCTATTTTCCGTCCCGCCACCGTTCCGGCAAGGCACGCAATGCCTCGACAATGACCTGCATACGGGGTTTTTCGCCACCGCCGCGCGATCCTTTGACCATCACCACATCGCCGGGCACCAGAACATCAGGGACAATTTTCGCCAACTCGACACTGTCGTCGCTGTGCGCGCCGCGCTGTTCGGGCGGCAGCTTATTATAAAGGCTTTTCATCAGCGGACCGCACGTATAAACCAGTTGTACATCCGCCGCCTGCAAAGGCAAGGCCAAATCTTCGTGCATTTTGGCGGCATCATTCCCCAATTCATACATATCGCCCAAAACCGCGATCCGCCGCCCGCCACGACCGGGGTCAATCAGCGCCAGAACCTTGAACGCCGCGCGCATCGCCACCGGTGACGCATTATAGCTTTCATCGATCAATGTCACAGGGTTATCCTTATCCCCGATCGTAATCAGTTCGCGCTTGCCGCGGCCGCCAACCGCATCCCACCGCGCCAACGCCTTTGCCGCCAATGCGATATCACCGCCCGCCAGCCCGATCGCCAGCAAAACCGCCAGCGCATTCTGGACATGATGCCGTCCGGCCACCGCCAGCGTAAAGCTTATTTCCTGACCCAAAATGACGGCCTTGACGCGGGATCCGTTTGCGGCCTCGATCACATCCGCCAGCCGCGCATCAGCCTGTGCCGACTCCCCGAATGATTTAACACTGACGCCTTTGGCTGCGGCTTCGTGACGCAACGTCTCGAACCACGGATTATCGGCGTTCAGAACCGCCACGCCGCCCGGCACGATCCCGCTGAAAATCTCGGCCTTGGCCGCGGCAATGGCGGCTTCGGATTCAAAATGTTCCATGTGGACGGCGGCAATGGTCGTTATGATGGCGATATGCGGCCTGACCATTTGCGTCAACGGCGTTATCTCCCCGGCATGATTCATGCCTATCTCGAAAATGCCGTAATCTGTCCCTGCATGCATTTGCGCCAACGTATAAGGCACGCCCCAATGATTATTATAAGACGCCTTGCTGGCATGAACCTGTCCCAGCGCCCCACAGGCAAGCGCCAGCATTTCTTTTGTGCCGGTCTTGCCGACTGATCCGGTCACCGCAATCATCCGCCCGCCGCAACGCGCACGCGCAGCGCGTGCCAGATCTTCCAGCCCCCGCAACGTATCTTCGACCACCAGCAAAGGCGCGTGATCGTCCACATCATCCGGCCTGTGCGACACCATGGCCGCTGCTGCGCCTTTGGCCAATGCCTCGGCCACGAAACGATGCCCGTCCATGTTGTCCCCCTGCAAAGCGACAAACAAATCGCCTTTGGCTACAGTGCGGCTGTCGATGGATATGGCACGTGCATGCCACGCACCATGCGCCTTGCCGCCAGTTACCTGCGCGGCGTCATGCGCCGTCCATATCGTATCCGATGAAACCGGTGCGGATCCTGTGGCCGCTTTTGGATTCGGTGTCATATCGTCTTGCTTCCCTTTACTCATCAGATATTCTTTTTATCCCCTCAATTCCGCGATTGCGCGCCGCGCTTCGGCGGCATCATCAAACGGTTCGACACGCTCCCCGATAATTTGTCCTTGCTCATGCCCCTTGCCGGCGATCACCAGCACATCACCCTCTTCAAGCATCGTTACCGCCTGTGTGATGGCCATGCGCCGGTCGCCAATTTCGATGGCATTTCCTTCCGCCGCGCCCTGCATCATCGCCCGCCGGATCAAAGCCGGATCTTCATCCCGAGGATTATCGTCAGTAATAATGGCCAGATCGGCCTCAACAGCCGCAATGCGCCCCATAACCGGACGCTTGGCCGCGTCACGATTCCCGCCGCACCCGATCAGGCAAACCAGCTTACCCGCCGTATGCGGACGCAAGGCCTCTATCACCCGTTCGAGCGCATCGGGCGTATGGGCGTAATCAACATAAACCGCGCCGCACGGATGGCCTTCGACCCATTGCAAACGCCCCGGCACGCCGGTCAGTTTTTCCAGATAAGGCACAGTGGCCAAGACTTTTTGGGGGTCATTGGCAAATTCGGCAATCACCAGCCCCAGCGCACACAGGGCATTCATGACCTGAAACCTGCCGACCAGCGGAAGGGATAAGGTCATCTCCTGACCTGCCACCGCGATGGTAACCTGCTGGCCGGACGGAGTTGGCTTTTGATGTAACAGCCTTATATCGGACCCTTTTTCACCATAGGAAATAATCCGGCAGGCGCGGCCTTCCAGACGCGATGTCAGATCACGATATTCAGGAATGTCCGCATTCAGCACCGCCGTGCCGCCATGCTGTAAAATGTCGGAAAATAGATGCGCCTTGGCAATCAGGTAATCATCCATATTACCGTGATAATCAAGATGATCATGCGAAAAGCTGGTAAAGCCGGCAACGCTGGCTTTGACCCCGTCAAGACGGCTTTGGTGCAGGCCGTGGCTGGATGCCTCCATCGCCAGATGGGTAATGCCAGATGCCGCCAGATCGGCAAGCGTGGCATGCAGCGCCACAGAATCAGGCGTGGTCAGCGATCCGGTCTGTGCCTTGCCGGAACCAACCACCCCCAACGTCCCCAGACAGGCTGCTTTCAGCCCCATAGCACGCCAGATTTGCTGGGCGAAATGCACCGTCGATGTTTTGCCGTTCGTCCCGGTCACAGCCGCCAGAACACGCGGCTGGGAATCGTAAAACCGGGCGGCGATCTGCGCCAGCGCCCGGCGCGGATTTTCATGCGGCACCAGTACGACACGCTCGGCC
This sequence comes from Alphaproteobacteria bacterium, assembly GCA_007117665.1. Classification (GTDB taxonomy): domain Bacteria; phylum Pseudomonadota; class Alphaproteobacteria; order Micavibrionales; family Micavibrionaceae; genus UM-FILTER-47-13. The sequence continues at coordinate 9,315 of SKGD01000119.1, forward strand.
ACTTCGGGCAACAGCGCCGTCCCCGGCAAGGCCACCACCGCCACCGCACCATGACGCACCGCATCGGTAATAAAGCGATGGCCGTCATCCTTATGCCCCGGCACGGCGGCAAATAAATATCCTTCGCGTACCTTGCGGCTATCCTGTGTCAGCCCGTTAATAACGGGATCAAAGCCGTCACGGACAGGGACATCAATCAAGGTGCTGAGTTTTTTCATCTGCTTTATTCTCCGTGACTGATATAGCGTTTTAATGACGCGCCGGGATCACGGCCATCCTGCGATAAGGCAAAATCCGGCTCGACCCCGACCAGCGGCGCCATGGCATTAATAATGCGTCCGGCTGTCGGTGCCGCCACCCATCCGCCCGTGGCATAACCGAACGTTTCCCGCGTGCCGCGCGGTTCATCGACCATGACAAAAACTCCATAGCGCGGCGCTTCCATCGGGAAGAACCCGACAAAAGAAGAAATCAGCCGCCGCCGGTCATATCCTCTTTCACCGATCTTTTCCGCCGTCCCGGTTTTGCCGCCAACCCTGTATCCGGGAATATCGGCTTGCCTGCCGGTGCCGTCCGTCACCGCCAGACGCATAAGCTGGCGCATCCGGTGGGCGGTGCGTTCGGAAACAATCCGCACATCAGGCACAGAACCGCCCTCGCGAACAGGGCGATCATAAAGCAATGTCGGCTCGACCCGGATGCCACCATTGGCGATCCCGGCGGCGGCAACCATCATTTGCAGCGGCGTTACGGCAATGCCGTGCCCGTATGCAGCCGTCAGCGTATTAATCTCGCGCCAGCGCGGCGGCAATAACGGCCTGCCGATTTCCCGGATCTCCAGCGCCATCGGCGTGAACAACCCCAGATCGCTGTAAAAATCTTTCAGCGCCTGCGTCCCGACCATCTCCCCGATCAGCGCCGAAGCGATATTGGACGAATG
>SKGD01000100.1 GCA_007117665.1 Alphaproteobacteria bacterium
ACCGGACTTCAATCCCATAGAAAATTCATTTGGAGGCATGAAAAGGAGACGCCAATCTTTGCCGCAAGACACTTCGATCGATCAACTTATATTGTCCTATTCTTAATTGAAATGACTATATTGAAAGCTATCGTTCCCTGCTTAACCGCAAGTGTACCGGCATCATCCGGGTCAATCACATTATGAGGCGGCATAATGGTTTTTATACCGTCCCTGATCTGCCCGACATATTCCATGAATGACTGTAAGCTCCATGTCAGGTTTCTGGCATTGGTGCTAAGGATCAAAATCAACGTAAATAAATAGCTGATCGTGGCAAGATCGATATGGCCGCGCTCATAGCTGGCCACGGCATACGACACCCCGCCCACAATCAGGATAAAAGTCAGGATAAAATGCGTCCAGTGAATGGCCTCGCCCCAAAGACCAAAGCGAAAAGCGGCACGTTCTTCGCCCTTCATCGCATCGCGCAGGATCGCCTCTTCACGACCCTGCCGGGCGTATGATTTAACCGAAAAAATATTGGCAACGCTATCAATAATGTAACCTGTCAGACCCGCCCGCGCCCGGGATGCCTTTTCAATCCAGTAAATGCGGGGAATCGTCAAAAGACCAATCAAAACCGCATACACCGCTCCCCAGATAAAAACACTGACGCCCAGCGGCCAGTAAACAAGACTCAGCGTCACGGCACTGACGAAAAAAAGAATAAAGAGCGCAATAAAATCAAACAACAACGTCCATGTCGCCATCGCCGTACCATGCGTCACATCGTGAATTTTCGCCCCCAGCGCACCCGCATGACGGTCAGAAAAATACCCCATACTATGGCCGAGCAGATGCCTGAAAAGCCATAAGCGCGGCATGCGGCGAAAGACAGCACCCGTATAAACCAGCACAAGGCCGCTGAGGCGACTAGAAATCACCATCGCCAGCGTAATATAAACCAAAAACATAAATGGGTCGTGTAAACTGTTCCACAAGTCACCGCTTTGCGGGTCGTGATGGTCGGCGGCGCTGACGATTCCTTTCACCGCATAAGGCAGCAACACCAGCATTGTGGCCTGAAACATCTCCATCGCGATGATGAATCCCATCCGGAAAGGAAATTGCAGGAAACATTTGCGGTAAAAAGCAAAAGGGCGGATCACAAGCTGATCCGTCAGCAGGCGGGAGTCGCGGTCAACCATCTTTAAGACTCCACCCCGGCCAGAGAGCGGGCAAACGCATCGGCACGGAAAGGCTGCAAGTCTTCAGTCCCCTCGCCCACACCAACCAAATGAATCGGCAGGCCGAACTGATCCGCCAGCCCGACAACAACCCCGCCTTTGGCGCTGCCATCAAGTTTTGTCACCACCAGCCCGGTCACATTGACGATATCCTTGAATATCCGCACCTGTTCATAAGCGTTCTGGCCGGTTGTTGCATCCAGTATCAAAAGCACAGCATGCGGCAGGCTTTCATCCTGTTTTTTTAGGACACGCACGATCTTCTCCAGCTCGGCCATCAAATTAGCTTTATTGTGCAACCGGCCAGCCGTATCAATAAACAAGACATCCGCCCCTTCGGCTTTTGCGCGCTCGTACGCCTCGTACGCGACCGCCGCCGCATCCGCCCCGATCTCTTTTTTCACAAGTGTGGCGCGGGCGCGTTCCGCCCATATTTCAAGCTGTTCGATCGCCGCCGCCCGGAACGTATCGCCAGCCGCGATCATAATTTTTTTGCCCTGACGGCTTTGCAACGCCGCGGCCATTTTGCCGATGGTTGTGGTCTTGCCGACCCCGTTCACCCCACACACCAAAACGGTAAAGGGTCCCGCATGATCGGGGGATGCAAAAGACATCTCGCTTTGCACCGGAGCCAGCAAGGATGTAATGCCTGCCGCCAGCGCCTGCCGGATTTCTTCTTCGCTTATATCTTTGCCAAAACGATCCTTGCCGAAATCCGCAACGATTTTGGCCGCCGTACGCGGGCCAAGATCAGCCATAATCAACAGCTCTTCCAGATCATCAAGCATGGCCTGATCCAGCTTTTTCTTGGTGACCAGATCGGCAATGCCCTGAGTCAGCTTCGTCGACGATTTTGACAACCCGCCGGTCAGACGCGACAACCAGCTTTCCTGCACATCAGGCGTATCATCCTGTGGCATATTATCGTCCTGCGGCGCATCGTCCTGTGACACGGCAGGCGGCGCGGGATCTTCAGAGACAAGGCGCTCCGCAACAGGCGCAGAAGAGTCAGGCGCGGAAGAGTCAGGCGCGGAAGAGTCAGGCAACGCCTTTGTCTCGTCTTTTTCCTGCTTTTCCTGTGCGGGGTCTTTTGTTTTCTTGCGCCAGAAAATCATATTTGCGGCCTCGGGGTCATCAGTTTCCTTATTATGCGCGCCATCTTATCCTGCCGCCCTTGAAAAATCAAAGACAGAGCAAGGCGTTATACAAAAGAAAATATTAGGGTCAGACCTCATTCATTTCGTAAATTCTGCGCGAGAAAATTTTTAGATAGCGTAGTCACGAGATTTTTGCCCAAAGAGCGATACAACGGATTTGGACGGCAGCGAGGAATGAAGCGGTGTTTTTTGCATATTGGCCTTGCCCCCGAAAATCGGTCCATGTTTTAAGTTAGTTTTCGGTTTATTATCGTCTTTAAGAAAGGAGACTGATTATGAGCCGAGGCAAACGTTATACAGCCGAACAAATCATCA
>SKGD01000093.1 GCA_007117665.1 Alphaproteobacteria bacterium
AAATGCGGCCTGATCGCTTCCCACTGGCTATCTGAGAGATAAAAATGACGCATGGCTTGGCTCCTTTTGTAAATCACCAATCCATTGAATCATAAAATTATCTGTGTGTTTAGACCCTAGTAACCCCTTGTTCGCGGCATTCTAGACACTGCCGAAAACGTGTCGCCCTCAGCCTTTTACGGCTGGGTGGCGATGTCATGTCCAAGCGCAAGCCAAAAGCATCGCGCCGTTTCTCGTAAGCGAATAAAACTATGTGGCATAAACTATGCTGATTGATAAGCAATCCAGATTATCTATATAAGAAACAAAAAACACCCGCCGTAGGCGGGTGTTTTAAAGAAAATGGTTTCAAGCAAGCGGTTTTCAGGCGCTTTTGGCAACGCCGCCTGCGGATTTTTCATCGACTTCCTGCAGGTCGATCCAGCCAATATTGCCGTCAGGACGGCGATAGATCATGTTCAGGCCGCGATGTTTGGCATTACGGAACAACATGGCGGTCTGGCCGGACAGATCCATCCGCATGACGGCATCGCTGACGCTCATGGTCTGGATGTCGGTGGTGATCTCGGCGACGATGACGGGATCGTCCCCCTGCAACATCGGATCTTCCGGTGTTTCTTCTTCGGCGGATTCCGGCGTTGCGGCCAACGTATAATCGCGCGCCTTGATGATTTCATTTTCCGGGCTGGCGGTCATGCGCTCATGATGATCGCGCAGGCGCGTCTTGTAACGGCGCATCTGCTTGCCGACTTTGGCGGCGGCCGCGTCAAAAGCGGCATAGGCATCCGCTGCCAGCTCATCAGCCAGAACCAGAATATCCTTGCCGATGCGGATATGAATATGTGCCTTGAACTGGCCATGCCCGTGGCCTTCCTTGGAAAAGGTTACCGTGGCGAAGGTGGCATGATTAAAATATTTGCTGTTGAGGTCTTCCAGTTTTTCCGTGACATGCGCCCGCAAAGCGTCGCCGACATCCATCTGTTTTCCTTGAACCGTTAATTGCATGGCTTTCCTCTTTCCTGCGTTGATAATGCCTGACTTTTTAAGCAAATTTCAGAGCCTAATACAATAGATTACCAGCGATTTGTTAATTTTTCGGAGACACCCTTAGGGTCAGACCCTAATGCGCCCCCTGTTTCTCCCGGCGTCGCTGAACCGAAGAGCCAATATGCATGGCTTCGCGGTATTTGGCGACCGTCCGGCGGGCAATATCCACCCCTTCGCCGGTCAGTATGTCGGCAATCCGGTCATCCGACAAAACCGAATCGGCTTTTTCCTCATCAATCAGCTTTTTAATCCTGGCTTTCACGGCTTCGGCGGAATGCGCGTTTTGACCGGTCCCCAGCGCCGTAGTGAAAAAATATTTCAATTCAAAAATGCCGCGCGGCGTGCCGATATATTTATTGGTTGTCACGCGGCTGATTGTGCTTTCATGCATATCGACCCGGTCGGCAATATCCCGCAAGGTTAACGGCCTCAAAAATTCGATCCCGTACAGGAAAAATCCCTGCTGTTCCTCGATAATCTCGGCGGCAACCTTGAGAATCGTTTTGGCGCGCTGATCCATCGCCCGCACCAGCCAGTTAGCCGCATTGAGCTTATCATCCAGATATTTCCGGTCTTTTTTATCTTTCGTCACCTGTGCGACCTCGGTGTAATAATCATTATTGACCAAAACCCGCGGCAGAGTATCGCTGTTCAGTTCAACCCGCCAGCCGCCGCCCATGCTTTTGGGCAAGCGCTTCATCACAATATCGGGAATGGCCGTCTGCACGATCAGATGATCAAACAAACTCGCCGGGCGGGGATTCAAACTTTTAATCTCGGCGATCATTTTCGCCAACCCGGCCTCATCGACCCCGCATAAAGATTGCAGTTTTTTGCGTTCATGCGCGGCGAGCAAATGAAGGTTCATCAAGAGCAATCGCATCGGTTCAGTGAACCGTTTTTGCTCCTCCAACTGGATCTTCAGACACTCTGCCAGATCGGCGGCAAAAATACCGGACGGATCAAAAAGCTTCATTTTTGACAGTATTTTCTCAATACGTGCCGTTTCGCAACCAAGCCGGGAGGCAATCTCACCAATGTCATGGCGCATATAGCCGCTCTCATCAAGCGCGTCGATCAGCTCCATGCCGATCAGGTGATCCTTGGGGTCGGAAAAGCTGAGATGCAACTGCTCTGCCAGATGGTCGCGCAGGGTCGCTTCGCGGGTCATTTTGTTTTCGAAGCTCTCATCAAGCGGGTCAAAAGACATGTTCCCGCCGCTTCCGGCCTGCTGGGTTCCGGCATCGAAATCACTTTCATGGGGGGGGGCGTCATTACCCGTCCAGGCTTCCTCGAACCCGTCTTCGATCGCGTCTTTTTCCGGCTCGTCACGCCCGGCAAGATCATCTTCACCGGCATTTTTATCAGTTGAATCGTCTTTTTCCAGCAGGGGATTTTGCGCAATCTCTTCCTCGATAAACGCGTCCAGCTCCTGATTATTCATCTGCAAAATCTTGATCGCCTGCTGAAGCTGCGGCGTCATGACAAGATTTTGGGACTGTCTGAAATCAAGCTTTTGTGAAATATCGCTCATCGCAATAGTTTAGCATTTTCCCGGTTCGATAACAGGAGAAAAGCACGGCGCAGGGAGATATTATCTCTGTGTTAAAGTCTGTTTTGAAATACCCTTAAAGTGAAAATCCTTCGCCCAGATAAACGCGGCGTACGCCTGAATCGGCGACAATTTCATCCGGTGTGCCCTCATGCAGCACATGCCCGTCATGCAGGATATAAGCACGATCAACAATATCCAGCGTATCACGCACATTATGATCAGTGATTAAAACGCCGATTCCCTTGGTTTTCAAAAACCCGATCAGATCCCTGATTTCCCCGACCGCAATCGGGTCGATCCCGGCCAGCGGTTCATCGAGCAGGATAAAATCGGGGCGGCTCGCCAGCGCACGGGCAATCTCAAGCCGCCGCCTTTCTCCGCCCGAAAGCGCCACCGAAGGCGTACGCCGCAAATGGCCGATGGTAAATTCGGACATAAGCTCCTCAAGCAACAAATTGCGGTCTTCATTGCTCATATTTTGCGCCTGTAATATGGCGCGGATATTATCCTCGACCGACAGGCCGCGAAACACGGATGCTTCTTGTGGCAGATACCCGATCCCCAGCCGCGCCCGCCGGTACATGGGCATCAAGGTCATATCCTGCCCGTCCAGCATAATATAGCCAGAATCAGCGGCAATCAGGCCGGTCATAATATAAAAGCAGGTCGTCTTCCCCGCCCCGTTCGGCCCCAAAAGCGCCACGGCTTCGCCGCGCCCGACTGTCAGGCTGACATCACGCAAAACCGGCCTTTTCTTATAGCTTTTTGAAAGATGGCTGGCGACCAGTCCTTTTGGCACGGTTTTCAGATGCTTATGTTTGCGGAAATTTTTGATCATGCAGTCGCCATTATGTTATGTCCTGCGCGCTTTTGCAAATTTTTGTGTAACCGGCCATCTCATGGACTGAATGTTCCTTATCGCAGCGCCGGCGTGCCGCCATTTGAATCAGGATAAAAAACACCACGGACGCGATGACCGGTCGCAAGGTCGCCGGTCATGCGGCTGACATTGGTTTCCAGATTAACCTCGGCCTTTTCGCCTTCCAAAAGATGCGGGCCGCGCCGAATCGTCACGCCCCCTTCCAGCGTTGCGATATTTGTCGCCGCAACATACGTCCCGCGCCGCCCGGTCAGAATTTCATCCGGGGTCGTAATCACAACATTGCCGGTGGCGGTCATGGTTTTCAAAACCCGTTTTCCGGTGGCGTCATGTTCAAAAACGGCGCTCATCCGGTCGGCTTCTATTTTATCCTGCGCCTTCGTCAAAACAACCCCGCCGATCGCTTCCAGTCTGCCGTCCAGCGTATGATATTCGATCCGGTCGCGGGCGGTGATTCGCTGGGTGTCGGAAAACAGCGCCAGATTATCGCCGGTCAGAACCGCGCGCGCATCATCAACATCATAAACAGCGTGGCTGCCGGTGGCGTGATTCCCCGATGATTCAATATGGACATTACCATCCGCCGTTAAGCGGTAAATATCAGTATTGGATTGTGCTGTTTCACGGTAATCGGCCGTCAACAAATCTGTCCTGATCGACAGATCGCCCTGACGGGCGACCACATCGCCGCGCGCAATATAACGGCGGTCATTGCGGTGCCATTCCAGTGTCATATCAGCGGTAATTTCCAGCGGCGCTTCTTGTTGCGGGGCAACGGCAGAGACAGAAGCGGGACTGTCATCAGCCGCAACCGATGGCGGGATCATCGCAAAGCATAACCCCGTCAGGGTCGTCATCAAAACCGCGACAGGCAGGGTTCTGAAAATCTTTGCGCCACGCTTCATGGCAACCCCCTGACCGCATTGGTCAATACCAGCCGCGCCGGGCCGGTAAAGATGATGCTGTCCGCGCCGTCATGCACCTGCATACCGGAGGCTTCGAGCGTACCCGCCGCGCCGAAAGCCTGTACGGGAGTATCGGTGCGCGCGCCGCGCTGATTGACATTTAACCATAATTTCTCGGTCTTTAATTCATATCCCCGGCCATCTTGCAAATGAACATCGCCATGCAGATACAATAATGACGCATTTTGCCGGTAAGAACCGCGTGTGGCGCGCGCCGCCATTTTTTGCTGATCCTCTACCGTCATGTCGGCGACCGGGTCTTCGAGCAGGATAATATCCGTATCGCGGCTGCTTTGCAGGGCGCGGCTGGCGGTCACGCTATAAGGACGGTTGCGACTGTCCAGACTTTCAAAATGCGGGTTCAGCAATTCATTACGGGCAATGGTGCGCGGCATGGCGACCGGGCTTTCAATGGTGGAAGACGGAGTCATGGCCTGTTCGATCGCCGGCCAGGCAAAAACAAGGCCGGTCAGTATAACCGCAATCATCGGCAAGCCGATTCGCAAAGCGCGTATAACCCCGCGCCGCACAGGATTTTGCGCCGCCGGACGGTGACGACGGTCATTCAGATGCCTGAAACGGGACGTCTGTGGGGGTGAAGAAGCAACAGCGCGATCGTCATCCATGCTCAAAGCCAGCCTCCCGCCTGTCAGGCCAGCCCGGCGCGCAGGCAGTCCTGCAGGCGGATCATGCCGCTTAACGTGCCGTCAGGGTCAGTCACCAGCAGACTGGTCAGATAGCATCCCGGTGTCCGGGTCATGATGTTGACGGCCTCAACTGCCAGCATGTCCGGCGACACGCTTTTGGGGGACGGGCTCATCACATCAACCACAGGCTTTTGCAAAAGCCCGTCATCCATGTGGCGTTTAAGGTCGCCATCCGTAATGATCCCCAGCACATTAGACTGCGCGTCAATAATAATGACCGCGCCCATATTTTTTTCGCTCAGCATTAAAATAGCCTCGCTCATTAATGCACCGCGCTCCAAAAGCGGCAAATCATCGCGCCCATGCATCAGATCGGCAACTTTTTGCAGCCTTTGCCCCAGCTTGCCGCCCGGATGAAACACCTTGAATTGTTCTTCGGTCAACCCGACCCGTTCCAGCAAGGCGACCGCCAGCGCATCACCCAGCGCCAGCATCATCGTTGTTGAGGTGGTCGGCGCCAGACCGTTCGGGCAGGCTTCGGGCATTTTGGGCATCGCCAGCACAATATCAGCATGCGTCGCCAGCGTGCTTTGCGGGTTGCCGGTCAACGCGATCAGCGTAATTCCAAAACGGCGCGTATAATGGATCATATCGGATAATTCGGCATTTTCGCCGGAATTGGACAATAGCAAAACCACATCGGCATCGGTGACCATGCCCAGATCGCCGTGGCTGGCTTCGCCCGGATGCACAAAATAAGACGGTGTGCCTGTGGATGCGAATGTCGCGGCCAGCTTTCGCGCCACATGGCCGCTTTTGCCGATCCCGGCGACAATCAGCCGTCCCTGACGCGCCTCTTTCATCCGGTCAATCGCCTCAACAGCAGCGGCAAAAGAGCCGTCCAGACTGTCCGCCAGCGCCTCCAGCCCCTGCGCCTCTGCCCTCAGGACACGGCGCGCATGAGACAAATCAGCGGCGGCATGCCGGTTTTCCGGCATCGTTGTTTTTTCAATAGCGCTCAAAACAGGCTTCCTGCAATATTTTTGTAAAGGGAATGTGGGCTTAATGCGCGAAAATGTCAAGTTCCGGCCATCCCGCCAGATCCAGCGCGGCACGGGCGGGAAGGAACGCAAAGCAATCATGCGCCAGATCCGTTCTGCCTTCGCGCGCCAGCATGGCTTCGAGCTTTTCACGCAAGGCATGCAGATAAAGCACATCGGCGGCGGCATATTCCATCTGTTCGGGGGTCAATGTTGCCGCGCCCCAATCAGAGGCTTGTTGCTGTTTGCTGATCTCGACCCCCAGCAAATCGCGGCACAAATCGCGCAAGCCGTGACGATCGGTAAATGTCCGGCACAGGCGCGACGCGATTTTCGTGCAATAAACCGGCGCGCAATGCGCGCCCAGATAATGTTGCATGATCGACACGTCAAAGCGCGCAAAATGAAAAATCTTTGTCGCGGCAGGATTTTCCAGCAATGCTTTCAAATGCGGAGCGTTGTAGGACCCTTTATCAAACTGCACCAGATGGGCATCGCCATCACCGGCGGAAAGCTGCACAAGGCATAGCCGGTCGCGCATGTTATGAAGCCCCATTGCTTCTGTGTCCACGGCCACAAAATCGCCGAAATCAAGATCGGGGGGAAGATCGCCGTGATGAAGATGGATTGCCATATGAAAGCCGGATAATGTCAGGTGTTTCTATGGTGCCCAGAAGAGGACTCGAACCTCCACTCCCATAAAGAGAACTAGCACCTGAAGCTAGCGCGTCTACCAATTCCGCCATCTGGGCACATTAAATTTAAACAGGGTAGAGCAATATCTTACCATTGTAAAAATGTCAAACAGGTTTAAACTGTAGCGGTGCATTTTTTTAAACGGGGTTTTGCGTTTTTTTTAACTCTTATATTGGCACAATGAAGGAATTGGATAAAATGCGGTCAGTCAGGCCGTAAAACACGCAAGGTTTTTTTAGATGAAAGTTCTGATTATTGATCGCGATACCTTATCGACCCAGCTTATCCGCCCGAAACTGGAGGCAATGGGACATGTCGTCACCGAAGAGCCTGTCAAAAACAATGCGCTGGAGATCCTAGAAAAAACGGCCTTTGATTGTGTTTTTCTTGATCCAGCCCCTTTGAATAACGCCCGTCCGGTGATTTTGGGCATGCGGCGCGCCGTGACCAATTACCCCTATATGGTTTTAATGTCACAGGACATACAAAGAGGTGAAGCTCTGAAAGCCGGCGCGAATGATTTGTTGCCCAAGCCGATCGATGCCGCGCTGCTGGATAAATCGCTGGATAATGCGCTGCGCCTGACGCGGCTGATCCGCCGGATCGGCGATGATTCGGAAGATTTCCCCAGCGCCGGCGGCGTGATTGCAAAATCCGCCTTTAACCAGCTTTTCCTGTCCGGGCTGGATCGTGCCGACCGTTATGGCGAGCGGACATTTTTGCTGTTTATCGGCATTTCCAACTATCAGGAAGTCCTAGAAATGGACGGGCCGCAGGCAGCCGCATATTCAGCGGCAAAATTGTCGAATTATCTCGTCCGGCTCCGCCGCCAGAGCGATATTATCGCCCAGACCGGGAAAAGCGAATATTGCCTGATGCTGCAACGGCCGCAATATGAAACCGAACCGCGCGAGGCCGCCAACCGTTTTGCCGATGCGCTGACCCAGCTCAAAGACATTGCCCAGCCCGGCTCGACAGTTGATGTACATGTTACGCTTCTTGATCTGCCGGTCGGGGAAAAACATGTCGAGCATATCGTGCGCTACAGTGCAGACGGCGCCCAGCGCCAGGAAGCCTGACCCCGCCGGCCATGGCGAGGGCATCATTTGTTCATGCTTGTTGACATTGGAACAAATATAGAACATTGTAATTTCTGGCGTTGAGTCATATTTTGTCAAAACCCTGCCTGGCCGGCGGGGTTTTTTGTTTTTAACTCCAGCCATCACCAAAGGAGATCGCAACCATGAGCACATTACTGCCAACCGACCTTAATAATAATCCGATCCCGGCCGTGCGTTTTAAAAATGACGGCGCACACCAGATCGACATAGCCGCCGAATCCGCCCGCAACGATACAGCGTTTGGCGGCGCAACCCGCATTATCAGCCTGTTCGCAACCGAAGATGCCTATATCGCTTTCGGGGGTGATGCCGTCACGGCAACGGATGACGATCATTTCTTCCCGGCGGGCATTTATTATGATGTTGCCATTGGCGGCGGCAATGCCCCGCAATATACCCATATTGCCGTTTTGGCCGTTGAATCGGATGGCATGTTATATATATCCGAAAAAGAATAACAGCGCCCTGCGGCGCCGGTTCAGGCGGTCGAGCGTGATTTCAGGGCGGTTGTGATTGTGCCGTCATCCAGATAATCAAGCTCGCCGCCGACCGGCACGCCGTGAGCAAGGCGTGTGATTTTGAGAGACGGCACCAGATGCGCCAAACGTTCCGCCAGATAATGGGCGGTCGTCTGCCCGTCAACTGTCGCGCTCAGCGCCATGATGGCTTCGGAAAATCCCCCTGCCGCCACGCGTTTTTCAAGCGCTGCTATCGTCAAATCTTCCGGCCCGATCCCGTCCAATGCCGACAAAACCCCGCCCAGAACATGATATTGCCCTTTATACATACCCGTACGTTCAATCGCCCATAAATCAGCGACACTGCCTACAATACAAAGCGTTTCAGCCGTACGTTTTTGATCCTGACACAGGCGGCAAGGGTCGGTTGTATCAAGATTCCCGCATATATGGCATGTCACCACAGTCTCAGCCGTATGTTGCAATGCCTCCATCAACGGGATCATTTTCTGGTGTTTGTTCGTCAGTAAATGCAAAGCGATCCGCCGTGCGGAGCGCGTACCAAGGCCGGGTAAACCGGCCAACGATTTCATCAGGCGATCAAGCGGTGTTTCATTCATGACAATCCCAGACTAGCAAGTTGGGGATGATGATCGAAACAGATTTTTGTCTTATCCGCGCCTTTTTCGATCAATGATGTAACGGTAGCGGCAACCATCGGCGGCGGCCCCGCAACATAGATGCGGGCAGCTTTCAAATCATCCGTACGTTCATGATCCAAAGCGTACGTTCCGACTGGCGTGCCAATCACCGGACAAAAGCGAAAAGCAGGATATCGGCGCGCCAGATCTTGCAGATCTGCGGCGAGATACTGGCCTTGTTCATCCGCCGTGCCCCAGTAAAGCGTGATGGGGGGCGGATTATCACCGGCCAGAAGAAAATCGATAACGGTTTTATGCGGCACGACCCCCGTCCCGCCGGCAATCATCAAAAGCGGAGTATGATTAGCCGTATCAACCACAGACATGCCGCCAACCTCCAGAATATCAACTATATCCCCGGCCTGCAGGTGCTCAAATATATGACGGCTGACAGCCCCCGCGCCTTTTTTGACATGAACGGAAAATTCATCCTGTCCGGGCATGGCGGCAATCGAATAAAGCCGCGGCGCGCATCCTTCGAACCCCAGCCGGACATATTGCCCGGGCAAAAAAGACAAAGCCGGCACAGAACGCAATGTCACAACCCGGATATAAGCGGTTACATCCGCGATCCCCGTAACGATCGCAGACAGCGTCCGGTCATCATAGCGGCCTTTACTCATTATAGCGCGGTTGCCTGCCATGCGCCGGATCGGCATATATGAACAAGCGGCGCTCCAGAGAAATCCCGGTTTGCAGCTGGAACAGCTCTATCTCGGTCACAGCGCCGGTCGCATCCGTCACATGCCATTTTTTCAGGGCAAACGGCTCTTTGGTAAAACCAAGCGTAATCGCCCCGGCAGCGGGGTCGGCGGCTTGGGTCAGGGTAATCTGGTGCAAATCGTGGCTTTCGCGAATATCGGACACCACAACATCGCCGGAAAAGCGTAAATCGCTGCGTAACAGGAAATCCGCCAACGTCTGGCCGATCGGCGCGTTGGTCTGTTGCCCCAGATCAGCATCGTAAAAATAAATCAGCAGCCCGTCCGCCACAATAAAATCCTCGATCGGGTCATCATATTCAAAACGCAGCCGTCCTGGGCGGCTCAGATAGAATGTCCCGATAACCTGATTGCCGTCAGGCGCTGTTTGCAAAAACCGCGCCTGCGCCGTGCCGAGCCTTTGCAGATATTGTTCGGCTTGTTTGGCAATATCCTGCCCGGCACCGCTTTGTGCCGTTGCCGCATACGGAAAAGACGGCACGAATAAAAAACACAACAATGCGGCAAGAGCGAAAATCTTTGTCATGGCCATATACATATAGAAACCTCACAGGAAAGAAAAGGGGCATATATGGCTTATATACGGCGCGATGCCGGGAAATCCTCCGCATCGCCGGCATAGCCGTGTCAGGCGTCGCTGTAATCCCCGACCAGTACGTCGCGCTTGCCAACATGATTGGCTGGCCCGATCACGCCTTGCTTTTCCATTTCGTCAATAATGGTCGCCGCCCGGTTATAGCCAATTTTAAGATGACGTTGGATAAAGCTTGTCGAGGCCTTGCGCTCCCGCGCTACCAGCGCCACAGCCTGATCATAAAGATCATCAGTGCCGCCTTCCTGTTCATCGCCGAACATGGCAGCCATCACTTCGCTGTCGCCGCCAAAACCACCTTCGGTTACATCGGACAAATATTGCGGCTCGCCCTGCTCTTTCAGGAAATCAACAACATTAGTGACTTCATCATCTGATACGAACGGCCCGTGCACACGCTGGATCCGGCCGCCTGAGGACATATAAAGCATGTCGCCCATTCCCAAAAGCTGCTCCGCGCCGATTTCACCCAAAATCGTCCGCGAATCGTAAATCGAGGTCACCTGAAACGAAATACGGGTCGGGAAATTGGCTTTGATGACACCGGTGATCACATCCGTTGATGGGCGCTGGGTCGCCATAATCAGGTGAATACCCGCCGCCCGCGCCATTTGCGCCAGACGCTGGATCGCCCCTTCGACATCTTTACCGGCCACCAGCATCAAATCGGCAAATTCATCGACAATCACCACAATATAGGGCAATTCCGTCATATCCATGGGCTGCTCTTCAAACACCGGCTTGCCGGTATCGGGATCAAACCCGGTCTGGACTTTTCGCATCAATGTCTCGCCTTTTTTAAGGGCTTCGGCAAGGCGGGCATTATAGCCTTCGATATTCCGCACCCCGAGCTTTGACATGGCACGGTAACGATTTTCCATTTCCTGCACCGCCCATTTCAATGACACAACAGCCTTGCCCGGCTCTGTGACAACGGGGCTGAGCAAATGCGGAATATCGTCATAGCTCGAAAGCTCCAGCATTTTCGGGTCGATCATAATCAGGCGGCATTTTTCCGGCGGCAACGCATAAACCAGAGACAAAATCATTGTATTCACCGCTACTGATTTTCCTGATCCGGTCGTTCCGGCAATCAGCAAATGCGGCATTTTCGCAAGATCGGCAATGATCGGCTTGCCGCCAATATCCTTACCCAGCACCAAAGGCAAATGCGCCTTGGTCTTTTGCATATCACGGGTTTCGAGCAACTCACGCAAGTAAACGGTCTGGCGTTTGGCGTTGGGCAGTTCGATCCCGATCACATTGCGTCCGGGCACCACCGCACAGCGTACCGATACCGCCGCCATCGACCGGGCAATATCATCGGCAAGGCCGATCACGCGGGATGTTTTCGTCCCCGGTGCAGGTTCCAGCTCATAAAGCGTGACAACCGGGCCAGGATGAATACTGACAATGTCGCCGCTGACATTGAAATCAGCCAGAACATTTTGCAACATTTCGGCGTTACGGCGTAACCCGTCCTCATCAAGCTGCGCTTGCAGCGCCGATTCGGGCACATCCTGCAACAGGCTGGTCGCCGGAAGCTGCCAGTCACCCGTACCGGTCAGGGTAAAGCTGGTCTGGTTTTTAGCGCCGGCATCATCCTCTTGTATCTTGTGCGGGCTAACAACACGAATCGAAGACGCGGTTTTGGCAGCCGCCGATGATGATGGTGCCGGTGATGGCGGAGATGATGACACCGGCGGCGACATCGCACTGGTTCCGGTATCGGCAACAGACGGCATGACAGGCGCTTTCTGGCGCGGCGCACGTACGGGCTTTTCCCGGCGGGGCGGGGCGTAAGCCGGATCGCCGTAATAACGCAGCCAGTCATAAAAAGACATCACCCCATGCGCCATAATCAACGCCGCGAAACGAAGCCCGCCGTAAATTTTCAGCGCGACATAACGCATTTCAGCGCGTGTTACAGCCGCCGCATACACCATCAGGGTGGCAAGCACAAAGCCCGCAAACACCGCCACAATCATATGTTCGTGCGATGGAACAACCGGATGCAGCGCCGCCGCGATCCGATCCAAAAGCAAAGCGCCGCCGCTGCCGCCCAGATAAGGTTGCGGTAGCCAGCCATGCGCGGGCAGGCGGGCAAACGCGATACTGGCCGCAATAATCGCCGCCAGCGCCGCCGCCAGACGCGCCGGAAAAGGCGACAGGAACTGTCTTTTGACAATCCTGACCCCCCAGATGGCCAGTATAATGCCGGCAATCACGCCGCCCATGCCGATTGTCTGCAACAACAGATCAGCCAGATGCGCGCCTCCCGCGCCCAATATATTTGATATTTGCGCCGCATCGGCGCTGCTGGCCGTGTTCCATGACGGATCCATCTGGTCGTATGTGGCGATCGCCAGCATGACAAACAGCCCGGCCAGGAAAAAAGCCAGCGCCAGCCCGTCAATTAACCGGCGGGCGATAAAGGCCTGCACATGATCCGGCAGGAAAGACGGGCGGTTTTTTTTTCGGTTTTTAACGACTTTGGAATAACGACCCATGTGAAATATCCCGATCAGGAGAGAATGGCGCGACAAAAAGAGGGAAAAGGCATCGCCTTGCAAGCTTAAGTCTAGCGTCATTATGTCATAAAAACAAGCGCCGCTGCCTCCGATTCGTTGTTCGGCGGAATGTTAATCTTTTGTTAATATATTTTATGGCATTCTGTGGCTTGCGTAATACTCCCTTCATCATGATTCGTGATGTTTTCTGATTGATATTTGCAACTTTTGAATCCTGCTATAAGCGGAGAAAAATTTATGAACAAGCCATTGCCAGACCAGGATCAGGGTATTGAATATTCGGTATATACCTTTGCCAACACAAATAATAAACAAAGCACGAGTAACTGGGAAAAACACGCGACCAAAACAGAGATGAACGATGCCATATCATTGGCGGAATCATTGTTTGGCAGCGGAAAATACAAAAAAATCGAAGTGAAGCAAAAATATTTCGATAAAAAGAAAAACCGCAATATCGATGTAACCCTTAAAACATTTGAAGGGCGGAAAAAACAAGGGGTTGGCACATTAGCCATCCTCGTTTTTGCAGCATTATGCGGACTGTCGGCATTCGCCGTGACTTATTTCATCAACCAATAAGGACTTAACCCTGAGCGGATCAGGCCGCGCCTTGCGGTGGCTCGTCAGGGATTTCACCGGACGGATCCTGTTCAACCAGCGTGGCGACTTGCTCAAACACAGTCGCATTTTCGTCCATCTGCTCTTTCAGAGGCTGGTTTTGCTCCCCGACCGTCCGGAAAAACTGAGATGCGTCCCGCAGCAAGCGCGCACCCAAAGACGCAACCGATGTTGACGGATCTTCAGGAATCGTCCCGGACGGATCCTGCTCGACCAGCGTGGCGACCTGCTCAAACACAGTTGCATTTTCATCCATCTGCTCTTTCAGAGGCTGGTTTTGCTCCCCGACTGTCCTGAAAAACTGGGCGGCATCGCGTAAAAGACGTCCGGCGAGCTGTGCGTGTGTAGGCATAATATCTCCTTGGGTCGTGGTCATGTATCGTCCCCTCCCTTTTTAAGGGTCATTATCCGGCTTGTAAACCGCAGATAGGGAAATTTCATGAAAAACGGAACGGATGCGCTTCATAAGTCCCCAAAACCCTGACTTCACGGGCAAAAAAGGATAATTCCTCCAGCGCCAGCTTTAATGCGGGGCTGTCCGGGTGACCTTCGACTTCGGCATAAAACTGGGCGATTTTAAACCCTTCCCCGACATAGCTTTCAAGCTTGGCCATGCTAATGCCGTTCGTGGCAAAGCCGCCCAGCGCTTTGTAAAGAGCCGCGGGAATGTTCCTGACCCGGAACACAAGACTGGTCAGAACACGGCCTTCAGGGTCGTAAGGCGGCGTTTCGGGCTGCTGCGACAAAATCAGGAACCGGGTCGTGTTATGGTCGGCATCCTGAACATCTTCGATCAAGACATCCAGATCATATATTTCAGCAGCCAGCAGCGACGCGATCGCCGCATGGGTTTTATCACCGCGCGCGGCAATTTCGGCAGCCGCGCCGGCTGTATCAGCATGCACATGCGAGGTCAGCCCCATATCACGGATGATCTTCCGGCATTGCGGAATAGCGTGTATATGGCTGTGAACATCAACAAGATCTTCCTTGCGCGCACCCTTAACCCCCAAAAGGGCGTGGCGGATCGGTTCAAAATGTTCGCCGACAATAAACAGGCCGCTATCCGGCAATAAATGGTGAACATCCGCCACCCGTCCTGCCAGCGTGTTATCAATCGGGATCATCGCCCGCGCCGCACGTCCGTCCTGAACCGCACGAAATGCTTCCTCAAACGCTTTACACGGCAGGGTCTCCCAGTCTTTAAAAACAGCGCGGCAGGCCATGTCCGAGTAAGCTCCAGAAAAGCCCTGAAAAGAGATCGTTTTTTGTTCTTTACTCATGGAATGTTTTTTCTGTAGTTTAAAGCCAGACAAGATATTGCAATTCAACATGTTTATCTATACGTGATTGTGAAAGGCTTGTCGACAAGCTGGTCAAGATCGGTATATATAAAGGTCGGTATTCGGGTCATTCAAATATGGTAACGCATCTTTCGGAAAAAGCCTCATGAGTAATATGGAGTTCAACAAGATTTTTGCCGCGCTTTTGGTTGCGGGGCTTATCGCCGGTCTGGCCGGGTTCGTATCCAAGAAGCTGGTTTATCCTAAATATCTGGCCGAAGACGCCGTCCCGGTCGAAGGTGCCGAGGTTGCCGCATCCATATCAGCCGGGCCGCAAATGCCCGAACCGATTTTGGCCATGCTGGCCGATGCCGATATCACACGCGGCGAGCGTTTGTCCCGCGCCTGTACGGCTTGCCATTCCTTCACACAGGGCGGGCCGCACGGCACAGGGCCCAATTTGTGGAACAAGATCAATGCGCCGATCGGCAAAGTATCAGGCTTTAACTATTCCACGGCCATGGCCGAACTTGGCGGGGAATGGACATATGAGCAACTTAACTGGTATTTGTGGCGCCCGCGGACGCATGTGCCCGGCACAATCATGAATTATATCGGGATCCGCAACCCGCAGGATCGCGCCGCGCTGATCGCATGGATGCGAACATTATCAGACAGCCCGGCCTCCTTGCCCGATGCCGGCCGGATCGCTACCGAGGAAGCAGAGCTTAGCCTGCCGGAAGATGATCTCGACCTGTCTGAAGATAGCGAATAAAGAAAACGCGACACCCCCCGGAGGACACAAGAAGGGCAGCGCCCGACATAAGTGCCATTAAGTGCGCTTATGATTTTTGTTCCCACCCGCCTGTGGGGGTCTGCTGCCAGTATGTCACGCTGTGACCGTCGTCCTGATATTGTTTCCAGCGCTCTCTGGCCGCAGCAATATGATCAGGAAAGCGCTCATCCAGCATTTCACAACACATCGCAAACGCACTGACATCATTCGCCACCGCACCATCGGTCAAAATCAGGATATCAGCCTGATTGGGGTTGTCATCGCCCGCCGTCAGAAAGACAGGCTGCTTTTCGGCGAATCCGTCCTTGTCCGTCCCATGCGGCAAGAAACTATCGGGACGATATGTCCAAAGATACTCATTCAGCCGTTCCAGCATGGCGGCATTCCCAACCTTGACCACCACATGACGGCCGCCTTGTGTCGCCTTGCCCAGAATTTGCGGCAAGGCCTGATCGGCCGTCATGGTTTTAAGGTGATAAAAGCGAATATCTGTCATAAAGACCTATGTCCTGTTTACAGAGTCCTTTTCGGGGCATGTGCCGCACAGGCCGGTTTTTGCGTGGGCTGGCTCTTTTTGGCTTCATAATGATCGGCCAGAAAACGCTCAATCACCAAAACACCGGCGCCGCTTGCAACACCGTTCGCGGGGATGCCACTGCCAGCAATATCCAGATGCGCCCACGGGCGCGCTTGTCCCTGTGCGTCACGATCGACAAAATTCTCCAAAAATGCCGCAGCCGTGCTGGCACCAGGGCCTTTGGCAAGGTTTAAAAGATCGGCCACACTTCCCTGCACGGCCTTTGAAAAATCTTCATGCAGCGGCATCCGCCAGCCCAGATCACCTGACTCTTTTCCGGCCTGTTCCAGTTTTTCCCATAAAGAATCATCATTGGCAAATACCGCCGTATAAGTGTGTCCCACTGCCGCAAGAGCCGCACCGGTCAGCGTTGCAACGTCAATCAAAACAGCCGGGTCATAAGCCTGTTGCAGATACGTCATGGCATCGGCCAACACCAAGCGGCCTTCCGCATCAGTATTGATAATTTCGACGGTTTTGCCATTCATGCAGGTCACAACATCGGATGGTCTGGACGCACCGCCGCTGGGCATATTTTCAGCCAACCCGACAATGGCGGCAACTTTCACCGCAGCCTTGCGCCCGGCCAGCGCCCGGACAGCCCCGGCGACTGCCGCCGAACCGGCCATATCCATTTTCATTGCATGCATGTTAGCCGACGGTTTGATGCTGATCCCGCCCGAATCAAATGTGATCCCTTTGCCGACCAGCCCGACCGGCTTTTCCTGTGACCCGTTTGTGCCGTCATATTCCATCACAACCATACAAGGCGGGCGATCGCTGCCCTTGCCGACGGATACTGCCGCCCCCATGCCCAGATCCTGCATTTCCTGAAAATCAATAATCTTTACTTTAACACCCAGCGGTTCCAGCTCGTCTCTGATCCGGCGCGCATAAATTTCAGGATATAATTCATTGGCCGGTTCATTGGCAAAATCACGCGCCCATGTCAGACCGTCCGTCACCGCCGCAAGATGTTCATAATCATGCGGCGCCTGTTTCGCAAACGTGCCTGAAGCACGGCCATTGCAAAAAGCCAGACTGGAGTCGTCCGCCAGTTTTTTAGTCGTCAAATATTTGTCGAACTTATAGGATGCGCGCACATAAGAATCCGCCATATGCGCCGCGGCACACGCCGATTCAGTGACGTTCAAACCCGGAAAATCCGCCAGAATTCCGGTTTTTCCCTGTGTCCGGCCGGTAAGCTTGCTGCCCAAAAGGCGGGACGTCTTGACCGGGTCAAAAGCGCCTGACTCACCGGTGCCGATCAACAGGATATTATAAATATGTCCGGATGCGGCCAATGAAACATCTTGCAACTCTCCGGTTTTGCCGTTGAATTTTTTATGGCTGCTGATGATCTGCGAGAGAGCCCCGTCAGTATCACGGTCAATTTCCGCAGCGCGGCGACCGATTTTACCCGTATGATCAACCGGAATAACCAAAAGATCCGCGTCATTTATAGTTTCATTATCCGAAAAAGTGATTCTCATCATAAGGCTCCCTGCAAAGATTGTTTTTTTATCGTGACAGACCTAAGCATATTTTTTCGGAAAATGTCAAACAATCATGCCGGATGCCATCCGGCATGCACAAACCCTTGTGGAATATCCTTGTGGAGCGACCTTGTGAAATGGCTGGGCGCGCGGAAACGCCGCTTGTCAGGATTCATATTGTGCGATCAGCCGGTCAAGCGTCCGCACGCCAAAGCCTGTCGCGTATTTAGGGCAAGTCGGCCTGTCGCTTTTGATCCATGCCGTTCCGGCGATATCCATGTGCGCCCACGGGGTTTTGTCATCGACAAAATGCGCCAAAAACCCCGCCGCCGTACACGCCCCGGCAAAGCGCCCATTGCCCAGCGACCGCACATCGGCGATCTGGCTGACCATTTCTTTTTTATAGGCTTCGTCCAGCGGCATCCGCCAGATTTTCTCCAGCCCATCAGCACCGGCCTTTTCGATTTTTTTCCAAAGCGCATCATTATTCACGAATGTGCCGCAATATTCATGCCCCAGCGCCACCAACATCGCCCCGGTCAATGTCGCCAGATCGACAATCGCGCACGGCTTTTCGGTTTGCTGGATATAAGTCAGGCAATCAGCCAGCACCAGCCGCCCTTCCGCATCGGTATTTAACACCTCGATTGTCTGGCCGGACAGTGAATCGATAATGTCGCTGGGGCGGTACGCCACATGAGACGGCATATTTTCAGCCAGCCCGACAATCCCCGTGACATTGGCTTTGGCCTTGCGTAACGCGATGGCTTTCATCGCGCCTACAACCGCCGCCGCGCCGCCCATATCCATTTTCATCTCTTCCATACCGGCGGAGGGCTTTATATTGATCCCGCCCGTATCAAACGTAATGCCCTTACCAACCAACGCCACAGGTGCGTTGCCGCTTTTATCCGCGCGCTTGCCTTTATCCTTGCCTTTGGCCGCTTTGCCGTCCGGCGTGCCGTTCCAGCGCATCACCACAACGCAAGGCTGGCGTTCGGATCCCTTGCCGACGGCAATATGGGCGTGAAAGCCGATCTTCTCCATTTTTGCGCGATCCATCACATCGACCGCAACCCCCAAAGGCGCCAGCTCTTTTTTGATTAGCGCGGCAAAACTGTCGGGATAGAGCGCATTTGGCGGCTCATTCACCAGATCCCGCGCCAGAAAAACGCCCTGAACCGTGGCATCAAGATCATTGTGATACGCCCGGGCATCGGTGGCTCCGGCACAAAGAATCAGGATTTTTTTCAATAAAATATCCGGCTCGTCCTTGTCAGCTTTTTTCGTCCGGTATTTCAAGAAGCGATAAGAAGCAAGCTTAATCCCGGCGGCAATATGGGCGGCGGCTTCATGCGCCTTTATTTTCTTCAACCCCTTAATATCGTCCAGCGCGATCACAGCCTGCACCGCCCCGGCATTTTTAAGCGCCTGAAATATCTTTCCGCCCAGCGTTTCACAATCATCGGCTGTCAGTGCGGCCACCTTGCCGGTTCCGGCGAGAATCACCGTGTCATAACCGCCTTTTTTGCTTGTCGCCCCCAACAGCCTGATCTGGCCTTTGCCGCCCTTGAAATTCCGGCTTTGCGCGAGAAAAGCAGATACCGCCCCGCCATGATCCTTGTCATATTGGCGTGCAAATGTGCCGGTTTTGTTGCCTTCCGTCACCGGTATCATCACCGTATCGAAGGATTGTGCGGGAAGCGAAGAACCAAATGTGATTTTAAACGTCATGCTGCGCCTTGTTTTTCCAGAAGATTCGCGATAATTTCTCTGCCAGAGGCCATAAAGAAAGACTCAGGAAACTATAGATTGTTTCATGTGCCGTGGCCAGACCCGGATCGCCGTTTAACCGGGGCATTGTTGAAATTTCTGAAAAAAGGGCAAGGCACATACGTTCCGTTATTTTTGACCGTTATCTGTTCGGCCATCTGGTGGCAGCGACACTCTTTATCGCAGTGTCGCTGGCGGCGGTTATTTTCCTGACCCAATCACTTCGTTTTTTGGAACTGGTGATTAATGCCGGGGCATCGGGAACGACTTTTTGGATTTTGACCTTGCTGGCGCTGCCGCGTTTTTTTGAGATTATCCTGCCGATTGCGGTGATGGGCGCAACGCTTTTTGTTTATAACCGGATGATGCTGGACAGCGAGATCGTCATCATGAAACAGGCGGGCACCAGCCCCCTGCAACTAGCGCGCCCGGCGTTGTTCCTGTCGGGGGTCACAGCGCTGGTCTTGTGGTTTATGACCATGTGGGCGGGGCCGGCCTCCCTGAACAACATGCACCAGCTACGCATTGTCGTCCAAAATGAATATTCAGCGCTTTTATTCCGCCCCGGCGTTTTTAACAGCGTTGCGCCCGGCCTGACGATCTATATCCGCGAACGCGATCAGGGCGGCGAGATGAGGGGGTTGATGATCCATGACAGCCGCGACCGGACAGCCCAGCCCGTAACCATCACCGCCCGCAGCGGCCGCATGGTGGCGGATCAGGCCGGGCAAAGGGTTGTTGTGTTTGACGGGGCGCGGCAAAGCACGAATAAAAGCACCGGCGCGCTGGAACGCCTGAATTTCGAGCGTTATACGGTCGATTTGCCCGGCGCGGCAGGCAGCCCGTCAAGACCGCGCTGGCAACAGCCGCATGAAAGAACGATTTTTGAATTATTCCGCCCCGACCCGGATAATCCCCGCGATGTTGAAAATTATGACAGTTTCACGCGCGAAGCGCATCGCCGTTTTATCTCGCCGTTACTGGCGCCGGCCTATGTCTTGCTGGCGCTGGCCTTTTTATTGCCGGGGAGCATGGATCGCCGGGGTCAGGGACGGCGGGTGATTGCGGTGGTTGGGCTGATTATTGTCATTCAGGGGCTTTATCTGGCGGCGTTCAATATATCGCGCCAGCATGATGCCGGTCTGGTATTGATGTATGCGCTGGTCTTTTTGCCGATGATCGGCGGCTGGTTGGCGCTGGGGCGGCATGCCGACAATATCACCCGGATGATTCGTCTGGTGCGCCGCAAGCCGGAGGCCGCAACATGACCGTACCGGCGACCCTATATCGTTATTTTGCAGTCTGTTTTTTGGTCAATATCCTGTTTGCGATGGGGGTCTTGCTCGGCATCGTTTACCTGTTTGAAACGATCGAGCTTTTACGCCGCGCCGGTGACCGGCCGGATGTGACGCTGTGGATGGTGTTGCAGATGAGTCTTTTCAAAATCCCGGAAGTCGGCCAAATCCTGTTCCCTTTCGCGATTTTATTCAGCGCCATATATACGTTCTGGACAATGAACCGTAAGCAGGAACTGGTCGTGATTCGTGCCGCGGGTTTTTCCGTCTGGCAGTTTCTGGCGCCGGTCATGGCTGTGGCGCTGGCTGTCGGGGTGTTGAACATCACGATCCTTAACCCGGTCGGCGCGGCATTACTGAGTAAATATGAAGCAATGGAAGACGAGCGTCTAGCCAACCGGCGCAATTATGTGACCTTGCTGCGCGAAGGGATATGGCTGCGGCAGGTGCGCCCGTCAGAAGGCGGTCATGTGATTTTGCATGCCGGGCGTATCGACATTAATGTGTGGGAGCTAAGCGATGTTCTGGTGCTGTTTTTCGATGCGGATGATTTATTTGAACGGCGCATCGACGCCCCCACGGCACGCCTGACGGACGGGCAATGGGTCTTCAAGGATGCGCGGGATTATACAAATGACCAAAACCGGCCTGCATACGTGCCGGTGATAAGCCTGCCGACCGATCTGACAACGGCAGAGCTGGAAGACAGCTTTTCTTCGCCGTCATCCCTGTCATTCTGGGCGCTTCCCGGCTTTATTCGTACCATGGACATGACGGGTTTTGACGCAACACCCTTGCGGATTCATTATCAAAGCCTGTTGTCCCAGCCCTTGTTATTTCTGGCGATGGTGTTGCTGGCGGCCTGTGTCTCGCTGCGCCCGCCGCGCCTGCAGGGGACATTTATTATGATTCTGGTCGCCGTGTTTGCCGGTTTTGTCATCTTTTTCCTGTCGAGCTTTTTGCAGGCGCTGGGCGCATCACAGCAAATTCCGCTTTTTCTGGCGGCCTGGGCGCCTGCCATCGTCAGTTGCCTGTTGGGCGTCTCTGTCATATTGAACACCGAGGACGGCTAGCACCTTGGCTGATTTAGAAGACTTGAAGGCGTATGTTGTGACCGGATGCCCGGCATGACAGTTGAGAATTTCCCCGTCACCCTCGCCCTCATATTTCTTGTCATCCCCGCCCCCGAGCGGGGATCCACGCTTGTTACTGGCACTTTCCGGATGCCCGCTCAAGGCAGGCATGACAATTTGGGGGCGAGCATAATAGAGGGGTGTATTTTTTATCATCCCTTCTGTGCTAAAAAATTCCGAACGGAAACAAGATAAAAGATTGACCTTTTGGGCGCAGTAATTACAGTGGAACAGCTTTGGCGCGAGGCAGCTTTTTTAGATATTTTTCAGAATGTTACGATAAAGCGCCGGGGGTTAAAATATTAACCTGATGGTAATCTCTGGGTGCTTTACTCTAAGGGTAGAATAAGAATTGGCAGAAAGGCCATTGTGATGAGGAAAGAGCGTTATAGAAAAATTGCCGCGACATTTTGTGCGGCAACAGCCATGTGCGTTTTGGTCGCGGGATGTTCGGCATCGACCGAACGGGCAAATTACCAGCCCGGCGAAATTCACGACCCTTATGAAGATTTCAACCGTACCATGTTCGATGTTCACAATGCCGTCGATCAAGCCGTTCTGGAACCAGCGGCACGCGGATATCGCGCCATTACACCAAAGCTTGTTCGGGACGGGGTCACCAATATCCTTCGTAACCTGCGAAGCCCGGTCAATATGGCCAATAACTTGTTGCAAGGTAATATAGAAGGCGCCGCCGGTGATTTGTCGCGCGCCGTTATCAACACATCGTTTGGACTGGGCGGGTTTCTTGATATTGCCGCGGATACGGGTCTTGAATATAAGCAAAATGATTTTGGTCAGACTCTGGCCGTGTGGGGCGTCGATCATGGGCCGTACCTGTTTATTCCGGTCTGGGGGCCGTCTTCGGCACGTGACCTGACAGGCCTTGCGGTTGACAGCTTTGCCGACCCGCTCAGGCTGTACCTGTTTAATACGGATCGTGAAATCTGGCACTATGGCCGGATGGCGGCGACAGGCATTGACACACGGGAAAGCCTGCTGGACGCGCTGGATGATCTGCGCCGTAATTCCTTCGATTATTATGCCGCCGTCAGAAGCGCCTATTACCAGCGGCGTCAGGCCATGATTAATGCAAACCGTCCTGCTGGAAGAGCCGCCGCACAGGCATCCTCTTATGAAGGATATCCTGATTATGACGAGTGGGACTGGTAAGATAAAAAGCAAAAACAAGCGGATGGCTTTAAAGTTTTGACAGAGTCCGCTTGTTTTTGATAAGAAGCGCCTTACTTGTTTTTATGTCATGATGTTCAGACAGAGTATCTGACGCAGAGCGGAGTCTTTAACCGATCTTGATGGGTGTTTGGATATTGTGTTGAAAATTTCTCGTTCTTTATGTTCTGCGGTGGCTGTTTGTGGCCTGATAAGCGTTGTTTTTTCAGCGGCGGCGCCAGCCAGCCACGCGATGAGCCACGCCATACCATTATCCGGTGAGGCAGCACCCCCCAAACACCAGACAATGCAAAACGGCCTGATATTAGCCAGCAACGAAAAAGCCGGAATGGGGAATGGCGATCAGGATCACACCGGTGCCGAAGCAGAGAAATTCGTTCAGAGCATGGCAAGCCGCGCGATAACGTTTCTTGGCGACAACGACATGTCAATGGAGCAAAAGAAAAGCCGTTTTCGCCGCCTGTTACAGGATAGTTTCGATATGAACACGATCGGCCGCTTTTCGCTGGGGCGGTACTGGCGCACATCCACGGCCGCCCAACAGCGCGAATATTTGTCGCTGTTCGAGGATATGATCATCGATGTCTATGCCCGACGTTTTTCAGACTATCAGGGCGAAGGATTTGAAACCCGCGGATATCGGCGTGACGGGCGCGATACGATCGTCTCTTCGGTGATTATCCCGGATCGCGGATCCAACGTGCAGGTTGACTGGCGGGTCAGATATAATAACGGTCGTTACCGTGTCATTGACGTGATTGTCGAAGGAGTCAGCATGGCCGTCACCCAGCGCTCTGACTTTTCATCGGTAATCCAGCGCGGCGGCGGAAATGTCGAAGTGCTTCTGTCTCATCTGCGTGACAAGAGCTAGAAACCGGCGACGATTGCCTTCGCCTTTTTACGGGCATCCTTCATTTCCGGGGTCGCGTTCACTTCATCAGGATCAATACGAACCGTGCCGCGCCCGACCACACGTACAGACCGATAGGAGCCAGCAACAAGTTTCCTCAACCTCAGATCATCTTCGGTCGGGTATAGTCCGGCATACGTAAACACAGACTTCAATATACCGGAAATCATTTGCTTTTTGCTTGCTTGCGACCGGGCGTCGGTGCAGCAGCAACCTGATTCCGGCCATTATGTTTGGCCGTGTAAAGGGCAGCATCGGCGCGTTCGATCAATTCCTCGACATCTTCTCCATCCGTCCATTCGGCCACACCGACCGACATGGTGATACGGCTCAACACCTCGCCCGTATTGCGGTTAACAACATCTTTGGAAGCCACCGCCTTGCGCAGCGCTTCCCCAACGATCACCCCCGCCTTGAGCGGGGTGTCCGGCAGGATAATACAAAATTCCTCGCCGCCATAACGGGCAACCAGATCGCGTCCTTTGACGCCGTCCGTCAATGTGCGGGCAACAAGGCGCAGAACTTGATCACCGATCTGATGGCCGAAATTATCGTTAAATGTTTTGAAATGGTCGATATCGATCATTAACAAAGAAAATGTTTCGCCCTTTTCTCTGGCGCTTAAGACAGATCTTTTAAGCTCGCTATCGAAAGACTTGCGATTGGCAATGCCGGTCAGGCCGTCCATCATGGCTTCACGGCGCACACGATCCAGATCACGCTGCAGCTCTTCCATGATCTGGGATGATTTATCAAGCTCTTCTTCAAGCCGTTTGTTCTGGTTCAGCATATTATGGGTATCGGACACGACATTGTTCAGAATATCTTTCAACTCGGAGGGATCTTTAACACCGGCAATTTGCGCACTGACCCCGCCCAGCTTTCCGCTATAATCGGAGGTAGCCGTTCTTACATCATGCACCGCGCCGGACACGTTTTTGATTGTCGTGTTAATCCGGTCGCCGGCACGAAGCACGGCATCTTCATTATGCCCCTCGCTCAGGAATCTCTGGTAAAGCTCCTTACAGCGCTCATTGGTGATTTTTTGCTTATTGGCGACCAAAACATCTATCGCTTTGACGACTTCGGGGCTTTGCGCCGCATAATAAACATACCAAAGCTCGTAAATATCAGGAGTCGGCGGCAATTTCTCGCGGGAAATCCGATCTATCGCCGTCTTGGCATAGCTTTTTGCCTGCTCTATATCGTGCTTATAATTCAACAGCTGCTTCCATATTTCCCATTTTTTCAAGGCTATTTTAACAGCCTCATCAAAAGACTCAAAAGAAAAGTGAGACGCTCAACCATATATTCCTGTCAGGCACAAATGTCCAGCACCAACGATCAAGATCGTTACATCCATTTCGTGTGCGGATCGAATGTCTCTGCTGGCGCCTGTTTTAGGGCTTTGGGCAAATCATCGACCGTCGCAACAACGTTCAAGAAATCCCTGTCGGTCTTACGGGCAAACCCTTGCGCGATAATATGATCAATCAGGGTCAGTAACGAATCCCAATAGCCGTTAATATTCACAAGAATGACCGGCTTGTCGTGCAGCCCTAACTGCCACCACGTAAAAATTTCAAAAAATTCATCCATCGTTCCCAAACCGCCCGGCAAAATAACGAACGCATCAGAACGATCAACCATCATCTGTTTTCTCTCATGCATGGTCTTGACGACATGCAGCTCCGTCAGGCTTTTATGGGCAACTTCCTTGTCAGCAATATGTGCCGGGATAATGCCGATAACCTCGCCACCGGCAGCCAGCGCATGATCGGCGACAATCCCCATCAACCCGACATGGCCACCGCCATAAACCACACCCATTCCGTTTTCGGCCAAAATTTTGCCGGTTTCCGCGGCGGCCTGTTTGAAAGCATCATCAACATGTTGCGATGAACCACAATAAACGCAGATATTTCCGGCTTTCATAAGCACGTCTCCTGACAGGGTTGAAAAAATAATGAGTATAGAGAACAAGCCACATCCGAAAACGCAGCATCGCTTCTTTTTGACGTTTTATCTAAAATTTTGCAAGGGACAAACGCGCGAAAAAACGATCAGATCATCGTTTTCGGGCTGATGACCGCGGTCTGGAAAGACTGTTCCCGCAAGGCCGGGTGGTGGTCTTTTGACGCGGTCTGGAAAGACTGTTCCCGCAAGGCCGGGTGGTGGTCTTTTGACAAGGCAGCTGCCTGTCCGTTTTTATCTTCGAGCGAAGACAGGGATGTTTTGCCGATTCCCTCATTCAGGCCGATAATATTCGTCGCTGCCCAGCGGTCATAAGCTGTCCGGCCGATTTCGGCATCAAGCTGCATCTCGGCGAGCTGCGCATAGATTTTTTGCAGTCCTTCCTCGTCCAGACGTACATCCTGATCGCTCAGGGACGGCTCAACCCCGTATTCAATCTGGTTCATGCCAAATCCCGGCCCCTGTGACAGGGTCTTATCAATCGCCGCGCCAACAGACCCGCCGGATTGCGGCGCGTCAACTGCATTATTTTTCTGGGATGTGACATAGCTGCCCAACCCGCCCATCAACAAGCCGCTACCCGGGACGACAACATCCGCTGCCATGCCGATCAACGTTCCTTTACCAATAGATGAAATTGTACCGCCCGCTGCTGCGGGTGCTGACATAGAAGCCTGCGACGCCGTTGCGCCCGTTGCCTTTGCGGTCTGCCTGAATTCCTCGCGCAAAGCCGAGACGGCCTTGCGGGCATCACCCACCGCCTCTGCTTTGGCGTTATTATAATCTCCGACAGCCTTTGCGCCGCCGCTGCTGGCGGTCACAGATTTTCCGGCCTGCAACTTCGTGGTTTGACGCTGATATTGGGAAACCTGCGCCAGCTTGTCCCTGACATTCGTAACTTTGTTGTCTGTCTTGCTCTGCTGTTGCGCAGCGTCATTATTTGTACGGTTTTTTATCGTGTCGGAAGCCGGTTTCGGCGCCGTGTTATTATGGCTGTTACCGCGCCCGACAAAAGCCTCAAGCGGATCAATCGACTCATAAGCAGAACCGTCCATGTCAATGACATCAACGCCTTCCCAGGCCTTTGGATTAAATGTGCCGTCCGAGAGAGACATTACGCTAACACCTTAATTTTATTCATTTTGTTATTCTTAAAGCGCGTCACTTCATAAATACCCACACGCGTAAATAATCATAACAGGCAATTCTTAACAAGTTTTTACCATATTCTTATTTTACCCGCTTTTGCAACCAAAAAACAATCTTTTTCCCGCCGCGTATGATTATCGTCCATCCTTCTCAACACATTGAAAAGAAATAGTTTTAGGTGTTTCTAAGCGGTCTGTAGCTGAGTGATTCCGCAATATGGTTTTTTTCAACACATGCCGCGCCGTCAAGATCAGCGATTGTCCGCGCCACGCGCAAAAGCCGGTGATAAGCGCGCGCTGATAATTTCAGCCGCGCTGCCGCATCAGTGATAAAATCACGATTTTCGGGGGAAAGCGCCAGCACGCGATCAATCGCCGCGGGCGGCAAGGCCGCATTGGCAGGCGCGGGCATCTCGTCCGTTTCCCCGCTATAGCGTTCCTGCTGAATCATGCGGGCGGCCTGCACCCGCGCAGCAACATCCGCGCTCGATTCGCCGTCGCCCTGCTGCGCCAGATCGGTGATGCTGACCGCCGAAACATCAACCCGCAAATCAAACCGGTCGAGCAACGGCCCGGATAATCTGGCCTGATAATCCTGACCGCAGCGCGGCGCGCGGGTGCATTCCTGTTCAGGATCACCCAGATAGCCGCAACGACACGGATTCATCGCAGCCACCAGCTGGAACCGTGCCGGATAGGTCACATGATGATTGGCGCGGGCAATGGCAACCGTGCCTGTTTCAAGCGGCTGGCGCAAAGATTCCAGTGTCGCGCGGGAAAATTCCGGCAATTCGTCCAAAAACAAGACGCCGTGATGCGCGAGGGAAATTTCCCCCGGACGGGCGCGCTGGCCACCGCCCACCAGCGCCGGCAACGATGCCGAATGGTGCGGGTCGCGATACGGGCGCGCCGCCAGTAAGCCGCCGACAGGCAAAGTCCCGGACAAAGAATGAATCATGGAAACTTCCAGCGCCTCGGACGGCGATAAAGGCGGTAAAATACCGGGCAAGCAACGCGCCAGCATCGACTTTCCGCTGCCCGGCGGGCCGCTCAGCAATAAATTATGCTGGCCGGCAGCGGCAATCTCCAGCGCCCGGCGGGCTGTTTCCTGCCCTTTGACCTGTGCCATATCCGGCCAGCATCCTGCCTGTTGCTGGGGAGGCGTCAGGGAAGGCACAGGCGCGGATAGAACCTGTGTGCCTTTAATATGGTTGATTAACTGCAATAAATCCTGCGGCGCCAATATGTCGATCCCGTCCGCCCAAGCCGCCTCGGCACCGCAGGCCGCCGGACATATCAGGCTGTTATCATTCGCGGAGGCATGCAGCGCCGCAGGCAAAATTCCCGCAACCTGCCGGATCGACCCGTCAAGCGACAATTCCCCAAGAATAACGGCATTTTCCAGCTCACCGCCCGGCACAATCTCCATCGCCGCCAACAGACCCAGCGCGATCGGCAAATCATAATGGCTGCCTTCCTTGGCA
Organism: Alphaproteobacteria bacterium; assembly: GCA_007117665.1. Lineage (GTDB taxonomy): Bacteria > Pseudomonadota > Alphaproteobacteria > Micavibrionales > Micavibrionaceae > UM-FILTER-47-13. The sequence continues at coordinate 28,637 of SKGD01000093.1, forward strand.
AGATCGGCGGGCGCCAGATTAACAGTCAGCCGTTTCGGCGGCAGAGCAATCCCCAGCGCATGCAGGGCTGCACGCACGCGCTCCTTGCTTTCAGCAACCGCCTTGTCAGGCAGGCCAACAATCGTGAAAGCAGGCATGCCATTGCTGATCTGCACCTGCACATCAACGGGTTGGACGTCTATGCCCTGAAACGAGACTGTGTTAATGCGGGCTACCACGACACCATCATTCCTTTATTGTTTTTTGGCGTTATGGCACAAATGTCGTCCCAAGGGAAGAATTCTGTTCCCCGCCCCGCTTTTGTTTTCATAATTATATTATGTATTTCAAGCGCTTATTAAGCACTTCTTCACCTCTTGGGGGTAAAAATGACCCTGAGAATAAGAAAACCAGAGGAATGCCAGAGGAAATAATCGCATGAAAACGTTCATCACTGATCAGGATCGCGCAAAACTTCACGCCAAGTTCATCCTGCCGATCGTGGTCGATAATATGCTGCAGGATCAGGAAACTCTCGATGACGTCGCAGAATATGCGATGAACGAGATATTGAGCGAATTATGCCCGGATACGGCGCTATTATGTATCGGCCTGTGCGCCACCCATATCGCCGCCCACACTGCCCACCTGCCGATCAGCCGCGCCCTGTCTTCGCAAGCCGAAGCCATCATCGAGGAATATGGCGGATTATGGCTCGCGCACGACACAGGGACACCGATGGATCCGGCCGCGATCTGTGACCAGCTTTCCTGCATCCCTGAAGATCTTGAAGCCTTGCGTGACCTTCTGGAAGCCACGATCAGCGCATTGGAAGAGTCTCACTCCATCGCTGCAATTTTATGCGATATTCTGGCGCTTCAGGCTGAAACTCACTGCCAGCTCGCCACGATCGAGCTTGAGCAGATGAATATCCGCCCGCCAAACAATAAACAAAAACGCCCACATAGCGCCGTGCCTGCCGCAACAACGGATAATATTATTCCTTTCCCGCATTACGCCCGCAGCCAATAGGCAGCAAGGTAAGGCAGCGGCCAACAACTCACTATGCGGACACCATGCGTCCGATTTTCGTACCGCCCAGTATATGAACATGGAAATGGGGCACTTCCTGCCCGCCATTCAGGCCGGTATTGGCAATCGTACGAAAGCCCTGTCCGGCAACGCCAAGATCATCAGACACTTTGGCCACAGCGCGCCAGAACCCGGTTATCTCGTCGGGGGTTGCGTCACGCCCGAAATCGACAAGCGAGCAATAACGGCCTTTCGGGATCACCAACGCATGCACAGGCGCTTGCGGGCTGATATCGTGAAAAGCCAGCGCATGAGCATCTTCATAAATTTTTTTGCATGGAATCTCCCCGC
>SKGD01000126.1 GCA_007117665.1 Alphaproteobacteria bacterium
AAGCCCGGCGGTCAAGCTTTGCTTCAGGTGATTACCATTCGTGATGATCTCTATGCGGCTTATCGCCGCAGTGCCGATTACATCCAGCGCTACATTTTTCCCGGCGGGATGTTGCCCTCGCGTGCGGTTTTGTCGATGCAGGCGCGCAAGGCAGGATTAAGCGCGGAAAAAACCGTGACATTCGGGCCGGATTATGCCCGGACGTTGGCTTTGTGGCATAAAAAGTTTCAGGATGCCTGGCCGGATCTTGCCCGGCATCATGGCTTTGATATGCGCTTTAAAAAAATGTGGGAGCAATATCTTTGTTACTGTCAGGCAGGCTTCACTGCCGGCACGATTGATGTCATCCATATCGGCTTGCGTAAACCGGTCTGAAGATGCGGATGCTGCGCCATCATATCCTTGCCGCTTATGCGTTTCCGGCTCTGCCGCTCGCGGTGCTGACAATTCCGGTTTATATTTTCCTGCCAACTTATTATGCCCAGAATGCCGGTCTGGGGCTGGCCGTGGTGGGGATGATCCTGTTGGCGGCACGTTTGGTTGATATGGTGAGTGACCCGCTGATCGGGATGCTGAGCGACCGCACAAGGACGCGCTATGGGGCGCGTAAGCCATGGGTTTTGTGCGGTACGCCGCTGGTGATGCTGGCTGGCTGGTTTGTGCTGATGCCCGGGGATCATGTCGGGGCGCTTTATCTGTTATTTTGGAGCATCTGTCTCTATATTGGCTGGAGCGCCGTCATATTGCCGCTCATCGCGTGGGGCGCGGAATTATCTTCTGATTATGATACACGAACCCATATTGCCGGATGGCGTGAATTTTTTATGATTGGCGGCGTGTTGCTGGCGTTGGCATTGATCGCCGCAGGAGACGACCCCTTGCGTGTGATCGCCTTGATCGTCCTGATTTTATTGCCTTTGGCGGCGGCAATTGCATGTTATGTCGTGCCTGATGTTCCCGTACGGCGCGGCACAGCGCTGCGTTTTTCTCAAGGCGTGGACGCCATCCGTAAAAACGCACCTTTTACAAGGCTGATGGCGGCTTATCTTGTGAATGGTCTGGCGAACGGTCTGCCCGCGACGTTGTTTTTGTTGTTTGTGCAATATGGGCTGGGCATGCCCGATCAGGCGGGATTTTTTCTTTTTGTGTATTTTGCCAGTGGTCTGGTCGCCATACCGTTATGGCTGACATTATCGCGGTTCGGCAGCAAGCACCGCGTATGGTGCGGCGCAATGATCTGGGCGTGCGTTTTTTTCTTGCTGGTGCCTTTTATCGGCGAAGGTGATGATGTGCTGTTTCTCGCGGTTTGTATCCTGACTGGCATTGCGCTGGGTGCTGATCTGGTGCTGCCGTCTGCCATGCAGGCTGATATTGTCGATATTGACACGCTGGAAACCGGTCATCAGCGCACCGGGCTTTATTTTGCGCTTTGGAGCATGGTGACAAAGCTGTCTTTGGCGCTGGCCGCCGGGATTGCTTTTCCGCTTCTGGCGCTGGCAGGGTTCAGCGCCGATGAGGGTGGCAGCCATCATGCGCTGGTGGCGCTTTATGCGTTGTTGCCGGTTGCGCTTAAGCTGTTTGCGATTGCACTGATGTGGCGCTATCCGCTGGGGCGCGACAGGCTGTTAGACGTTCAGGAAAAAATCAGGGAGATGCCGTGAGCATGCCATCACTTTGCATCGAATCTTATTTTCACGGCCATGTTCGTGCATGGGGGATGTTTCAGGATCGTTTCGGCAAGATCCGGCGACAATTTATTGTCGATATACATGGACAATGGGATGAAAAACAACAGCTTTTAACGTTGACCGAAGATTTTTACTACCATGACGGGGCAACGGAAACACGAGTCTGGCAGTTTGAAAAAAAAGACGACTATTTATATCACGGCACGGCTGCCGGTGTTCACGGCGTGGCGGTCGGCCACAGTCAGGGACATGCGTTCAGTATGGCGTATGTGTTTGATCTGCCGGTGGGTGGCCGGACATGGCGGGTGCATTTTGACGATTATATGTTTCTGCAGGATGACAAAATCATGTTTAATCGCGCAGTGGTCAGACGCTGGGGGGTGCGCTTGGGGGATGTTTATATTGTCTTCAACAAGTCAGGCGCCAAGTCGCTTTTTGACCAGATTGAACAAAAACCCGCATACCGGCAGGCGGCTGAATAGCTGGCTTCCGGAATCCCAATGATCATAATGCGCCATGACTTTCCCGGAGTCGGAAAAGTAAATTTCGCTCATTCCGTCAATGATCCATTCACGTTTTCGGCCTTTGCTCAAAAAACGCATTTGCCAGCGCAAAAAAGCTGTTTTTCCATCTTGAGCCCATGCGTGATTTTGCACTTTGAAACGAGGCTTTTCGGTATCCTGAAATATCTTCGACAAAACAGTTTCGACGGCTTCCAACCCTTGCACATTGTTAAAGGGGTCTTTGAACATCATGCCCGGATCGCCCAGTTTTTCAATCAGGCGCACGCTCCGGGGGGTCAGTGTTTCCCAATATTCTATGTAATCTTCCAGGGCGCGTTGATGCGGGTTCATGGTGCTTTGGCTCTCTTATCCTTTGGGGCATTTGCTGCGGGTCGGGTTGCCGCCGCCATCCGGATATAAAAACGGTGCGGCAGTAACCTGACCATCTTTAGCATAAAGGCAAAGATCCAGGGAAATGTAATTTCAAACCGGCGGGACTCCAGCCCCTTTACCAGCTTTTCAGCAGCGCGTTCGACCGGCATTAAAAACGGCATCGGGAAGTCGTTTTTATCGGTCAGGGGTGTTTTGACAAAGCCGGGACAGACAAGCTGTACTTTGATGGCGCTGTCGGCGCATTCGATCGCCAGCGCCTCGCAAAAATTGATGAGTGCTGCTTTGGTTGAGCCATACCCCAAAGAGCGTGGAAGACCGCGATATCCGGCCACGCTGGCAATAATCGCGACATGTCCTTTGCTGCGCGCTCGAAACCGCTCCAGCACGGGGGCCAGTGCATTGGCGGTGCCGTTGACGTTCACGTCATATTGCCGGTGAAAGCGCGTGACGTTGAAATCCTCTAGCCCGTCGGGCAGATACGTGCCGGCATTCAGCACAGCCAGATCAATCGGCCCCAGCCGGTTTTCGATGTCGGTAACGATATCTGTCATCGCGGCGGGGTCGGTGACATCCCCGGCAAAAACGTGCAGCCGGTCATTGGCTGCGGCCATGGCTGCAAGCTTGTCGGATGACCGCGCCGTGATCGCCACATGCCAGCCTTTTGCCGCGAGTTTTTGTGCGGTTTGTGCTCCGATCCCCGATGAGGCGCCGGTGATCCATGCTATGCTCCCGGCTTGTCCGGCGGTGTTTTTTGTCACGTTTTTTCCTGCGGTAAAGGTGTCAGCCGTCGATATGATATTGCTGCACCGCGCGCCCGAAAGGAAAGCCCTACCCATTGCCGGGTTTCGGCATGGTAATAAACGTCAATCGGGACGGCAGCTTCGACTCTGTAATGATCGACGGCAATAATATCACGATTTACCTGTTTTTCAATCGTTCCCAGATGGGTTGCATGGATATTCTCCACATCACCTTTTTGCGTGTTCAGCACTTTTTCAGCCCGCAGCATAATCGGGTTCCAGTAGCTGCTGGAATAAAGTGAAATCGGCGCTTCGTAAGTTTTGTCCTGCGTTTTGATTGTAACGGATTGATCTTCCCAAAAAGCCCGCACAAAATATTTTCTGCCGTCATCATTTGTTGCGCTTTCCAGCTTTAGCAAGCGGTCATTTCGCCAATATTCTGTGTTGGTGTGATGATACCGGAACAGCGTCAAAGGCCCGATCGAAAAACGCATTGATATGTCAATATCCACGCGCAGCATTCCGTCATGTTGCGGTGTAAAATGCAGGCTGTGTATCCCGAAAGGCTGACCGTCACGCAGGATTTCAAACACGATCTCGCCATTATCCGGCACTGCGGCACGCACATCGTTTTTTGTGGTGCCGGACATGAAGGCGGCCACAAAAGTCAGCATGACGAAAAAGAGTTTTATTTTATTCATGACCCTTTTACGCATGGGCTGCGTAAACGGATTGCTTTTTATCAACCTGGATGCGTGTTTTTCTCAGGATTCTTTCTTTTTGCGGATACGGCCATCTGCGGCGAACATGTCCGTAACCGATGTCAGAAATTCATGATGCAGGTCAACCGTGCCGCGCACGCCGACATCATCATAATGGCGCGCCAGCCATTTTTCCATTGCCGCGCGGCCAATATCCCGTAAATGGGTCAGGAAATCCCAGTCGGAGTTAAATTTACTGGCGACCGACAAAGAGCCCATCGATTCATCGTCACGAATGGAGTGAACCAGAATATCCTTGAAATTATCCTTATATTCATCGTGCAGCATATCATGCTCGACCAGCTTTTTGACAAAGGCGACCGCCCGTAATTCCTTGAGCAGGGAATCGTTAAAGCTGATTTCGTTGATCCGGTTCATGATGTCCGGCGCGGTTGTGGGAAGCTGGTCACGATCAAGCGGGTTGATATGCACAATCATAATATCGTCGCAGCATGTTTTGTAAAAAAGCGGGTACAGGGCAGGGTTGCCGACATAGCCGCCATCCCAGTAATGTTCGCCGTCAATCTCGACCGCCTTGAACATGAATGGCAGGCAGGCCGAAGCCATCACGGCATCTGCGGTGATCTCGTTATTTTCAAAAACCCTTACCTTGCCGGTACGGACATGGGTGGCGCTGATGAATAATTTAACCCGGTCACAGCGGCGCAGCGCGTCAAAATCGATCACATCTTCCAGCACATCCCGCAAAGGATTAATGTCCAAAGGGTTTAACTGATAGGGTGAAAAAAGCCGCGTCATTGTGTCGAACAGGAAATAAGCCGGCGAATGATCCATATTCCACCCCAGCGTTTTTTCCAGCGGAAATTGCCTGACCGGGTTCAGGAAAAAGCCCTGACGGTGGATCCGGTGCCAAAAATCATGCAATACGGCGCGCGCCTGATCGCGCCCGCCCAGATGCAGCCCGTAAGCCATGGCACAAGCATTCATGCTGCCGGCGCTCGTCGCGCAGATACCTTCGGGGGCGATGCGCCCGTCTTCCAGCATTTTATCCAGAACGCCCCATGTGAAAGCGCCGTGCGCGCCGCCGCCCTGCAAGGCGAGATTGACAGTTTTCTGTGTGTTTTTCTCAGAGCCGGGCATTATTGCGCCGTCCAGCCGCCATCCACAGGCAACATTGTGCCGGTAATATTTGCTGCGGCATCACTGCAGAAAAATACCGCCAGATCGCTGAGCTGGTCGATTTTTGTAAATTTCTTGGTTGGCTGGGCGGCGAGCATCACATTATTGATGACATCATCTTCGGTGATACCGCGCGCCTTGGCGGTGTCGGCGATCTGGTTTTCCACCAAAGGCGTTTTGACGTATCCGGGGCAAATCGCGTTACAGGTAATATTTTGCTGCGCGACTTCCAGCGCAACAACTTTGGTCAGGCCGGCAATGCCGTGCTTGGCCGCGACATAAGCCGATTTAAAAGGTGAGGCGACCAGCGCATGCGCCGAGGCCAGATTGATAACCCGTCCCCATCCGGCTTTTTTCATGTGCGGCAGGCACAAACGGATCATGTGAAAAGAGGCGCTGAGGTTAATGGCGATAATGGTATCCCATTTTTCGGTGGGATATTCATCGACCGGACAGACATACTGAATTCCGGCATTATTGACGACAATATCGACCCCGCCCAGCATTTGCACGGTTTTGGTAACAAGATCGGCGATCTGGTCAGGCTTGGTCATGTCAGCGCCGTGATACAGGACGCGCACGCCGTATTTTTTTTCCATGGCGGCGCGGTCTTTTTCTATGGCGGCCTGATCGCCCAGCCCGTTCAGGACAATATTGCATCCCTGCGCGGCGAGAGAATCGGCAATGCCTTTGCCGATCCCGCTGGTTGAACCTGTGATAATTGCTGTTTTGCCGGTGAGTGCCATGGCTCCGTCTCCTTAACGGTTTATATTTGCGGAACGTATCATAGCATCATCGGGCAGGACGCTCCACGGGTTTCCTTAGAGCCTGTTTTAAAACTCTTTTTTATTTTTGATCGTGCCGGTTGCCGTGATAAAGTCAGTTCACATAAGGGTCGCAAAAGATATGGTTATTCATACGCATTTCCTCAAACGTGTCGTCGGGGAAGAAGAAAAATTGATATGTAATGCCTGTCTGCACTGGATTTACGTGCTGACGGGACTGGTCTGGCTGTTTTTGTGCGCGGCGGGTGGTTATGTGGCTGATTTGTTCCTGTGGCAGCATTTCGGGTCGCAGGCGCCGGATCATCAGATTAAAATATTCATGTTGGTTTTCGGATCGCGTTATCCATGGATTTTCTGGATGATGACGGCGCTGGGGGTGGTGATTGCCCTGATTCATATTTTAAAAGTTGTCGCCACCGAGATTGCGCTTACGGATCAAAGGCTTGTTTTCAAAAAAGGTCTGTTGTTCGTTGATGTTCAGGAGATCGATCTGGCCGAAATTCGGGCGGAAAATATCAATCACGGTATGTTGGGGCGTTTTTTATATTATGGCGAGGTTCATCTCGATTCCCGTTTTGTCGGTGATATTTACCTGCCGGCTTTGAGCAAGCCGCATCAGTTCCTGCGTGAGCTTCACCGCGCGCGCCGCAAGCTGGTTGACCCGATCTATCGCTGATCGGGGGATTCCCCGTAGCCTTGGCGTAGGAGGATGCGCGCATCTAGGAAAATGGCAGCGCCGCGCGTGGATGCCCGCGGTGAGCCGTCAGGCGAATTTAAACAGCTTGCATCTAAAGAAAAATAACAAAAAAGGAGCCGGAAAACCGGCTCCTCTTGAAATTCTTTTTACTGAACGTAGCGTTCCTTAGAAACCAATCTCGATATTGTAGGTTTCCGTGTAAGTCCCATCGGCCGGGGTCGAGGTGAACAGGATGCGCGCACCCAGATCAACCGTCAGGGAACCATCAGCCGCCAATGTGACTTCCTGCCATGGTGTCTCGGCACCAGGCGCCGCAGTAACAGCACTCACATCAAAAAAGTCACTTTCACCTTCTGATGTTTCGTATAGCACGCGTTGCAGTTGCAGGCCGTTTGCGGCTGAGTCGAAAGTATCAGCAACCGTGGCAATCCGCATTGACATATCAATCGGGCCGGGACCGGCGACGACAATCTGTCCGGCTGTCCGCAACGCATCATCAATATCAACGGCCTGACCATCCCCAAGCGTTGCCGGAATCGGCAGCGTGATCGTATCATCGGGGTTAAGTGTCAAAGTGAAATCGTTGGCACCGTCATGGACGATAAACCATGAACCGTAATGAGCATCGGCAAACGAGTCGATGTCGAGGCTGCTGTCAATCGTGATAACAACGTCAATATCAGCATCATCCTGCACTGTCTGTGCCATAACAGCACCGGATGCAAGTGACAGACCGAGTGCGAATGCACTGACGGTTGCCAGAGTTTTAAAGTTGGAAAGTTTCATATCAGGGTTCTCCTTTAGTTAGTTAACACATTGTTGCCCGTTATCGGACTGCAATAAGTGTGCCAAGTGCTCTCCTTGCACAATACATGCTTACAGTATCACGTATAAAAGATTAATTCATTATTAAATTCGTAAAAATAATATCAAATTGTCCCTTTTTTCCGTAATCTAAAGTATTTCTTTTTCATATTATGGCGCCCTCCCAAGAAAATATGATTCTGTATAATATTGTTTTCCGTGCTTTTGTATGGTTTACTGTCAATAAGACTGTCTTTTACTTGCCTCTTACCACATTCCAACCGCCCGCACGGGCTTTGCTCTAAAAGAATGACCCGACCAAAAACCGGCCATAACACCCGGCGAAAGCGCCCGGAATCGTCCCGATTCAAAAGCGTGGCGCGCGTGGCGCTGCCGGCATTGCTTTTATGGCTGGCCGCGCCGCCGGGGCTGGCGGAAACGGCGCTGACGAACGACGCGCGGCGTGATCTGGCGCGTGCCTTTGTCGAGCGCATGAGAGATGGCTTTGAACGCGCCGACCAGCGTATGGAACAAATGCAGGAGCCACAGCAAAGCGCGGGCAGGCAGAGACTGACCGAAATACCGGAAGGCGAAATGCTGGTGTTTCAGGTGCGGCTGCCACAAGGACTTCGCCTGAGTAACCCGCTGCTGGGAACCATCTATCAGGGACAAGTCACGCTGTCGGTCATGGATATTATTCGCGAGCTGGATTTTTCGATCGAACGCGACCCTGATACCGGCAACATGACCGGATGGTATCTGCGCGAGGAAAAAACCTTTGCCCTGAACAAGGAAGCCCGGCACGTCACAAGCGATCAGGGACATTTTTCCTTTTCGTCATTCGTGCATGACGACCAGAATGATTTATATGCCACGCCACAGGAAATCGCCGCATGGTTCGGGTTGGACATCGTGGCAAACCCGCACCAGATGACCATGCAAATCGACTCCGATATTCCGTTCCCCGTGCAGGAACGCCGCAACAGGCGTGACCGGCACGCGCTGGCCGGGCGGATGGCGCGCGCGCCGGATGAGCCGCAATTGCCCTATCATTCACTTGAAAGGCAAATGATCGGCGTGCCGATCGTCAATATCCAGACAAGTTCAATCTATCGCAAAAGCGGCACCAGCGACACAAGCAATTTTTCCAATGCCGCCCGGATCGCAACGCGGGGCGATTTTGCCTATGGGACGCTCCGCACCAACAGCCGGATCACCGATGAGGGAGACTTAACGCTGTTTCGGGCGAATTACCTGCGGGAATCGCATGAGGCCGATCTTCTCGGCCCCTTACAGGCGCGACGTTACGAGATCGGGGATGTGATCCCGGTCAGCGTCCCTAACAGCCGCGGTACGTCTCCGGGGCTGGGGGCGCGGATCACGAACATAGACCCGGCGCAAAGCATGACACGGGTTAATACTGAAATCTTCGGCGAAGCCACCCCCGGATGGGATGTTGAAATTTACCGGGATGGTTCTTTGATCGCGTTTCAGGAAGCCGGGGAAGATGGCCGTTACTATTTTGAAAATGTTGACCTGTCCGCCGGTGATAACGAATTTCGTGTCGTAAAATACGGCCCGCAAGGCCAAAGACAGGAAGAAAACTTCCAGATCCCGGTCGCAAGCCGCCGAACCAATGAAGGCGGTGTCTATGATGTGTCGCTCACATTCGCCGATACACAGGTTTATGACCCTAATCGCGGCAGCACCCGCAACCCCGACCGCGGCAATCCGAATATCAGCGCCTATTACGAAACCGCGCTCAGCGACCGCACCGCCTTATCCGCAGGCGCCAGCACGCGCGAGAGTGATGGCGAACGTGAAAGCTATCTTTATACCGGTATTTCGCATGCCATGTGGGACACATTATTTAATGCCGATGTCACTGCTGATCAGGATGGCGACATGCTGGCGAGCCTATCGGCCAGAAGGCTGATCGGCGCGCACCGTTTCCGCAATAGCGCCGAAATCAGGACGGACGGCTTTGGCGGGGACAGTGCCAGAACCAGACGCTTCCAAAATACAATGTCTTTATCCGGGCCTTTGGGGATGCGGATTGGCAACACCCGCAGGGGGCGCGTTAATTATAACCTTTCCGCCGGATATGGTCATTATTCGGACGGGGATGACCGCTACAGCCTGTCCGGCGGGCTAAGTACCTCTGTCCGTAACTGGGGCATGGGACAAAGCCTTAATTACAGCTATGCGACCGGATCCGGTGAAGACAGGATCGGCGGCGCATCAAACCTGATGGGGCGGATCGGCCAAAATCGCCTGCGTTTCCGGGCAAATTACGATATTCATCCGGATTATCGTGTTACCCAGCTCAGCGCGTCTTATGCGCGGCGTTTGGCGAATAATCTGAGCTTTAACGCCGATCTTGTCAGAAGGCCGCAACGGCAACTGACCGAAGGCTCGGCAAGCCTGAACTGGTCAACGCCCTATGCGTCTTTTTCACCGCGCGTCAGCTATAATTCGGTGGGTGATTTTACGGCCGCCCTGACAACCCGGTTCGGGCTGGCTTACGATCCGCAGGCCGAACATATAA
>SKGD01000050.1 GCA_007117665.1 Alphaproteobacteria bacterium
CCAGCAACGCCCATACTTTGTCTGAAATGTCGTGTCGTCTGTGGGATGGTTTCATATCAGCCTCCTTGCTTGCTGACATGATTCTCTCACATTTCGATTCTCGTGACTACACTATCTAATGGAAAGATATATATAGGTAAAGATATAGGGGGTAATGGGCATTCTCTTCGTTATTTTGGATCTTGGAACAATGAGATTGTTGCTCAAGATTTCACAAAAGAGCAGCTTTTGAGCTTAACTCTGAAGAAAGATATACTTTTTGAATCTGCTGATAAAGCAGAGGTTAGTAAAAAAGAGGCTGAACTTATAGCGCAATACCGATCAAATGATTTTGATATTGGGTATAATAAGTGGCCTAAAAAACAAGATTCTATTTTGAAACAGTCTCTCTGGCAATCATCAGATTTGACAAAATACATAATTTATGTATAATATGTATTATCTGTATTTTTGCGGAGAAAGCGCCATGAAACAAATTAATGCCACTGACTTCCAGCGCCATTTTGCCCGATGGCAGGATGCTGCGCTGGCCTCACCTGTGGCGATTACTAAACATGATCGGCCGCGTCTGGTGATGATGTCTTATGACGAATATCAGGCTTTGATTCGCGGTCGCCGCAAAGTTATGCATGTGAGTGAATTTTCCGAAGATGATCTGGCGGCTATTGCCGCTGCGGATGTGCCGGCGCAATATGCTCATCTTGATGATGAAGTGGATGCGTGACGATGGCTCTGCCCGAACCCCATCCCGGTCTGATTATAGGCTATTCCTATTTATGGCGTGATGAGGAGCAAGCTGGCCATGGTGAAGGTCGCAAAGACCGGCCTTGTGCGATTATTGCTGCGATAGATGGCGTTGAGGGAGAGGAGAAAACCGTTATTGTTCTTCCTGTAACCCACACACCGCCTTCTTTGCCGGATCAGGCTGTCGAAATTCCTCTGGCAACGAAAAAGCGTTTGGGGTTGGATCACGCCCGGTCATGGATTATCTGTTCCGAAGCGAATAAATTTATCTGGCCGGGATATGACTTAAGGCGGGTATCGCGGGATGAGAAGGATCGCTTTTCTTATGGTGTTTTGCCGCCGACATTGTTTTCTCATATTAAAAAGAAAGTTTTGTATCTGGCGCAAGGGCGGCGTTTTGATGTTGTTGGAAGAAGCGAATAACTCATGAATAAGATTTGCGCCATCGTGAATGACGACCTGCCTCCTGTGCGAGGGCGATTGACTGAAAATGCGCCTTTGGGGGCGGTTGGCTGGTTTCGGACGGGCGGGACGGCTGACTGGTTGTTCAAACCTGCCGATCTGGAGGATTTACAGGAATTTCTGGCGGCGTTGCCGGATGATATTCCGGTGCATATATTTGGCGTGATGTCGAATATGATTATCCGCGATGGCGGGCTGCGCGGGGTGACGGTGCGTCTGGGGCGCGATTTTTCATCTGTGGAAGTGCTGGAGGATGATCGCGTGCGGGCCGGATCTTTGGCGCTGGATGCCAATGTTGCGCGTGCGGCGGCACAGGCGGGTATTGACGGGCTGGCTTTTTACAGCGGCATTCCGGGCACGATTGGCGGCGCATTGCGGATGAATGCCGGATGTTACGGCACGGAAACCAAAGATGTTCTGGTACAGGCGCGAGCGCTTGACCGGCAAGGGCATCTTCATACGTTGACACCTGCGGATATGGGCATGGCGTATCGTCACACGGAAACGCCGGATGATTATCTTTTTATTGATGCCGTTTTCAAAGGCCGGAAAGGCGATCCGGCCATGATAGAGCAGAATATGGCAGATATTCGCGCCCGGCGCGAGCAAAGCCAGCCGATTCGTGAGAAAACCGGCGGATCGACATTTGCCAACCCGTCCGCCCCGGAAATCGCACAGGCCGGTTTACCGGAAGGCACGAAAGTCTGGCAGTTGATCGACCGTGCCGGGGGGCGCGGTTTGCGGGTAGGGGGCGCGCAAATGTCCGAAAAACACTGTAACTTCATGATTAATACCGGCACGGCGACAGCCGCAGATCTTGAAAATCTTGGGGAGGAAGTCCGCAGAAGGGTTTATGAGGATTGCGGCATTACGCTAAGATGGGAAGTCAAAAGAACGGGGGATTTTTTGCATGGCTAAGAAAGTCGCATTGCTGGTTGGGGGCTGGTCGGCGGAACGTCAGGTTTCGCTGGATAAAGGCAAGCAGGTCGAGACGGCTTTGCGCGCCGCCGGATATGATGTCAGTGTTATTGATGTGAAAAAAGACCTTGTAGCGCTGGCGGCGGCGCTGACCCCTAAACCGGATGCTGTGTTTAATAATCTGCACGGGGAAGGCGGCGAAGACGGCACGGTGCAAGCGCTTTTGGAGATTCTGGAGATTCCCTATACCCATTCCGGCGTGACGGCATCGGCGGTCGGCATGGATAAGCCGCTTTGCAAATATCTGGCGCAGAGTTTCGGCGTCAGGGTTGCGGAAAGCCATGTTGTGAGCGCCGAAGAACTGAAGAAGGGCGCGCCTATGGAGCCTCCTTATGTCGTTAAGCCGGCTTGTGAAGGGTCCAGTGTCGGTGTGCGGATTATTCTGGATCATGAAAACCAGCCTGCTTTTGAAGAAGCCGAATGGGCGTTTGGCGACAAGATAATGGTTGAGCGTTATATTCCGGGGCGCGAGCTGACAGTGGCGGTTCTGGACGGTGTGCCGCAGGCCGTGACCGAGATTATTTCCCATACGCGGTTTTTTGATTATGAAGCAAAATACCACGATACCCGCACGGAGCTGGTTCTGCCTGCGGATATTCCTGAAGATGTTTATAAAACCGCTCTTGATTATGCGGCGCGCGTGTATAATGGTATCGGGTGTGCTGGTCTTGCTCGTTGTGATTTTCGTTATGATGACAGCAAGAATGGCGCTGATGGCCTTTATCTTCTGGAGATCAATACCCAACCCGGCCTGACGGTGGAATCTATCGGCCCGTCACAGGTTATTCATAACGGCATGTCGTTCGTACAACTTTGCTCTCATCTGGTGGAAACCGCGCAATGTCACGCAAAAAAGGCACCACAGGAAAAAGCGTCAGATCCAGACGCGCCCGTAATGATAAAACAGCACGGCTGATTTTGCTGGCGCGCCGTTTTGGCGTCGCCTGCGGCGTACTGGTTTTTACTTTATGGCTCGGCGCGTGGTTTTTCCTGTCCGGCGCGGCGGAGCGCTCTGTGGTATGGACCCAGCATAAAATATATGACATGGCGGCAGGGGCAGGATTTTATGTCGATGAAATTCTGGTCGAAGGGCGAATTCACGCGGATGCAGATGTGATTCGCGCTATTGTGAATCTGGATAAAGGCGATCCGATTTTTGCTTTTGACCCCGCGCGTACCAAACAAATGATCGAAAAAATTTCATGGGTGCGGGACGCGCATATTGAACGCCGCCTGCCGCGTACGATCTATGTCGGGTTGCTAGAACGCGAGCCGGTTGCCTTGTGGCAGCACCAGCAGCGGATTCGGGTAATTGACCCGGACGGGGTTGTTCTGACGGATAAAGGGCTGGAGCGTTTTGCCGATTTGATTATTTTGACCGGGGCGGAGGCGCCGCAGCATGCGCGCGCTCTTTTTGCCTTGTTGACGGCGGAGCCGGATATATTGCCCCATGTCGAGGCGGCGGCGATGGTGGGCGCGCGGCGTTGGGATTTACGGATGAAAAATGGTGTTACCGTCAAATTGCCGGCGCAAGATGCCGGTTTGGCGCTGCGTTATCTGGCGCGGGCGCAGGAAAGCGACGATATATTGAACAAGGATCTGGAAATGATCGATATGCGCGTCCCGGAGCGCATCACAGTGCGGACGCGCCCCGGCGCAGTCAGCGAGTATAAAGCCTCTTTCGTGAATGATATCTGATTATGACCGGCCGTTTTATGAAGCATCGTTTCAAGCCCAAAGGATCTGTGATCGCCGCGCTGGATATCGGTTCCAGCAAGATTGCATGTTTCATTGCCCGTACGGTTGATGATGAAGGGCATTATGAAATTCTGGGGATCGGCCATCAGGCATCGCAAGGGGTGAAGTCCGGCGCGGTGGTTGATCTGGGCGCGGCTGAGCAGTCGATCCGGCAGGCTGTCCATTCCGCCGAGCACATGGCGGCGGAAGCGATGAAGGGGTATCCCTTGCGCGAAGTGATGATCAATGTGCCCGGTACGCTGGCGCGGTCGCATAACATGACAATCGATGCCGAGATTAACGGCAGGGAGATCGGCGATAACGACATAAGGCGCGCCATGGCGACAGCACAGGAGCAAAGCCTGAGCGATGATTCCGAGCTTGTTCATACGATACCTGTCGGTTATGCGGTTGACGGCCATAATGGTGTGCGCGATCCGCGCGGCATGTACGGCGAACGCATGGCGGTTGATTTGCACATGGTGACGGGGGAAACCGGGGCGCTGCGGAATATTGCGACTTGTATCGAACGCAGCCATCTGGATATCGGGGCGCTATGCCTTTCAAGCTATGCCGCTGGTCTGTCCAGTCTGGTGGAAGATGAAAAAGATCTGGGCTGTACGGTTATTGATATGGGCGGCGGTGTGACATCGATTGCGGTTTTTTACGGCGGCAGCATGATTTTCAGCGATGCCGTGCCGGTTGGCGGCAGGCATGTGACCAGCGACATTGCCCGCGGGTTGACGACCGCGCTGGGCGATGCCGAGCGTTTGAAAGTATTGTACGGCAGCGCCATCGCCAGCATTACCGATGAAAATGAGCTGATCGACGTGCCGCAGATCGGGGAGGATAACCGCTCCCACCCCAATCATGCCCCGCGTTCCTTGCTGGTCGGGATTATCCAGCCGCGCCTTGAGGAAGTGCTGGAGATTGTTCGTGCGCGCCTCCATGATAGCGGCATTGGTGCGGCGGCGGGGCGGCGTGTTGTGCTGACCGGCGGCGCAAGCCAGTTGCCGGGGATTCGCGATCTGGCGCAAAATGTGCTGGACAAACAAGTGCGCCTCGGCAAGCCGGTGAATTGTGCGGGGCTGGCTGATGCTGTCAGCGGCCCGGCTTTTGCGACAACGGCGGGGTTGCTGGCTTATATCTCTGAGCGCAGCCATGAAATGCCGGCTGAAATTATGGCACAGGTACAGCCGGAAACATTGTTTGAGCGCATTCAGTTCTGGCTGCGCGAGAATTGGTAAGCGGGTTGTTTTACCCTTGTTATGCACAGCCTCATACACATCTTGATTTCCTTGTTTTTTGCCCCATCTTGATGGTGTGGATTAATTTTTTGTGAATAACGAATAACTTATCCACAGCTTCCTTTCTTCAGGGGGTTCACGAATCTGCCTGTCTCTGAAACACTGTGAAAACTGAGTCGAATGAGTCGCTTAGCCTGAGCTCTTCAAGTTGTGTTCTTAGAAAAAAGGAAGGTCTGTACGATGTCTTTACTGCGTTTGATGTAAATATCCTCTTTTTGCCCCTTTTATTCCAAGAATAACTCAAATAGAATCAAAGATATCTCGCCTTTACGGAGGAATTCACCAATGATCAATGTCAGAATGCAACATAAGGAAGTCAGGAAATTGTCCCCCAAGATTACAGTGCTCGGAGTCGGCGGCGCGGGCGGAAATGCCGTCAATAATATGATTTCATCCGGTCTGCAGGGTTGCGAATTTATCGTTTGCAATACGGATGCTCAGGCATTGGACGGGTCTTTGTGCGAAAACAAGATACAGCTTGGCGCGACCGTAACGGGCGGGTTGGGTGCCGGTGCGAAGCCTGATGTCGGGCGCATGGCGGCGGAAGAATCTCTTGATGATGTGATGCAGTATCTCGAAGGGTCGAATATGGCCTTTATCACCGCTGGTATGGGCGGTGGAACGGGAACGGGTGCGGCGCCGGTGATTGCGCGCGCCTGCCGCGAGAAAGGCGTTCTGACGGTCGGGGTGGTCACCAAGCCATTCCATTTTGAAGGTTCGCACCGTATGGCAATGGCCGAAGACGGTATTGCCGAGATGCAGGATTATGTCGATACGTTGATTGTGATCCCCAATCAGAATTTATTTCGGGTGGCCAACGAAAAAACAACTTTCGCCGAAGCGTTTAAAATGGCGGATTCAGTTTTGCAATCCGGCGTGCGCGGCGTGACCGATCTGATGGTGATGCCGGGTCTGATTAATCTGGATTTTGCCGATATCCGCAGCGCCATGCTGGAAATGGGTAAGGCGATGATGGGGACGGGTGACGCCGAAGGCGATCGCCGGGCGATCGAGGCTGCGGAAGCGGCTATTAACAACCCGCTTCTGGATGATGTGTCAATGCAGGGCGCGCGCGGCGTTATCATTAACGTGACGGGCGGCATGGATATGACGTTGTTTGAAGTTGACGAAGCCTGTAACCGCATCCGCGAGGAAGTCGATCCTGACGCTAATATTATTTTCGGCTCCACTTTTGATGAAGGGCTTGAAGGTATTATGCGTGTTTCTGTCGTTGCGACGGGGATTGATGCTGAAGAACAGCGTGCGGCAAAGCCCGGAAAGTCAACATCCGGTGGCTCTGTCGTGAACAAGCTGACCGGCCAGTTGCAAACTGACCGGAAGATGGGGCGTGCACAGCCGAATGTCGCGGCGTCCGATCAAGGGGCGTCCGATCATGGTTCGGTTGAAAAAAGCATGTCCGGAGAAGAGGTTTCTATGACGCCGGACTCACAGGAAACAGCCGACTCCGGATCTGCGCAGGTAGCGCAGCGTGCGGAAAGCAAGCCCGGCGGTTATGCAATACCGTCTTACGGGCCGATGACAGCATCGGCGATGGCCGGGGCTTCGGCGTCTGCCCGGATGGTGACGCCTGCGGCACCGCAAGCATCTTCACCGATGGCACAGCGTCCGGAAACATCTGCAGCAACACCGCCTGCCGGTGAAACGGCATTGCGCGGCGCGGTACATGAAAATGCTTTTATACCGCCAAAGCCGGTTGAGGTTGATCAAAACCGGACGGAGTCAGCGTCACAGCCTTTAAGCCCGCTGGCTGCCCGGCGTTATGATGCAGAACCGCCGGCGCAGACTGTGACCTCGCCCGGGCTGACATTACGTCCGCCAGTGCCAGGCGCAGGTACGCAGGCACGTAAGAAAACACCATCTTTGTTCGAGCGCTTTGCCGGGCCTTTGAAAGGGCTGCATGGTGATCATGGCGAGGGCGACGCTGCCCGTGGCAGTGGCGAAACCTCCTCCGGTTCGGCTGGCGGTGGCGCGATGGCTGCGCCGCAACG
Source organism: Alphaproteobacteria bacterium (assembly GCA_007117665.1). Classification (GTDB taxonomy): domain Bacteria; phylum Pseudomonadota; class Alphaproteobacteria; order Micavibrionales; family Micavibrionaceae; genus UM-FILTER-47-13. The sequence continues at coordinate 7,238 of SKGD01000050.1, forward strand.
GCCGGTACAGCAAGGGTCTTTGAATATCGAAGCGCCCAAAAAAGCCGATCACGCCGAAGACGAGCTTGATATTCCTGCTTTCCTCCGTCGCCAAGCCAACTAGCCGCCTGACGGAACGGCTGTACTTGTTATGGGGTCTTCGGACCCCATTTTTTTGTTGATTTTCATCAAAGATAAGTTTACATAAGCTTTTTTGTTCGAAGGAGTGTTGTTATGATCCGTAATCCGCTGGCCGATGTAACGCCATATGCCATTTATAAAATTAACGATGTTTTTAATGCTGTCAGCCTCTATGCAGATCAGGTGCGTGAGCAGAAACAAACCTTAACGGAAGACTGGCAGGCAAAATGGCCGCCTAGCCTTCAGATGATCGAACAGTTACAAAAAAATCTGGAAAACTGGAGATCTCGTGGTTTTACACACGTAGCAGCGGCGGCGCCGTTTAGCGATGGAACTGTTGATGGGAAAGCCAAAGACAGCGTTATTTCCCAGATGATGGATGGCCGTATCGCCCCGACCTCAGATCCGCGGATCCCATCCTATATTTATCACAATAAGTAATGTTTCCTCTGTAACAAAGCGCAACAAAGCGTGATTTGCGGCTTGCGCGGGCAGTGTGAGATGATCATGGCTGGTGAGGAGTCTTGTTCCTCCGTTGTGAATTAAAAAGCCGGATCCATTCATGCAGCAGACAGTCAAAAAAGCGATATCTTTTGAAGGTATCGGCCTTCACTCGGGAACCGAAGTGATGTTGACGATCATGCCCGGACAGCCTGACACGGGGATCATTTTCGTGCGCCGTGATGTGGCGGCGCCCCATAACGTTATTCCGGCGCGCTGGGACAATGTTGTCGAGACGCGCCTTTGCACGGTTATCGGCAATGATGCGGGGGTCACGGTCGGTACAGTTGAACATATTATGGCGGCGCTGCGCGGTTGCGGCGTTGATAATGCAGTCATACGACTTGATGGCCCCGAAGTGCCGATCATGGATGGCAGCTCGACGATTTTCGTTGAAGCCATTGAAAAAACCGGCTTGTCCGCGCAAAAAGCCGTTCGCCGCTTTGTTCGCGTCCTGAAAGAAATCACGGTCGGGGAAGATGATAAATTTGTACGGCTGTCGCCTGCGGAAGAGTGCCGGTTTTCGGGCCGTATCGCATTCAACCACCCTGCCATCGGCACACAGGAACGCCATTATTCCCTGACGGATGGCAGCTTCCACAAGGAATTATCTGCGGCGCGTACCTTTGGCTTCTTGAATGAAGTAGAAGCCTTGCGCCGTCATGGTCTGGCGCTGGGCGGCTCTTTGGATAATGCGATTGTTCTGGATGATGACAAAGTCCTTAATCATGACGGGCTGCGTTATAAGGATGAATTTATCCGCCATAAAATTCTGGATGCGATTGGCGATTTATATCTGGCCGGTGCACCGATCCAAGGCGCTTATGATTGTTACAAGCCAAGCCATGCGCTGAATAATGCCTTGCTGCATAAGCTGTTTTCGGCCAAGGAAAACTGGGATCTTGTCGAGATTTCCGAGCCTCAGGCACATTCCATCAGTATGACAGTTTCATCTTCCCTCTGAAAAACTTGACACAGCGCGCTTATGCGTGCATTTACTGGCCTCTTTCCTTCACAATGGTAAGAGGTTTTCTTTGTTGTTGCAGCCCCAAAATCAGGAACAGAGCGTCTTTGACATGATCCGCACGGGTTTTGACACGGTTTGCCGTCAGGCACGCCATGTGCGTCTGCGCGAAGACCGGATTGCCGCTTATGCTGATGGCTTGCGAAAGCTTGATGAGCGACAGGTCTTTGACGGCAAACATCATTTCAGCGGCACAATGGAGGATACAGCCTGTTACGTTCTGGCGCTGGATTGCATGAATTTCGGATCGGGTTATGACATGTTGCTGGTCGAAGAAGGCTGGGAACAGGTCGATCATTCGCTTTACTATACGATCTCAACACGCCTGAAACATTATTTCGACGAAAACGGCGCCATGCGTGCGGCTGATATGGCGGAGATATCGCCGCGTCAATGTGCTGCTATTTTAGGGCTGGATGAAAAAGGCACGTTCAGCTTTGACTTTGCGCGTCAATGCGCCTTGTCTTTGCGCGGTATGGGGACGAAAATCATGGCGGATCACGGCGGTTCCTTTCATGATTTTGTTGATTCAATGCAAGGCGCGGCGGATCGTATGGTATGGGCACTGGTTCAGATGCCCGGTTTCGATGACAGCCACAATTACCACGGCGCGAAAATATGCTTTTTCAAACGGGCGCAAATCACCGCCGCCGATCTTCATCTGGCCTATGGCCGTATGGGGGTTGATTTGTTCCATGATATTAATCATTTGACGATGTTCCCGGATAATGCCGTGCCGCATGTGCTGCGGACGGACGGTATTTTGGACTATATGCCGCCGCTGGCAGAGAAAATCGAAAGAGGCGTGGAGCTGCCTTCCGGGTCGGAGGAAGAAATTGAAATTCGCGCCTGTGCCGGAAAAGCGGTCGAGTTGATCGCGTTGCATAAAGGCATGATCGCCATGGATGTTGATCATATTTTATGGCATCGCGGCACGGACAACCCGCTTTATCGGGATAAGCCGACACACCGGACTTTATCGGTTTTTTACTAGGGTCAAAACTCACAGTTTTCATGCAATTCTGTGACAAAACAAAAAGAAAGGAGCAAATTTTTCACGCGCGGGACATGCCAAAGCATATTCAAGCGGGAAAAATGATGCTAATTTCTTTTTGTTTTGTCACCCGAAAG
>SKGD01000065.1 GCA_007117665.1 Alphaproteobacteria bacterium
CAAATGCGGCCTGATCGCTTCCCACTGGCTATCTGAGAGATAAAAATGACGCATGGCTTGGCTCCTTTTGTAAATCACCAATCCATTGAATCATAAAATTATCTGTGTGTTTAGACCCTAATGTGCTATATAAGGCTTATGAAATTTAAAGATAAAAAAATCATAGAGCTTGCCCTGCAAGGGGGCGGATCGCACGGGGCGGTGACCTGGGGCGTTCTGGATCGGCTGCTTGAAGAAAATGAAATTCACATTGAAGGCATAAGCGGCACAAGCGCAGGCGCCATGAATGCGGTCGTAGTAGCCGACGGCTTTGCCGAAGGTGATCGGGAACATGCGCGGGAGAGGCTCCACGATTTTTGGCGGTCTATCAGCGAAGCCGCCCGGTACAGCCCTTTACAACGCAGTTTCTGGGATCGCTGGACCGGGAACTGGAGCATGGACAGCTCACCGGCCTATCTGTTTATGGACTTTCTGACGCGGACATTTTCTCCCTATGAGCTTAATCCGCTTTCGCTTAACCCCTTGCGCGATATTGTCGAGGAGCAGATCGATTTCGACCGCGTCAATGCCTGCGAAGCGATTAAAATTTTTGTCACAGCAACCAATGTTCGCACCGGCAAGCTCCATATTTTCCGCCAGCCAAGGATTTCTGCGGATTCACTGATGGCCTCAGCAGCACTACCGATGATGTTTCAGGCCGTGGAAATTGACGGTGAGGCCTATTGGGATGGCGGCTATGCTGGAAATCCCGCGCTATTCCCGCTGGTTGACGATTGCAACGCACGCGATCTCGTGCTGGTGCAGGTCAATCCGTTCTACCGCGACGAGGTGCCGCAAACTGCGCGTGAAATCATAAACCGCCTGAATGAAATCACTTTTAATAACAGCCTGCAGAAAGAGCTGCGGTCGATTCTGCTGTTAAAACAGATCATTGAATCCGAAAATCTTGAGCATGAGCGCTACCGTCAGATGCGGCTACACCAAATTCATTCGGATGAAGATCTTGTTCATCTGTCCCCTTCCAGCAAAATGAATGCTGAATGGGGTTATCTGACCCATTTACGCGATCTTGGGCGGGAACAGACCGATCGCTGGCTTGCGCGCCATGGTAAAGATATTGGCCAGCGCTCGACCTTTGATGTCTCATGGATACTGGAGGACAGCATCCGGCCTGCCGATTGTGCGCCGCCCAGGAAAAAGGCGGGCGGAGAGTCATAATGGGACTTTTCGGTGTTTTATTATCACTCGGTCTTTTGATGTATCTCGCTTATCGCGGGATCAGCGTTTTGATATTGGGGCCGGTCATGGCATTGGTCGCTGTGATCTTTGCCGGCGGTGTGCCGCTGCTGGCGACTTATACGCAAATATTCATGCCGGCGGCAGGGCAGTTTATTGTGCTGTATTTTCCGCTATTCCTGCTCGGCGCAATTTTCGGGAAACTGATGGATGATAGCGGCGCGGCTCTTTCGATCGCGCGCGGCATTGTTAACCGGCTGGGCAAAGACCGGGCAATGCTGGCAGTGGTTCTGGCCTGCGCCCTTCTGACCTATGGCGGGGTGTCGCTGTTTGTCGTGGCGTTCGCGGTCTTTCCTATTGCCGCCGCCCTGTTTCGTGAAGCGCAAATTCCCAAGCGTTTGATTCCGGCAACGATAGCGCTGGGTGCCTTTACCTTCACGATGACGGCGCTGCCCGGCACGCCTGCGATTCAAAATGCGATCCCGATGCCGTTTTTCGGCACGACACCTTTTGCAGCACCGGGGCTCGGCATTATCGGGGCACTGATTATGTTCGGGCTGGGTCAGTTTTGGCTTGAGCGGCAGGCCAGGCGCGCGGCAAAATCCGGCGAGGATTACGGCGATCATCCCGACGCGCAGCCCGCAATGACCAAAGACATGCGCGTTCACTCACAAGGCGAAGGGTTTGACGTTGTTGAAATAGCGCAACAAAAACCGGAAGCGCAGCGTAATCTGCCCTCATTCACCATGGCAGTTGCGCCGATTATTATCGTCATTTCACTGAATTATATACTCAGCACACATGTGTTCCCGGCGCTTGATACGACCTATTTACAAGAGCCGCAATACGGGCCGACAACGATTGAGTCGGTACGCGGGGTCTGGGCGATTATTTGTTCCCTGACTGCAGCCTCCCTGTTTCTGATCGTGGCGAATTTCAAGCGTATCACGACCTTGCGCCAGACGGTCGATAGCGGTGCCAATGCGGCTGTTTTGCCTATTTTTAATACGGCCAGCCTGGTCGGGTTCGGCGCGGTCATCGCCAGCCTGCCCGCCTTTATGCTGATACAGGGCGCGGTTGACGGAATCGGCGGCGGACCGCTGGTGTCACTGGCGGTTTCGGTCAATATCCTTGCCGGTGTGACAGGATCGGCTTCCGGCGGCATGAGTATTGCGTTGCAAACACTGGGCGATCAATATCTGGCCATGGCGCAGGAAGCCAATATCACGCCCGAATTATTGCACCGTGTGACAACGATTGCCACGGGCGGCCTTGACAGCCTGCCGCATAACGGGGCTGTCGTGACGCTTTTGGGGATTTGCGGCCTGACGCACAAGCAGGCTTACAAGGATCTGTTTTTTGTCGCCGTCCTGTTCCCGATTGCCGCC
>SKGD01000044.1 GCA_007117665.1 Alphaproteobacteria bacterium
ATCTCAAGCGATGGCGCGGCATTGCTACACGATATGCAAAAAACACCGCTTCATTCCTCGCTGCCGTCCAAATCCGTTGTATCGCTCTTTGGGCAAAAATCTCGTGACTACGCTATCTAAGAAAAATATCATTTCTTAATGAGTACAAATATTGAAGAGATTCCCGATGATGAATTAGAGCCAAAAAGCTTCGATGAAATACACGAAGAAATTAAGGCTAGTATGGCGCGCACCCCGCCAATCTCAATAATCAAACGTTCAATAACGATGTTGCATGAAATGTATCATCGAGATTTTAAAGAAGGCCCTGTATATGTGCCATGGATCCCGCTAGCCCTAATCGAATGGTCATTAGTTTATGGAGCACGACAAAGTATATTGCTGACAACCGAGATTACGGATCAGGGTTATGACCCGAACACAACCTGATGATTTGCCTAATACTGACAAAGATTTTTATCTTTTGCTCATAACATATAAGGATTTTTATTTAGGCCGAGGAAAAGATTTTTGGAATGAGTTTGTTAAAGAGGCTGTAAAACCCTCTTTGGAGGAAAAGGGTATATCGGAAACCCTTATAAAGCCTGAGCATATTTTTGTTATATCCCTTGATGAATACGACATGCTTATTAACCAAGCCAAAGAAAGTGATGTTGATGTTCTCGATATTATAGAATTTGCTATCGAGCAAGATCAGGATGTTGAAACACAAAAGATGATTTTTGGCGGTCACATCCACAGCTACAATCCAAAAACACGTTTTAACCTGCCTTATCTCGAAGATGGATTTCAAAAAATCACAAACAGTATAGTAGATGAGTTGCGTAAAAAAGAGGCTTCCTGACACACTAAGATACCTTATAACAGACAATAGCCTGATAGTAGGCGTTTATACTTTCGAGCAAATAATTAATAATCCACCCAGAAAACAACCGCTACCAGTGATGATAGCGGTTGTCTGTGTCTTTAGCGGCAAGTGTGGTCAGAATATGGAGCTCTGCAACCTATCACTATACCCCGGATCGAAAAATCCGGCTTTTTAGAAAGATTGATCTTGTGAAAAATCAGTCGCGGTCGCGTTTTTTACGTTCCATCTTGCGCCAGCGGCGGACGGATTCGGCCTTTTCGCGCTTTTTCTTTTCGGACGGTTTCTCGAAGTCGCGGCGCAGTTTCATTTCACGGAAAATGCCTTCGCGCTGCATCTTTTTCTTCAGAACCTTCAATGCCTGATCGACATTATTATCCCTTACATTCACGCTAACCAATTTAAATCACCTCTTTCCGGTCTTTTCAGTGTTAAGTATATCACAAGTCCCGTATTTCTATGCGGACATCCGGCATAAATCAAGGAAAATATTGATCGGGCGCCTGTTTTGAGCCTCAATCCTGCTTTTTCAGGCAGCCTTACGCGCCTTGAGATCCAGCGCCGCCGCCATCAGGGTTTTTGTGTAATCTTGCTGCGGGTTGTCAAATATGGCTTTTGCCGTCCCCGATTCAACAGCCTTGCCGTCCTTCATCACGATCAGGTCATGCGCCATAGCCTTGACCACGCGCAAATCGTGGCTGATGAACATGTAACCAAGATTATATTTTTCCTGCAACCCGCGCAGCAAATCGACAATTTGTGCCTGCACCGACAAATCAAGCGCGCTGGTCGGTTCGTCCAGAACCATAAATTCGGGTTGCAGCACCATCGCGCGGGCAATTGAAATGCGCTGGCGCTGGCCGCCGGAAAATTCATGCGGATAACGGCTTCCGACATCGGTATCCAGCCCGACATCCTGCAGGGCGGCGGCTACCCGGTCATGGCGTTCGCTTTTCGAGATTTCAGGAGAATGTACCTGCAGCCCTTCGCCGATAATGTCGCGGACGCTCATCCGCGGGGACAAAGAGCTGTAAGGGTCCTGAAAAACGATCTGCATTCGCCGCCGTAAATCACGCATGGTTTTGCGGCTGTGGCCGGAAATGTCCGTACCATCGAATATCACCTTGCCGGACGTTAAAGGATAAAGCCGCAGCAGCGCAAAACCGAGCGTTGACTTGCCGGAGCCTGATTCCCCGACCACCCCGACTGTTTGCCCGGCGCGGCATGTGACATCAATGCCGTCAACCGCCTTAACCCATGTGTCGATTTTCCCCCAAAATGTCTTTTTATGTGGGAAATGCACTTTAACATTATGGGCTTCGATGATAGACGGGGCATTATCATTCAGGTTGACAGCCGCGCCTTTGGGCTGGGCGGCCAGCAGCATTTTGGTGTAATCATGCTGCGGTTTTTTGAACAAAGCCTTGCAATCTGCCTGCTCCACGATGTTTCCATGCTGCATGACGCATACTTTGTCGGCCATTTTTTCGACAATCGTCAGATCATGGGTAATCAGCAGCAGCGCCATATTCAGTTCTTTTTTGAGCTTTTGCAAAAGCTCCAGAATTTGCGCCTGAACGGTAACATCCAGCGCGGTTGTTGGCTCATCGGCAATCAAAAGGTCAGGATTATTCGCCAGCGCCATGGCAATCAGGACACGCTGGCGCTGGCCGCCCGACAGCTCATGCGGGTAGGCATGCAGGCGCTCTTTCATCCGGGACAGGCCGACCATATCCAGCAATTCACAGACCCGGGCGCGGGTTTGTTCCTTGCCCAGCCCCTGATGCAGCTTCAGAACTTCGCCGATCTGTTTTTCGATGCTGTGTAGCGGGTTCAGGGCGCTTTGCGGTTCCTGAAAAATCATGCCGATTTTCCGGCCGCGTATATGGCGCATGAATTTATCCGGCGCGCCGACAAGTTTCTGGCCGTCGAAAATGATTGATGATTTCTCGCTATGCGATGCCAGCGGATAAGGTAAAAGCTGCATGATCGAAAGCGCCGTGACGGACTTTCCCGACCCTGATTCCCCGACAATCGCCATCGTTTCACCGGTGTTCAGGTCAAAAGACACATCGCGGACGGCGTGGCTTGTGCCGGCCGGCGTTTTAAATGTTACATCCAGATGTTGAACCTGCAGCAATGACTCGCTCATGGCGCGTATTTAACCACAGCTCGCACAAGAAAAAAATTAAATAATAGGCTTCATTTTTTCTGTCTGTATAATATAGGAAATGTCGGGAATAAGGAGTATCTGAAAAAAATGAGTTCATTACCGGACGCGCCGGAAAAAGCGATTAAATTCATGATCCAAAAAGCTGAAACGCTGGCGGAAGTGCTGGAGCGCGAAAATATGGCGCTGGCGCGCAATGACGCGGTGTCCTTTGCGATCGCCCAGCAGGAAAAAGAGCATCTGGCGGCTGAATATGAAACACTGGCCGCTGCGTTTGCGGAAAAGCGCCAGGCGCTTTTGGGAGCGAATACGGTTCTTTTGGACAGGCTCGAAAAGGCACAGCAAGACCTCAAATCCAGAGCCGAAGACAATACCGCCATGATGGAGCGCATGCAAAAAAAGGCCTGACCAGCTTCTTTTAAGGCAGGTCAGAAGGTTGTTTCTTGTGCTGTTTATATGCCCATCGTCTGCCGTTTGGCAGAGCCTTGTTGATGCCGGATATTCACATCCGTTTGCGAGACCGGCTTGATCATTTGTATGTTTGGGCTGCCGTCTTTTACGTTTTCTCCGATCCCCATGGCAGAAAAACCGGCTTGCTCGAAACGGCGCAGGGCTTTTGTGTTGTGCATTCTGACACAGGCTTTGACCTGCGCCATTTCACTACCCTGTGCCACCATTTGTCCGGCCAGCCCGACCATCGTTTCAAACAGCTTGTTTCCGGCATAGAGAGGGTCAACCATGACCCAGCCGACATTAAGCTGTTCATGCTGGTTCGGTGCTTGATCCAGCGGCTGTTTAAAAGAGAGCAAGACCTGACCGATCAACATGCCGTCTGCGGTCAGCACAGCAAGCCCCAGACCATCTTGCGCAAAGTGGTCAATCACATCATCTGTGGTTTTGTAGTCGATCACGTTATCAGGGTGCGGCGCGGCGTAAACGGCGACCTGATCCTGCAAGGCCATCATCTGTTCAAGACACCGGTTATCAACGTTAGTTCCGTGTAATAAAACAATTTCATAAGGGACGGGCGTGCTGCCAAAATTTCCCTGCAGAAAAGCCAGCCCGGTTTTCAGGACATCATAGAATAAAGGCGGTTTATCGTGGACAGCCTTGAAAAAACGCTCATTCAGATCACCTGCCAGCAGCGGCTCGAAAACACGATCTTCTATTTTTTGTTTTTGTGACATCTCTTTTGTCTTTCTTGTTTTTTCTAAGGATGTCCTGAAACAGGTGTAAAGCAGTGACCGGTTGCAGGACAGCCGGTCAATTCAGCGGAAATTTTGTGCGAGGGGATAGTTTTACAGATTAGCAGCACATCAAAATCGCGCATTGAACGGCGTTCAAGCGGCGTCGACGTCGGCAATGGAATGCCATGATGTGCGTGTTCATATTCATAGCCCTATGAAAACAAATTTACAGGCGTTCTGTCAAATTAAAAAATGCGCTGCGTCATTTTTTTATTCAGAACAGGAGAAATTACTTTTCCAACGGCAATGACCGTTCGACAATCCGGGCGAATAGGCTGGCGCCGATCGGGATAATGTCATTGTTGAAATCGTAAAAGGGGCTGTGCAGGCCGTGATTATGCGGGCTGTTTTTATCGTTTGGTTTTGCCTGCCCGACAAAGATAAATGCTCCTGATTTTTCTTTCAGATAAGCGCCGAAATCTTCTCCGCCCATGCTGGGCGGGCAATCTGTGTCGACATTTTCGCTTCCGACAATATCGGCAGCGGCCGTTGCCGCCATGGCAACACCGTCATCGGAGTTAATCGTGGCGTCGTTATCATGCGTGTAAATCATCTCGGCCCGCATCCCGCACGCTTGCGCGATGCCTTGCACGACTTCTTCCATGCGCCGGGCGATCATATCCCGAACGTTGTTGTCGAATGTTCTGACCGTGCCGTTAATATGAGCCGTATCAGCGATAATATTGAAAGCGCCGGTGCCGACATTCAGGTTGGTTACGCTGATGACGGCGGTGTCGATCGGGTTGACGTTGCGGCTGACGATGGTTTGCAGCGCTGTCACGATGCTGGTTGCGGCAATCATCGGATCGGCGGTCAGATGTGGCATGGCGGCGTGTCCGCCTTTGCCGGTAATGGTGATGTCAAATTCTCCCACCGATGCCAAAAGCGGCCCCGGGCGGGTTGCGATTGTTCCAACCGGCATGTCCGGCCAGTTATGAAGCCCGTAAACCGCGTCACAGGGGAAATCCTTGAACAGACCTTCTTCTATCATACGGTCAGCGCCGCGTCCGCCTTCTTCGGCGGGCTGGAAAATAAGATGCACCGTACCGTTGAAGTTGCGGGTGTCTTTCAGGTATTTTGCGGCTGCCAGCAAGGTCGTTGTGTGGCCGTCATGCCCGCAAGCATGCATTTTCCCCGGTATTTTAGAACTGTGCGGGACATTGCTTTTTTCGTGAATATCGAGCGCGTCCATATCCGCGCGCAGGGCGATGGCTTTGCCTGAATCGTTTTTTTGGCCTTCAATGGTGGCGACAATGCCGGTAACGGCAATATTATCCTTGAAGGGAATGCCCCAGGATTTCAGCGTTTTTTTGACCAGATCCGCCGCGTATGTTTCTTCATATTTGGTCTGGGGGTTTTGATGCAATTCGTGCCGGATGGCAGCGAATTCTTCGTGCGAGTCAGCAATGCTGTTGATGACGGCCATGGCTTTATTCCTTCTGGGTATGCGGTGGAGCTATGATTATAGCCCGGCCTTTGGCGATTGCAAGCCTGCCTTCGACATGTGCGCGCCCAGTTGCTCACGCGCTTCACGCAGCCCTGTATGCGGGTTTTGCTCCAGATATTTCCCGAATGCCCCATAGGCAAGTTCGGTCACCATCGGTCTTAGGTCATTGGCCAGCGGAAAACGCGCCACATCAAGCCGGATGGTTTCACCGGTCTTTTTGTTTAGAAAACCGACGTCTGTGCCGCGCTTGATATGGTCAAGGATAATCCGTGCCTGACCGGGGATCGTATCGGATGTGGCCGTGAACCAGATGCGCTTTGCACCGTGCGGGTTTGTATCGCCCTTTGTTGCTTTACAGGCGGTCAGAATGTCATCCTCCGGCGTGAAAATATGCCAGCCTGTGACATTGCCCAGCTTGTCGAGAACATAACCGTTATCGTCATAGACATTGGCGATGAATTTGTCTTCAGCCGGGTGTGTCAGAAATTCTTGGACGACTTGTGACGCGATAATGAACGGATAAATTCCAAGGCCTGAGACAGCGCGTGTCGAGCCGATCTCAACCCAGTGATGTGCGGGATTGGCAGCTTTGTGAAAATCATAACAAACCGACATGCCGCACATATTATCTGACTGGTTTTCAAAGATGATAACACGGCCGTTTTTTGTGCGTTCTTCCATGACTTCCGGCTTTCGCAGATCGACATGTTGGTGAGATGTCTTTTTATGAAAGTCATAGACCTTGGCGATATCTTCCGGCGTTGAAAAACGAACCGACAAAGAATGCCTGTTGAAACAGGCGCGCAGCGAATGCCAGAATTTTGCGACAGACATTTGTTCTCCAGGATATTATATCTTTAAATAAAGACATATTTTCGTAATGTCATTTTAAAAGCAAGCATAAAATAACAGGCGGGACATATCCGGGTTTTTAGGGGCAACAAACGAGCCTAGGCGCAGCGGCAGACCAGAGAGAGTAGTTCTTTGTTTGTATGGCCGCTTGCGATGGCCTCAAGACGTTTGCGGGTCAGGCCAATATCATCCAGCGCGCCTAGATCCAGCGCAATGTCCGGGGCTTTTCCGCTATGCTTCAGGCGGCCTTCATCTTTATATTTCAGCACAAGCGTCGCCATTGTCGAAAGTGCGGCTTTATTAACCTCGAACCAGATTGTCGGCCTGTTTTTGTCTTCGAGGCTGATCGATTCATTGCACAGCGTATGCATGTCATGAATTTGCTTGTCATCGTCGACGGCCTGCCACCCCAGCTTGTTTTTGTAAACGCCCAGCGAGGGAACGTTGTCCGGCAATATTTCGGTGACGATTTTGGTTTGGTTGTCGCCTTCCCACCATTCTTTGAGGGCGATCGCTGCCGCAACAACGGGGGCGGATCTGTAATGAGCAAGACGGGTCAGGCTGGTGCCGATTTCGGTATATTCGTGCGGTTTATCCTGTAAGAAACTTTTCATCGACTTGACATGATAAGCCATGGTCAAGCTATGCACATCGCCGTTTTTAGGATCGTATAATACCGCGCCGCCACCGCGCTCGATGGCGTCTTCAAACACATTTCTTTCGCGCTTTACGACATAATTTGTCGGGTCGATCCGACTCTTTATATCCCTGTCGAAAAGTCTGTAAATGCGTGGGATATGCGTTGCTTCGGTAAAAGCAAGCGTTAGTGCGCCCGGCAGAGGACGCCCGTCGATTGTGCGGTGCGCCCACCTCAGTACGGCGTTTTCCATTTGATACAGCCCGACCTTGTGAAAAGCGTTTGCCAGCTTTTCCTTCCACGTTGTGGATGCACGATGCTTTGCCATTTTTTTAACCCCTGTTTAATGCGGATTTTTTATACGCCCATCCGCTTTCATCAAGGATTATCGCAGAAAACGCAAAGAAGATAAAATGAATATTTTTATTCCCATCCATCCGGCATGTCTTTGATTGTTTCCAGCACAAAAGGCGTGCCTTGATAGACCATATTGACCCAGTTATGAAACAACAAATTGCGGTGCGCCCGCCATGTCATGGCGGGGGGCTGCGAGGGATCGTCATCAGGAAAATAATTATAGGGTATGGCCGGGTTTATGCCGGCATTAACATCGCGCTCATATTCCCTTTTCAGGGTTTCGGTTTCATATTCCAGATGATTAAGCATGAAAATATGGCGGACGCGGCGATCCTGTAACAAGCAAAGACCGGTTATGTCAGACTCTGCCATGACGTCAAGCGTGTCGCAGTGTTTTATTTCCGCGGATGTGATTTCCGCGTAACGCGACACCGGAACATTGAAAATATTGTCGAATCCTGCTGTCAGGGCGTCAAACGGATCAAGAGTCCGATGCGGAAAAACGCCGCATTGTTTTTCCTTCATCAGGCGCTTTTCGATCCCGTAAAAATGTTTCATGGCAGCTTGCGCGCCCCAGCAAATGAAAAAGCAGCTATAGACATGCGCGCGCGCCCAATCCATCACGCGGCACAGTTCGTTCCAATAGGTAACGCTTTCAAAATCCAGATGCGCCAGAGGCGCCCCGGTCATGATCATGCCGTCAAAATAGCGGTCTTTGACATCGTCATATGTCTGGTAAAAGCTCTGCAAATGGGCGGCCGGGGTGTTTTTACTTTTGTGGCTGGCAGGATGAATCAACGTTATTTCAATCTGAAGCGGCGTACGGCCGAGCGCCCGCAGGATCTGGGTCTCTGTCTGGATTTTATCCGGCATTAAATTCATCAGGGCGATCTGCAATGGTCGAATATCCTGACGGATGGCGCGTTCTTCGAGGATAAGAGGGATACGCTCTGTTTCGAGGGTTTTTCGTCCGGGAAGGTGAGCAGGAATTCTGATCGGCATGGCGGTGTGCTTTCTCTAACGTGCCGGTTACAGATTTGTCTTGCGCGGGTCGAACGCATCGCGCACGGCTTCACCGATAAAGGTCAGGAGCGACAGCATGATCGCCAGACTGAAAAAGGCGGTAATCCCCAGCCACGGCGCTTGCAGGTTGTTTTTTCCTTGCGCCAGAAGCTCGCCCAGAGACGGGCTGCCGGGGGGCAGGCCAAGGCCGAGAAAGTCCAGAGAGGTCAGCGCCGTAATCGAACCGGTCAGGATAAAAGGCATCAATGTCATGGTCGCCACCATGGCATTGGGCAACACATGGCGGCGCATGATGGTCAGGTTGGAAACCCCCAGCGCATGTGCCGCGCGCACATAATCGAAATTCCGCGCCCGCAGAAATTCCGCGCGTACGACATCGACCAGACTGACCCATGAAAAAAGCAGCAAAATAATCAGCAATGTCCAAAATCCGGGCACGAACATCGCCGAGAAAATAATCAATATATAAAGGCTGGGCAGGGACGACCAGATTTCAATCACCCGCTGCATGACCAGATCCAGCCAGCCGCCGTAATAGCCTTGAAACGCGCCGGCCGCGATGCCGATCACCGAGCTGACAAGCGTCAGGATCAGTCCAAACTGCACCGAGATTCGAAAACCGTAAATCACCCGCGCCATCACATCGCGCCCCTGATCATCCGTCCCCAGCCAGTTATCAAGTGATGGCGGTGAGGGCGCAGGCTGGGGCAGGTTGTAATTGATGGTCTGGTAGGAATAACGGATGGGCGGCCAGATCATCCAGCCTTTTTCATCGATTAATTCCTGTACATAAGGGTCGCGATAATCGGTCGCGGTTTCAAAATCGCCGCCGAATGTCGTTTCCGGGTAAGTCGTGAAAATCGGCGTGTAAAACCCGCCGTCAAACTTGACCAGAATCGGCTTGTCATTGGCGATGAATTCGGCGCTCAGGCATAAAAAACACAGGAACAGAAAAATCCACAAAGACCAAAAGCCGCGCTTATTGGTCTTGAATTGTGCAATTCGGCGTTTTGTCAGGGGTGAAAGTTCCATGCTGATTCTTTTAGCATGAAGTGTTCTCGTCATAAAGCCGAGATTATTTCAAAAGATGCAGGGGCTGCGGATGCAAAAGCGTGTCGATTGATTCCAAAAGACGCTGTGTGTCTTGTTGCTCACGCTCAAACGCTACCTGCAGCTTTTGCATGCGTTCGTCAGACAGTTTGCCGCCTTGCCGGAGAAATTCCTGCGTGAGTTTTAGGATCAGAACTCATTCATTTCATAAAGTTCTGTTGCCAATGATAAATGCAGATACCAGAAAAGTAAGCGAGAGCGTAGCGGCGCCTACGGTAAGCTTGCTTGACGCCGTAGATGCATTTATCACTGGCAACCCGTAAGGGCGC
>SKGD01000055.1 GCA_007117665.1 Alphaproteobacteria bacterium
CGTGCCACCACGCCTTCCGCCGACGGGGAAGTACTGTCCCAGCCGCTTTGTTCGCGAATTGTCAATAAAGCGCCTTATACCGTGATCGGCAGCGTCCGCACCAATAGTTTTGTGCGCGAAGATGGCGTGCGGGCGCGGCATCAGTCGAATTTTCGCCTCAAACCAGATGAAATAAATGAATTTTGTACATCGGGGCCATTTTATGACGGGCGCAAGATTGAATTGACGTTGCGGACTTTGATTCCGGTTTTTAGCTGTAAAAGTCGCCTTGACGGCGATATTGTCATTCATGGCCGCTTTCTGGATGAAGGCGGCACCCGGACATGGGCGATTTGTTACGAATAAGATCGCCGTATCCGCTGTGCAGGCTTTTCTGGTGGTACAGCGGCGGAGATCGTTCTGATCCTAAGTTGTTTGGGCGGTTGATTGCAGTTCTTTGACGATAATGTCGTATTCGCTGGCAATTTTGGCCAGCCCGCCATCGGTGATTTTGGCCTTTGGTTCAAACACCCATTTCGGCCCTTCGCGCATCAGGGTTGCACAATACATGGCGGTTCCTTCTTTCATGCTTTCTTCGGGGACTTTGAACCTGATCATTTCCTCATCATCGTCTTTATTGACAATCCGGACGTAAAGGCTTCGCATCATTCCGAAATGGTGGCCTTTGCCTTCACTGTCGTAAATTGACACAATGATCATAATCTGGGAGACATCAAACGGCACGCCGTTTAAATCGATCGAGATACTTTCATCATCCCCGAATCCGGCACCGATCTTGTTATCACCGGCATATTTAATGGCGCCATCGCACCCGGTATCATTATTGTAAAAGATGAAGTCGCCGTCCTCGCGGGTTTTTTCGTCTTTGTTGAGCAGGAAAAGACTCAAATCTAAATCCAGCCTTTCTCCTTCGTAAGAGCGTTGTTTCCAGCCTGCTCCGATAGCAATTTTTTTAAGGTAGGGCGTTTTTTCGGTCAGGTCGAAATAGCTGCCTTTTTCGATATAGTTAATATCGGGCATGTCGGTGTCATCATCGGACAGGAACGGTTTTTCGGTGGTTGCTTCGGGGGCGTTTTCCTGATCGTTCCCCTCCGGCAGGGGCGGCGGTTCCGGCGCGTTGCCTGCGTCGCCGGCTTCATTGTTGTCCGTAGGCGGCGCGGCAGCGGGTGGTTGTTCCGGCACGGATGGTGCGGCCGCGCTTTCATCTTGCCGGTTTTCGCTGTTTTCCTGCGTGGCAGGCTCGTTTGTAAGTGGTGCGGCAACCGGCGTAATCTCGTCCGGCCGTGGCAGGTTTTTCCTGCCTTCCTGCTCGGTTTTGGGTGGGTCGTTCAGATAATCGGGATCGGCATCAATCGGCTTGATGAAGTCATCATCATCCAGAAAATCCCCAAGATCATCGTCAAAGTCACTCATAAACAAAGGTCCCTAATGCATATAGATGGCAAAAATAAGCACGATATAGGCGATATAGGCAGTTAAAAATGCTATCCCCAGCGCGCGGTTGATCTTTTTATAAAGTAACAGGATCAACGTAAATAAAAGACTAACCCCCAGCACGACCCATATATCCATATTGACCAGCTGCGGCGCCATGTCGGCGGTGCTAAGGGTTTTGACGGCGGCTGTCGCACCGACAATCATCAGGATGTTAAAAACATTCGATCCGATAATGTTGCCCAGAATAATGCCGGGCTGGCCTTTGCGGGCGGCAATGATACAGGTTGAAAGCTCCGGCAGAGACGTGCCGATTGCGATGACACTCAACCCGATAACTGCTTCGGGAACGCCGATCACGCTGGCGGTGACCTGTGCCCCGCGAATGAGAAATTCCGCCCCCAGTGCGATAAATACAAGCCCAAGCAACAAAAATATTGCTGATGACTTGATATTCACAAATTCGGGATCATCGACCTGTTCGATGTTAATTTCGCCTTTTAACGCTTTTTTATATTGCCAGAATGTCATCACAATTAATGCCCCCAGCATCGCGCCCCCCATCAGGGGCGTAATGGTACCGTACAGCATCAGCCCGGTCAGGAAGACCGTGCATGACATCATGATCACAAGGTCGCGTACAAGTTCGCGCGGAACGGCAACGATCGTGGCAAATAAGGCCGTACAGCCAATCACCAGCAATATATTTGCAATGTTCGACCCCAGCACATTCCCGATAGCAATTTCAGGCACGCCGGACAGGTTGGCGTTAATGGAAACGACCAACTCCGGCAGGGATGTTCCGAAGGCAACGATCGTAAAGCCGACCACCAGCGGCGAGACGCCGATCTGGCGGGCGACATAGACAGAGGCATCAATTGTCCAGTTGCCGCCGCGAATCAGCATAATCACCCCCAGCCCCAAAGAGCCTAAGGCCAGCATAAAGGCTTCGGTTGATGTCATTGAAAAATATTCAAGCATAAAAGGGCTTTCTGTTGCGGACGAAAAGTTTGCTGGTCAATATGGCGGTCAGGACTCTTTTTGTCCGTCATTCCATCTTATACCGAAACCAAAGGCGCGATCCATACCGTTATGGCCGTGGAAATATTCCGTATAATTTGTGATTTTCATGCCGTTCCTGACATTTTCAATGCCGGCCACGGCGCAAATGACGCAACTTGAATCAGCAACCCCCAGCCGTGCTTCCATATCTTTTTCACCGGGGACATCGATGAAAATGCGTGGCCGGATCGACGCCCAGTGCGGCGCGCCATCGTAAATATAGACATATAGCAAAATCCGCTTGATATCCGGCCAGTGC
The DNA here is from genome assembly GCA_007117665.1 of Alphaproteobacteria bacterium. Lineage (GTDB taxonomy): Bacteria > Pseudomonadota > Alphaproteobacteria > Micavibrionales > Micavibrionaceae > UM-FILTER-47-13. The sequence goes on from SKGD01000055.1 coordinate 2,756, forward strand.
TTGCCGTTGATAAGGATGGATTCATCATCGCCTTCACTTTCGCCGGTGCGCTCATCGCCGGAATGAAAAATATAAGGCGCAGAGTCATAGGCACCGTATGAATCGCCAAAGGCCTGAATCACGCCGCGCGTGCCGTCCTGAAGTTCATACAGGCAGCCAAGATCAAGATCGACCGGCTTGTAAAAATGTTTTTTGAACAATTTTGACGGAAAGCTTTTATTTTCAACCAGCATTTCATCCCATGACAGGCCGATCCGTATGTCTTCATAGCTATGTTCCTGCGGGTTTATGATTTCTGTGTCGCCGGTGCGCGCCAGAACCGTGCTGGTTGCTTCTTCGCTGCTGAAGCCCTGCGCGCCTTTCGCTGTGCCGTGGCCTGAAAATTTTGCCCGGCTTTCCGTTGCCTTGATCAGCGAGTCTGCCGAATTTCCGTTTCTGCTCATCGTTTCGGATTACCTCATATTTAAAAACCACCAATCATAACACCACTTATCGCCCGGCAAAACAGCAATCTTGACGCTATGAGTCCTGATGAGTCCTGCCGCGCTTTTTCCCTTTTCCCTTATTCCCTTTGAAATAGACGGAAAATTGCGTTAAAACACATGCATTGTACAGCATAACCGGCAAACTGAAGAAGATAGAGGATCGCAAATGGCGTCTTACGAATATGTCTATGTGATGAATGGCCTGTCGAAAAGCTATAGCGGCGGCAAGAAAATTCTGGAAAATGTGACGCTGAGCTTTTTCCCCGGCGCCAAGATCGGCGTTCTTGGGCCGAACGGTGCCGGAAAATCCACATTGCTGCGGATTATGGCTGGTCAGGACAAGGACTATACCGGCGAAGCGTGGGTGGCCGATGGCGCGAAAGTCGGTTATTTGCCGCAGGAGCCAGCCCTCGATGAGCGCAAAACCGTGCAGGAGAATATTCTGGAGGCGCTGGGCGACATCAAGGCCAAGATTGATCGCTATAACGCGGTCAGTGCCGAAATGGCCGATCCGGATGCTGATTTTGATGCGCTGATGGCTGAGATGGGCGAGCTGCAGGAACAGATTGATGCGGCAGACGGGTGGGAACTTGACCGGACAATCGAAATGGCTATGGAAGCCTTGCGCTGTCCGCCCGGCGAAGCGAAAATTACCGGTCTTTCGGGCGGTGAACGGCGCCGTGTGGCGCTGGCCAGATTATTGCTCGAAAAACCTGATTTGCTGCTTTTGGACGAACCGACCAACCATCTGGATGCTGAAAGCGTGGCATGGCTGCAACGCCATCTGGCGGATTATCAGGGAACGGTCGTGATGGTAACCCATGACCGTTATTTTCTTGATAATGTGACGGGCTGGATTTTGGAGATTGATCGTGGCGCGGGTATTCCTTATGAGGGGAATTATTCAGCCTATCTTGAGAAAAAACGCAAAAGGCTGGAACAAGAAGCGCGTGAAGACAAGGCGCGCCAGAAAACCATCGAGCGCGAGCAGGAATGGATGGGGCGGACGCCTGAAGGCCGCCGTAAAAAATCACAGGCGCGGATCAGCGCTTATGAGGATCTGTTGGCGCAGGCGCAAAAGCAGGATACGCGCAATACCCAGATCGTTATTCCCGCCCCGCCACGATTAGGGGATGTTGTGATCGAGGCCGACCAGTTGGTGAAGGGCTATGAAGACAGGTTGTTGATCGATTCCCTGTCATTCAAATTGCCGCCCGGCGGCATTGTCGGGGTGATTGGCCCGAACGGCGCGGGTAAAACGACATTATTCCGGATGATCACCGGACAGGATCGCCCCGATAGCGGCACGATTCGAATCGGCGATACGGTGAAGCTTGGTTATGTGGATCAGAGCCGTGATTCGCTGGATTCGAACAAGAGCGTATGGGAAGAAATCAGCGACGGGCATGATATTATCAAGCTGGGTAAAATTGATATGCCGAGCCGTGCCTATGTTGCGGCGTTTAACTTCAAAAGCGGCGATCAGCAGCAAAAAGTCGGCACGTTGTCCGGCGGTCAGCGTAATCGCGTGCATCTGGCGAAGATGCTGAAAAGCGGCGCAAATGTCCTGTTGCTGGACGAACCGACCAATGACCTTGATACGGAAACCCTCTCGGCGCTTGAAGAGGCGCTGGAAATGTTTCCGGGCTGTGCGGTGGTGATTTCGCACGATCGCGCTTTTCTCGACCGTCTTGCGACGCATATTCTGGCATTTGAAGGCGATTCGCAGGTTGTGTGGTTTGAAGGTAATTACGAAGATTACGAAAAAGATTACCGCCGCCGCATGGGCAAAGATGCCGATACGCCGCATCGCATCAAATATAAACCCCTGCGTAAGGCCGGTTGAGGTAAGCCTCCTAATCCCGCGCATCCGGGGAAATGACAACAATGAGAGCGGATCACCGCTCAAGGCGGGGATGACGGGGATATGGTACAGGGTGGCGGAAAAACCCTCAACTGTCATGCCCGCCCCCGAGCGGGCATCCGGGACATCAATAAGCGGTGGGGATGATAAGAAGGACGAGTCCCGGCCTTGGTGTTTTTCTCTAAGTTCTTCCGCGTCAGGCTTTTTTATTGTATCCTGAAGATGGTGCGGGTTGCGATATTGTTTGCTTTCGCTTCCCCTCTTTAAGGCTTTTGCGCGAAATTCTTTGTCGAAGTCTCTTTTCTTATGGTAAAATCAGGATGGCGTATTTTAATAAAATTTTATCTATCTGGCGGTATGATAGAAGTGCGCAAGAGTGCTTATTGAGAGCGTGGGTGTAGGAAAAGTGCAACAATTACAAAACATTAAATTAAAAGATGTTGCTAAATATACGTTGCTGCCCGGTGTTATTCCCCGGGTAAAGGCGTTTTTTGGTTCCGGCTTTGGCTGGGTTGCCACGTTGATGGCGCAAATCTATTGTAATTTCAGGCTCTTACCGCCGGATCATCCTTATTTAAACCCGGCCAATCAAGGCCGGTTCGGTATCCGGCATGTCATTGTCGAGGCTGCTAATAATCTCGTTTTCAAAAAAGAGAACATCGACCAGATTATTATCTTTTTCACACTTATTTTGGGCTTTTTCCTGCTGATTCTACAGTTTTTTGCCCTGATCTTTATGCTGGTGATCAGGCCTGTTTTTGCCGGCAGTTTATTTATTACACCGGGTTGCGAGAATGCCGGTGCGGCGTGCCCGGATATTGCCTTTATTCTTCTGGATCTGGTTTTTGCGGTGCCGGATTTTTTCAATTCGACACAGGCGCCTGCAAATATTGGCGCTGTACCACCCTTTAACAGGGCGCTTCAAAATCTGTTCCAATATTACAATCATGCGCTTCTGATCGTCGGGGTTGTGATCCTGCTCTATTATGTTTTGGTTGTTGTCGGCGAAACCGCCAATACCGGGACGCCATTTGGGCGGCGCTTCAGCCATATTTACGCGCCTTTGCGGCTTGTGTTTGCGATCGGGCTTTTGGTGCCGATTACGCTGGGTTATAACAGCGCGCAATATCTGACGCTTTATGCGGCCAAGGTCGGGTCAAGCATGGCGACCAATGGCTGGAATACATTCAACAATGCCCTGACGGATGAAACATCGCCGATCGGGACGCGCCGTGAACAGCTTCTGGCGAGGCCGCGCGCGCCATCGGTTGGCCATATTGCGGCCTTTATGTCTGTCGTGCAGACGTGCCGGGCTATTTATGAGATGAAAGACGGGACTGTTATCGCGCCTTTTATGGTCAGGGGCGAAGGCGCGCCGCTCAATCGCCAGTTAACCGGCGCTTATACAACCAATGCGGCTTTGTATAATGACATAAATGATGATGATTCTGCGCTGGGTTTCTATAACGGGCAGGATGTCGTGATCGTTTTCGGGGAGCCGCGACCCGGGGAGAATTATCTGGGCGGTATCAAGCCAACATGCGGAAAAATCACCGTCCCGACCAGCGATGTCATGTCGGAAGGCGCTCTGACCCTGCAATATGGTTATTTTCGCTCTATCCTGACATCCTGGTTTGGTACCGCCAGTCCGGGAGGCGCTTTGTCGGGCTTTGGCGGCCGTTTGGCAAATATTCATATACTGGATAACGGGAATGAGGGATGCGATGCGGGTGGCTTTCCTGCTCATGCCGGTGCAGTGGATATTGGCAATATCACATATGTAGGCCCTGCCGGAACGATCAATATTCCCACCGCAACCTACAACGATCCTTGTGATCAATTGCCGGACGCGGAGTTTAAACCTCATGTGTACAGCGTGTTGAATTCTGGGATATTGCAGGCTGCCATGGCCGCCTATAATATTATGGTTGCGGACACGGAAATGGGGGTGATCCCGGATGAGCTTCTGGAGCGCGGCTGGGCCGGGGCGGGGATCTGGTATAACCGCATTGCTGAATATAACGGTATTTTAGCAACGGTAGCGGTTAGCTCGCCTGTGGTCAGCGCGATGCCGATGCTGATGGAGGAGGTCGAACGGCAAAAGCGTGCCGGAAACCAGAATATAACCGCCATGAACCGCTTCCAGCCCTTTTTGGAGGGGTTGGATGAGGAGATGAAATTTACCGAGGGTACGATTGATATGGCGCGCGCCCTTAACGAAGCCTATGAATACTGGACGGTTCAGGGGCAGGGAAGGGCGCCGCGCGAAGAGCCGAGCGGGAATGTTATTTTTGATGTGCTGAACGTGATTATGGGCGCCGGCGGTTTGTATGATATGCGGTTTAATCATGATATTCATCCTTTGGCACAGCTTTCTTCGATCGGGAAGTCAATTGTCGAGACGGCGGTGCGAAACCTGATGGCGTCTCTGGTTTTTTCGGCCGGTGGCGGGGCGTCTTCTATCATGGAAGCGCATGCGTTAACACCGGCGCTTGATGTTGTTTCCGGATTTTTTATGGCCGCGACAACGATGGGGCTGGCGATTGGCTTTATGCTTTACTATGTTTTACCTTTCCTGCCCTTTATGTATTTCTTTTTTGCGGTGGGTGGCTGGATCAAAAGCATTTTTGAGGCGATGATCGGTGTGCCCTTATGGGCGCTGGCGCATTTGCGGATTGACGGAAATGGCTTCCCCGGCGATTCGGCGTCCAATGGTTATTTCCTGCTTTTCGAGATTTTTGTTCGTCCGATCCTGACGGTTTTCGGGCTGATTGCATCCGTTGCCATATTCTCGGCGATGGCAAGAACATTGACGGAAATCTTTGATCTGGTAACGGAAAATGTCGCCGGCTTTAGCTGTCCTATGGATGCAGACCCGGATGATTGTACCAATGTTAATATTTTGGGTCCCTTAATGTTTAAGCGTGGCGTGATTGACGAGTTTTTCTTCACAATCGTTTATACGATCGTTGTGTATATGATCGCAACCTCGTCTTTCAAGCTGATCGACCAGATCCCGAACAGTATCTTGCGCTGGATGGGTGCCGGCGTCCAAAGCTTCAACGATCAGCGTGACGATGTCACCGGCAGCTTTACGCAATATGCCGCCTTTGGCGGTGCGACGATATCGGGACAGGTTGTCGGTGCTGCGAATCAGGGTGCGCGGGCTGCCGGGCAAGCTGCCGGGGCGCTACCGGCGCTGGCGCTTCGTTATACCAGAGGCACGAATGTTGACGGACGATCTGCGCCACCATCCGGCGGATCGTCTTAAAGGCCGCCATCGGAACGATAAATGGTGCGGCAGGGAAAGGTTGAAATGAAGGATGATAGAGCATGATACAGATTAACCGGAAGCAGCTCTTCCATTATATGGTTCTGCCGCAATTATTGCCGCGGATACAGGGGCTGTTATTTTCCGGCTTCTCCTATCTTGCCTTTTTCATGGCGCAAACTTATCGCACGGTCGGGTTGATCCCGGCGGATCATCCCTATCTGAATGCGGCCAATATGGGGAAATTCGGCATACGGCACGTGATTGCCCAAGCGGCGTCTAACTTGAAGTGGCGGCGGGAAAATGCGGATCAGGTGGCATTATTTTTGCTCTTGCTTGTCGGTATTGTTTTATTATTCGCCCAGCTTTTTATCCTGCTGGTGTCGGTGGCGTTCCAGACGGCTTATGCGGGGGGTTGGGGCGGCGGCTTTTTTGATATGTTTGTGACGCCCAACGCGCACGACGATATTGCGTTTGTCCTGATGGATCGTGTGTTCGGGCTTGAGAATTTCTTTGTTGATGCTGGCGGTGCCGGCACTTGTGTCGCACAAGGAACATCTTGTTTTACGGGGACGCTTGGAACCGATCCGCGCGCGGCCGATATTCATTACTGGACGGATTACGGACGCACGACACTTGAGACTTTCGTTTATCCGTGGCCTTTTCATGAAGCCTTGCGTCAGATGTTCCAGATATACAGCACCGGGCTTCTGGTCATCGGCATGATGATTTTTTGCTATTTTATTTTTGCCGTGGCGGCGGAGACGGCGCAATCCGGTACAGCTTTTGGCCGTCGTTTCAATCATGTCTGGGCGCCCTTGCGGATTGTGGTCGCGATCGGGCTGTTAGTGCCGATTAATCAGGGACTTAATTCGGCGCAGTGGATTTTGATGTATGCTGCCAAATCTGGCTCCAGCTTTGCGACAAATGGCTGGATCATGTTTAACACTGATGCGGTGGCGGGCGGTGGAAATTTACTTGGGGGGCCCAATGCTGTCCTGTCCCGACCCGGTATTCCGCCTGTGAATACGTATCTTGAGTTTTGGACAGTGCTCATGACGTGTAAATCCGCCTATGAACGTACTTATCACGAACTTGAACGTCCGGGCGGCGGCGTTTCCCGCAGGGCGGTTGAGATAGATGCGTGGCTTGTTAATCCCGATGTTGCGGATCCCGTACCGTTGCGACTTTTAGATACAAACTTTGATGAAGCTTTGGAACATTTTGGCGGCGAAGATATTGTTGTTACGTTCGGTGAAGATCGCCGTGATCTTGCGACCGGAGCTTCGGATCATCAGACGCGGGATGGGGGGATTCATCCGACATGCGGAAGACTTAAAATAGAGATTA
>SKGD01000039.1 GCA_007117665.1 Alphaproteobacteria bacterium
ATTTTCACCGGCGCTCTCGCCCAGTTCAGGCTCCCGCAAATCCTTGGGCGGCACACCGGCCATGGCGCGTTTCCAACTGGCATCACTTTCCGCGCGCTGGATCGACTTGGAACGGCAATAATACAGGCTTTTGACGCCTTTCTTCCAGGCTTCCCAGTGAATGCGGTGCAAATCCATCTTGTTAACATTGGCCGGCAGGAAAATATTGAGTGATTGCGCCTGACAGATAAACGGCGTGCGATCGGCCGCATGTTCGATCAGCCAGCGCTGGTCGATCTCAAACGCGGTCTTGAACACGTCTTTTTCGTCCTGGGTCAGGAAATCAAGATGCTGGACAGATCCTTCATTGGTAAAGATTGACGACCAGATATCATCAGTATTGCGGCCTTTTTCCTCCAGCAGCTTTTCCAGATATTTGTTCCGTACGGCAAAAGAGCCGGACAAGGTCTTATGCGTGTAGGCATTGGCAGCATTCGGCTCAATCCCCGGCGATGATCCGCCGCAAATGATCGAAATCGACGCGGTCGGCGCGATCGCCATCTTATTGGAAAAACGCTCCATAATGCCGTAATCAGCTGCATCCGGGCACGCGCCGCGCTCTTCCGCAAGCTTGACTGAAGCATCATCAGCCTGACGTTTAATATGCTGGAACATGCGGCGATTCCAGACCTTGGCCATCACCGATTCCATCGGAATCATCTTGGATTGCAGGAAAGAATGGAATCCCATCACGCCCAGACCGACGCTGCGCTCGCGCATTGCCGAATATTTGGCACGCGCCATGCTGTCCGGCGCTTTCGCGATAAAGTCACTCAGGACATTATCAAGGAAACGCATAATATCCTCGATAAAGGTCGGATGATCCTGCCATTCCTCGAATTTATCAAGGTTAAGCGATGACAGGCAGCAAACTGCCGTCCGGTCATTGCCGAGATGATCGCGCCCCGTCGGCAGCGTAATCTCGGAACAAAGATTGGACATTTTCACATTCAAACCGGCCATTTTATGGTGCTCAGGGATGCGGTCATTGACGTGATCTTCGTAAATAATATAGGGCTCGCCCGTTTCAATACGCGCCGTCAGAAGCCTGATCCACAAATCCCGCGCCGAGACGCGGTCGACAACATGATTATCTTTCGGCGATTTCAGCGCCCATTCCTCATTGCGCTCGACCGCCTCCATAAAGCGGTTGCTGACCAGCACACCATGATGCAGGTTCAAGGCTTTGCGATTCGGGTCACCGCCGGTCGGACGGCGAAGTTCGATAAATTCTTCAATTTCAGGATGCCAGATCGGCAGGTAAATCGCCGCCGATCCGCGCCGCAACGACCCTTGGGAAATAGCCAGGGTCAAACTGTCCATCACGCGGATAAACGGCACAATCCCCGATGTCTTGCCATTACGACCGACCTTTTCACCGATCGAACGCACATTCCCCCAATAAGAGCCAATCCCCCCGCCCAAAGAAGCCAGCCAGACATTTTCATTCCACAGCGACACGATATCTTCGAGCGAATCGTTTGTTTCATTAAGAAAGCAGGAGATCGGCAGGCCGCGGCTTGTCCCACCATTAGACAGAACAGGCGTCGCCGGCATAAACCACAAATTGGAAACATAATCATAGATACGCTGGGCGTGGGCGCTGTCATCGCCATAATACATTGCCACGCGCGCGAACAAATCCTGAAACGCCTCTTCGGGCATCAAATACCGGTCTTCCAGTGTCGCTTTTCCAAAAGACGTCAGATAAGCGTCCCGTGAGCGATCAATCCGGACACTGTTGCCCCGTTCCATTTGCGCGACGTCAAACATTCCCTACTCCTTTTGATAAGTATTGCGATACTTAGAACAATATAGATTTTCGGCTGTGGATAGATATGGGTATAAACACTATCCGTTGCGGTCATTCTTTAATCAACATACTAGATGTTGCGGGTGGTGTCGATATGACTATATTCCCAATCACCGCGAACCAAGACTTAAATACTACCGGCAAGCGCTTGAAAAAACTATTACGAAACCATGTTATGGGCCATGTTATCCACGGCGAAAAAAGCAATAGTATTTTAAAATTACAGAAAATAGAGATGCTGAAATAACCGCAAATGCCGCCCCTATTTACAGCATTTATTATTAAACCGAAATCGCTTAGACTGTTGCCCGGTCATAAAATAGAGTGGGATTGTATCAATGGCATCATCTTCAAAATCATTTATCCATCGGCAAAGACGGACGAAAATTCTGGCGACACTCGGCCCGGCATCGGAAACCGAGGAGATGATTCGCAAGCTGTTTCAGGCAGGCGTTGATAATTTTCGCCTGAATTTCAGCCATGGCTCCCATCAGGATCATCAGGAGCGCGTCCGAATCATCCGCGCCATCGAAAAACAACTCTCGATGCCGATCGGGATCATCGCCGACCTGCAAGGCCCTAAATTACGGGTCGGCAAGTTCCGCGATGATTCGATCGCCCTGAAAAAAAACATGATTATCAGACTGGATCTGGATCCGGCCGCAGGCGATGAAAAGCGTGTTAACCTGCCACATCCGGAAATTATCGATGCTCTGGATAAAGGCGATCACATATTGATGGATGACGGCAAGGTGCGAATGGAAATCACCGGCAAGGGCAAGGATTTCCTCGATGCAAAAGTGCTGGCCGGGTTAAAGCTTTCCAATAATAAAGGCGTGAATATTCCCGGTATCGTGCTGCCGATTGCCGCCCTGACCGAAAAAGACCGCCGTGACCTGAGCGCGGCGCTGGATATGGGTGTGGACTGGATCGCGCAAAGCTTTGTCCAGCGCCCCGAAGATGTCGCCGAAGCGCGCAAGCTGATCGGCGGGCGCGCCGCCCTGATGGCCAAGATCGAAAAGCCTTCGGCACTGGAATATTTCGACCAGATCCTCGACCTTGTTGACGGCATTATGCTGGCGCGGGGCGATCTGGGCGTTGAAACACCGCCAGAAGACGTCCCCGCCGTGCAAAAACGAATCGTGCGACAGGTACGACATTGCGGCAAACCGATCGTGGTCGCAACCCAGATGCTCGAATCGATGATCGAAAATCCCTCCCCCACCCGTGCCGAAGCGTCAGATGTCGCCACAGCCGTTTATGACGGCGCAGATGCCGTGATGTTATCCGCGGAAACAGCCGCCGGGAAATATCCGCTTGAGGCCGTTTCCATCATGGACAGAATTTGCCACAGCACCGAATCGGATCCGGTATACCGGAAAATTATCGAAACGGATCGTCTGGAAACGGAAAGCAATCCTTCGGACGCCATCACAACCGCCGCCTATCACGTGGCGCGCAATATCAAGGCAGCCTGTATCGTGAATTACACAACATCCGGATCAACCGCGATTCGTACGTCACGCCAGCGCCCCGAACGGCCGATTATGTGCCTAACACAAAATAACGATGTGGCGCGGCGCCTGTGTTTATCCTATGGCGTGCATGCCGTGCATGTGACCGATGTAACTGATACGGGAGGCGCTGTGAAAAAAGCCGCGGCACTCGCTCTGGCGCAAAAAATTGCGGAAAAAGGCGACCGGCTTGTGTTGACAGCCGGTGTCCCGTTCGGCACGCCGGGCAGCACGAACATATTACGCGTTGCCTGGGTTGAATGACGAAGCAACATCGTCACGATTGATTGAAAGAAAAAGATTTTAGCGGGCGCTTGCCAGCCTCGTTGCCTCCGGCACCGTGTGCAGCCACCATGCATGGCGGTTGATTGAGAAAATCGGGCGATAGCGATCAACCGATTCGACCGGTCTGACCTGACGCTTTTGATTATCCAGCATCAACGCGCCGCTATCGGTATAAACGATCAGAACCGCATGCGGGATATCCTGCTGCAAATCCTGAACAATCGCAATCCGCAGGCGCTCTTCAGGTACACCCAAAGCGCGCAGCGAAGCATATTTGGCAATCGCGAAATCCTCACAATCCCCGCCGCGCTGGAAAAACTCGATCGGCGTCGACCAATGGTCGCTGATGCCCCAGTTCCGCATATCCGATACGTAATTTTGCTGATTGACGAAATCATTGACCCGCCGCGCCATTTCCTCAAGCGGCAAACCCTGATAACCGCGAATCTCATTTTGCCAGCTTTGCACAACCCGGCGACCGGCAGTCGTGTTCAGCCCCGCTTCAAAGCGCTGGAACATGCTCGTCCATTTTGTAAATGCCTCCAGATTGTTGGAACGGCGCTCTTCCGCTCCGAACAAGGCCGGATACGCGCGCACCGGCGCAAAAGCCGGATTGGCGGCGGAAACAAGGCTGATCTGCGCCGGGACATCGCGAATCGCGCCGGCGCGCACTTGTTTGGCACTAAATGTCGCCAACGTCAGAAACAAGCCGACAAATAATGCCAGAAAACGCACGCCCCATTGCTGCATAAGAATACGGTTCAAATCACTGCGGGAGACAAAGCTGCCATCCACGAGAACCTGTCCGAGATGGCCGCCATGTTGTTTTTGAACGACCAGCGCCTGACGCAGCTCCGATGCTGTCAAAACTCCGTTCAGAACCAGCAACTCTCCCAAACGATGGCGCGCCATCGACATTTTAATGCGCCCCAAAATGCCTGTCCGGCTTCCCCTCAACGCGCTTCTCTCTGTCATGATCTCAGACCCTTGTTCTTTATAAACTTTTCACACGCACGGATATTTTTTATGTTTTTGCTTTCCGTTTCACACCTTTATTAAACCTGATAAAGATTGACGAAACCTAAACAAACGCTGAAAAAATTAACAAGCGACCGGTACGGCAAAGATCAAACAACACGCCGATCACGATACCGCCGTCACAAGAGACTGTACCTTGCACCCAAGACTTGCTAACCTGTGGGTGTCGTTTATCTCTTTAAACGGCGTTTTTCATATCTGTTTTATTCCAGCATACGGTGACACTGATGACCATTAAGCGCAGCTCTTTTAAACTCTTGATCCCCGCGGCCGGCCTGTGTGCCTCTTTGCTTGTCACGGCCTGTCATTCTGATTTCGGTCCGTCACCGATGCCGACCGGCTATGCCCATGAACATAGCGTTTACAAGTCTGCCCCCGGCCCGGAGCCGGTCATCCGCAAATCCCGCGCCGAATTTGAGCGCCGCTGGAAAAATCTGGAGGAAGGCCCCAAAGTAAGCGGCGGCGACAGACAAGCCGGATTGCAGCCATCCCTGATTGTCGGTGAGGATAAAGCTGGCACAGCGCCTGACGCCACCCCCCCGCATCGCGCGAAAAAACCGGCGCCAAAAGCTGATCCGTCGCATGATCGTGTCTCGTCTGCCGCGTGGCAAAGTGCTGCTGATGATCTGGTGATGCGCCTGATTCGCTCGTTCGGCCAACCGCGTGAAGCTGTTTATATGGGATCCGAAAATGCTGCCGCTTCTGATACCGCCGCTTTTGCTGCAGCGCTGGCAACATCATTCAAAAAACATGATGTGACCATTACAACGCACCAAAGCAACAGCCATTTCAAAATCGATCACCAACAACGAATCATAAGCCCCGATCAACCGTCACGGCGCATGCTGACCCTTTCCTTGATTGCCGGTCAGGAAAGCATCGCCGAGCAAAGCGGTATTTATACAATTTCCGGACATGCTGCTCCGGTACAGCATGATCCAATGCGGCATAATAACGTCACCACCGAAACGCCATCGGAGTCTGCCCCTGCCGCCCCGGCCGGCGGCCAGCCTTTACCGCTCTTGTCGCCTTAAAGGCCAAAGTTATTTATGATGACCCATCACGCTCTTAGAAAAACCGGCTTTTTGCCCTTTGCGGCCATTGCCGGTTTTTGCATTTTCGGGGTTTTTCTGGCGGGCTGCGCCGGATGGCATGGTACAAGACAAACCGCACCTGACAGCCTGAAAACATCGAGCTATGCCGCTGCCGATATGCTGATCCAACAATCACGTGGTTCCCTGAGAGCCGATTCGCCTTTGGAAATCGGGCCGCTGGACGATATCGACCATCCCGGAACCATCACCGGATTCGGCCAGATCGTTACCGCCCAGATCGCCAGCCGCTTTGTCCAATTGGGATATAACGTCCAAAGCAATCCTTTTGAGTCCGCACACATCCCCGCGCGCGAACCGGATCCGGCCGGGCTGCGGTCGCCCGCTTATACGTACAATTCAGGCGCAATGCCGGACATCATCACCCCCGACACGCTGATCACCGGGCGTTATGCCCGCGGACGGCATAAGATTTTAGTTCATCTCAGACTGGTAGAAAAAAGCAGCGGCAAGGTTCTGGCAGCTTATGATTACCACGTACCAGTCACGGCGGATACGAGGCATCTGTCCAAAACCGGCAATGAAGGCTTTTCGCTCTTCGGGATATAGCTCCCCTAACGCGGCATCAGTACGCTGAAAAAATAATAACTATCAAGATCGTCACAATAAAAGCAGCCCTGCACCGGCGGTCGCACTGTAAAAGTAGCATTGGTGGTAAGATCCTGCGTACCGGACATCGATTCATCCAAAAACGTCCCATCATCAAAGGGCTGGTCTATATCGTTGCAAGCATCCACAATCGGCGGTGTCGCACCCACCGAATAGCCGTTTATCTCGTTGATCCGGCGGCAAAATGGTAATGTTACATCCGGTAAGACCGCTACCAGTTCGGCGCGGCTGGGCGTGCCGACTTCCGGTAAGCGTAAATTGCCGTAAAACTCCCACTGGCTTGTTGTCGAGATATCCCGTGGCGGAAACCGGTATTCGACATCGCCGCCTTGCGGGTGGAATACCAGATGGCGTGGCTCATGACCGTCCGGATCGCCATAGCCCGTTGCATCGTCATGCGCAAAGCTTATATCCTGCTCGCTCGCGCCACGCTGCATGATGCTGCCGACACCCCGGCTTAGCTCAACGCTGAACTGCCTGACCTGAGAAACGCGAATCAGCAAGGTTTCCTGATCAATATTCGCGCCATCCCCCCCGGAGCGTAACGCCACCGTCACCGCCCCGATCAAGACAATCGCAATCAGGATGAAAAAAACAACATTGCCCGATTCGGAGCGCGCACGAAAATCCGATGATGTGAGATTTTTTATCATGGAGCCTTTTTATATTCCGCCAGATGCCTTGACCAATATGATAACAGACCCGAAATCGGGATCCTGAAAACCTAGTGTGCCTGTGGCGAGATCAACATGCAATCCTGAATATTGGCACATATATGCGCCGCCTGTTCCCGCGTGAACCCGCTCAGCCGTCCACGGAAGACCCATCCTTGTGCTGTCTGCAACGGAACAATCACCGGCGTTACATGGGCATATTCACGCGGCAGGCGCGCCATTGTCTGGCGAATCGCATGATCCGTCTGGACACGACTGGAAAACGCGCCCACCTGAATCGCCCATACGCCATTCTGGCGCGCTGTTTGCGACGGGCGCTCCGACCCCGCCGCCCGGGCGGCACGATGCGGGCTTTGAGAGGCCATTGCCATACGCATCTCGGAAACAGGCTGTCCCTTCACGGCGGCCACCGCCATCATTCCCGTTTCAAAACGCTTCGTTTCAGATGCATCCTGGTCGCCTTCGCCAATAATCGCGCTAAATCCACGCCCCTGCAGGATCGGGTTAAGCTCCGCCCAGCTACGCGCCACTGTGCGACCGGCCGCCGGTGCCAAAGCGGCAAGCTGGATGATATGTTCTGGCTTGCGGGGCGGCGGCGGGGCGTTCATTGCCACAGCGACTGTTTCAAGCTGGGCAAAGCCGCGCTCCATCAGCATTTCCATGTGGGCGTTACGAGTCGCGCCACTGCGCCCGCCAAACACAACCCCGATAATCCGGCGGTCATGACGGGTCGCGGAAGCAATCAGATTAAATCCCGACGCTCTTATATAGCCGGTTTTGAAACCGTCCATACCGGGGAATGTTTCCATCAGGCGATTATGATTGCGGTGGGTTTGTCCCTGATAGGTAAAACGCCGGGTTGAAAAATAATGATAATATTGCGGATAGGCGCGCAAAACATACTGGGCAAGCAATGCCATATCGCGCGCTGTGGTGACCTGATCCGGATGATGCAGCCCTGATGCGTTTTTAAAAACCGTCCGGCGCATGCCGATCTCACGTGCCTTGCGCGTCATCATCACAGCAAACTGGCTTTCCGTGCCGCCGAGTTTCTCGCCCAGCGCCACCGCCACATCATTGGCCGAACGTGTCACCAGCGCATAAATCGCATCTTCCACCCGGATGGACGACCCGACAGGCAAATCGAGTTTGCTGGGGATCATGCTTGCGGCGTGGCGGGAAATCACGGCACGATCCCGCAAGCTTAACTGCCCGCGTTCGATCGCATCAAACGCCATCACCAGCGTCATAACCTTCGTCAAAGAAGCCGGATGCAAAACCTTATCAGCGTGCCGTTCATGCAGAACCGTCCCGGTATCGGCATCTATCACCAAAGACGCATAAAGCGGGTTGGCGCGCGCGTCCGGCGCCATAAGCGCAAAAATCAAGGTACATAAAGCCACATAGCCCAGAAAACGCAAAGCATGGTCCGCGCTACAAAACCGCATAGTGTCCCTTACATTCATGATAAACTCTTATCCAGAAACCGTCAGACGCGTCCGAAAAGCCCGCTCGTGCCATTTCATCTTCGCCCTGTTCATTGTCCATATTATTTCAAATAAAAGCCCCTGTCCACGGTCACCTTACAACAGACGGACAAAAAACAACAGACGGACAAAAAAGGATTTTCCGGGTATTCTGCCGGACATAAGAAAGGATAGAAATTTTTTTGCGTTGCACAAAATCAAATATTGACTTAAAATCGTAACTATACTATGTTTTTGTGCGATGCGGCATTCCCTGCGTAATAAGGCGCGGAAAACGTATCAGACAGAGAAACGGAGGCTGGTTTAATAATGGCTGAAAATAAAGACAAACAGGCAACTGCCAAGGTCAGCACCCTTCCGACGAAGGATGCCGCCGGGGCGCCATCTTCCCCGCAGGCAACACAAACTGCGACGCAGGGTCCTGTAACAAAAGATAAGGTAAAAGAGGGCACTCAGAAGCCGTCCGCTAAAAAAGTTGCGAAAGCGACCGTGACAAAAACGGCAAAAAAAACGGCAGTAAAGGCAAAAAAAGCGCAGAAAAAGAAACAATCTGCAGCCAAAAAGCCTGCCGGACTGCGTAACAAGCCTGTCACCGACAAAAAGCCGGTAAAGGCAGGAACGTCCTACATTCAAAAAACGGAGAAAATCATGACCCAAGGGACAGTACAATTCGAAAAAATCACCAAAGACGCCGCTAATAACGGCAAGGAAAGCATGGAAGCCTTCATCAAGTCCGGCAATATTTTCATGAAAGGATTTGAAGATATCGCTAAAGCTTATATGGGGCTGGCGCAAACCAGTGTCGAGAAAAACACGCAGGCTGTGCAATCCTTGTTGAGCTGCAAGACGATCACCGAATTTACGGATCTGCATAACAAGTGGACCCAGCAAAATTTCGATGATTTCATGTCCGGCACGACCCGCTTGTCCGAACTGACCGTCAAGGTCACGACCGACGCGCTGGAGCCGATCAACGACCAGCTTGGCAAAAGCATCAAAAAAGCCGGCCAGTCTCTGGCAGCCTGATTCGCCGTTAAACCGGCTATCACGGTTTTTACTTTTTTCGACCGGCCGCCCC
>SKGD01000037.1 GCA_007117665.1 Alphaproteobacteria bacterium
ATGGATCCCCGCCGATAAGCGCGGCCTCTGCCGCGCCGCGGGGATGACATGGAGATTGAGGGGCGGGCGTAACCCCGCCCGGCCTCATAAAGCGCTAATCTTAACGTTAATCTTCGCGGTGCGTTTTTTCCATGCGCTCGTGACGCTCTTGCGCCTCGATGCTCAGCGTCGCAACAGGCCGTGCAATCAGGCGGGCGATAGAAATCGGCTCGCCCGTATCTTCGCAATAGCCGTAAGACCCGTCTTCGATCCGCAGCAAAGCCTCGTTAATTTTGGAAATCAGCTTGCGTTCGCGGTCGCGGGTACGCAATTCCAGCGCGTGATCGGTTTCAGCAGAAGCGCGGTCAGCCAGATCAGGCTTTTGCAATTCTGTTTCCTGCAGCGTGTGCTGGATGGTTTCAGATGATTCGCGCAATAGCTCCGTACGCCATTCCACCAGCTTATGGCGGAAAAATTCCAGCATGACGGAATTCATAAACTCACCCTTGTCTTTCAAAGGGTCGTAATCCGGCGGGACAAGAACGCTAGCGGGGCTGGCCATGCTTATATACCTCTTAAAAAAAATATCATCTAAAGCGTTGGAAATATAAATTTTACCCATCACCTTGGCAAGGGCAAATCTCCCGATCAGGCAGATTTATCCATAGCGCGGCGCATCTTGGCAATTTCGACCTGCGCGCGCAGGTCTATCTCGTCCAATATGCCGGATAATCTGGGATCCATAATCTTTTCACGGTGTGATGCGACCACATCGGCCACATTAATGACATCGCCCACCGTCAATGTGCCGGTCAAAAGGCCGAGTCGGATTTTGTCCAGCTCCCCCAAAATCTGGTCGGCACGGCCGCGCATCCGCTTTTTTGCGGCGCGTTCGGTCGGGTCTTCGGCTGCCTGGACGGATAAAAGCGCATCGACCCGCGTCACGGATTGCGCCCCGGAGGATCGTTCCGCACCGCTTGCCCCGCTGGCCAGCATATCCCCGAAAGCACCGCCGGAGCCTGAAGCCTTGTCTTTCTTTTTCGCCTGACCGGTCTGTGACGATTTTCCGGTGCCTTCGATTTTCATGGAAATACCCTTCCCTAATACAAGTTCCATTCTATCACTGCCTATATGGGGGGCGTCAAGCGAGAGGAAAAAATTGCCGCCCCGCATGGCAAAAAATGTGCGCTGCCCCTTGGGCAACAGGCTCAGAAACCACATCTCAACCAATCCATCATATTGAAAATAAACAAAAATATGCGTTGGCATGATTTTCGCAAAGAAGATAACGGATAAAAATAACTTTGCACAACTGGTGAAAAACATGTTCGGACGGATCAAACAATCAGGACTGGCGCTGACAGCCTTTATGGCGTTTTTGATAGCGCTGCCCTGCATGGCCGATGCCAAAACGACCCGCATCAAGGATATTGTCAATATTGAAGGCGTGCGGGACAACCAGCTTGTCGGGTACGGCCTTGTCGTCGGCCTGAACGGCACAGGCGACAGTCTTAATAACTCGCCCTTCACCGAACAGAGCATGATCGCCATGCTGGAACGGCTGGGCGTTAACGTCCGCGGACAAAATCTGAATACCGGCAACGTCGCCGCCGTCATGGTCACGGCAACCCTGCCGCCTTTCGCCAATCAGGGATCGCGCATCGATGTTTCGGTGGCGACCATCGGCGATTCCGACAGCCTGCAAGGCGGGACGCTTTTGGTGACGCCGCTTATTGCGGCTGACGGCGAGGTTTACGCCGTTGCGCAGGGGCC
This sequence comes from Alphaproteobacteria bacterium, assembly GCA_007117665.1. Lineage (GTDB taxonomy): Bacteria > Pseudomonadota > Alphaproteobacteria > Micavibrionales > Micavibrionaceae > UM-FILTER-47-13. The sequence continues at coordinate 1,753 of SKGD01000037.1, forward strand.
GGTCAATATTGCCGGGTTCTCGGCCGAAGGCGCGGGTGCGACATTCGTTCGCAACACCCCCACCGCAGGACGCATCCCCGAAGGCGGCATTGTCGAGCGCGAGATTGACTTTGCCCTGACCGATTTTCAGGAAATAAGACTGGCACTGCGTAACCCCGATTTCACAACGGCACGCCGCATCGCACGGGCAATTAACGGATTTTTGTCCAGCGATGTGGCCACGCCGGAAAATTCGGCCAGCGTCAAATTAAGCATGCCATCGGGCTTTCGCGGCACGATTGTCGATCTGATTACCGACATCGAGCAGCTTCCCGTGCGCCCCGACCAGCCCGCCCGCGTTGTCATTGACGAACGTTCCGGCGTGATTGTCATGGGGTCTGATGTGCGGATCAGTACCGTCGCCATCGCACAGGGGACGCTGACCATCCGCATCACCGAAACACCGCAAGTATCGCAACCTAACCCCTTCTCACCGCAAGGCCAGACTGTTGTTGTGCCGCGCACCGAGCTGGAGGTCAATGCCGGAGAGGATGTCAAGCTGGGCATTTTGGAGACCGGTGTCACCCTTCAGGATCTGGTGACGGGACTCAACAGGCTGGGCGTTGCGCCGCGCGATACGATCACGATTTTACAGGCGATCAAAGCCGCAGGTGCGCTGCAGGCCGAGATCCAGACAATGTAAGGAATATTGAAAGGACGCATGGAGATAAAACCATGAACAACATCATCCACGGCAATAGCGATCTGGCTTTAATGCAAGCCGCCCGCCAACAGATAGCGCAAAAGGCAAATCTGGAAAGCATAGCCGGAAAAGTCGAGAATTTTGCACAAATCGAAGAAGCCGCAAAAGATTTCGAGGCGGTGTTTCTGGCTGAAATGATCAAGCCGATGTTTGAAGGCCTTAAGCCTGATCCGCTCTTTGGCGGCGGACGTGGCGAAGAAGTCTTTCACGGCATGTTGATACAGGAATACGGCAAGATTATTGCCGAACGCGGCGGCATCGGCATTGCCGAATTCGTCAAGACGGAACTCATCAGAATTCAGGAGGAGAGTCAAAAATGACAACCGATCAGACATTGCACAACGATTACCCCGCCGCGGATTTCATCCTGTCCGGCGACCCTAACAAAGCCATGCAGCAAATGATGCAAACGATTGACACGCTGCGTGACATTTATGTCGAGGAAAATCAGGCACTCGGCCAGGCCGACACCAAGCGTTTTCTGGCACTACAGGATCGCAAGATCACCGAAGCCCGCCGTTATCAGGTCGGGGCGCGGCAGTTGCTGGAACGGAAAAGCGACCTTGTTCATATTGACGAGGCCTTGAAGCAGGAACTGGCCGGCAGGCAGGAAGAGTTTTCCGGCATCATGAGCGAAAATCTCAAGGCGCTTGACCGGTTCCGCCGCAGCATTGACCGGCTGAACGATCGGGTCATGACAACCGCCCGCGAAGCGGTACAGGCCAAAAACGTCCCTTACGGCGCCGGTGGAAACCTGCATAAGAACGAACGCCCCGTATCGCTGGGATTGAGTGAAGAAGCCTGAGACATAAAAGGATCATCATCATGGACATCACGCATTTTCATACCCGGCAAACCGGACAGGCAACTGGAAACCCGGCGCAGATAAAAGCGCTGGCTGCCGGATCCGGCATTATGGGCATCGCCCCGGGCATGAGTTTCATGGATATGCTGTTTGCCCGCCTGACGATCGAAGACGGCGAGGCGCACGCCGAAAAAACGGCGGTAACGCTGCGGGACAAAGCTTCCGCGCAAAAAGACAAGCATGCGCTTATTGAATCGCTAATGAACAAGCCCGCCCCCGATGAGACGGATCAGGCCTTGCTGGCATCGCTGGCCACGCAACTGGCCATAGAAACAGGCATCGACCCGGAGGCTATAGAGCTGACGGATAGCGGAAGCATTCGGGACATGATCCGGGATATCCTCGAACAACATCCGGAACTCGCCGAAAAGCTGGTCGTGACCACGAAAACGCCGGCAGACAGCATAAGCAAAGCATCGGCGGAGAAACGTTACGGCGATATCTTGAAATCGCTTTTGAAAGGCATTCCGGAAAAAACATCCGCGCCAGACGGCGATAACATCCTGATTGCCAGCGGCCTGAGCATTGAAGAGATAACCGATATTCTCGAACGTCTGGCAAAAGACGCTCCCGATGACGGCATGCTGATGGCCGGGCTGGTGAAAATCATGCCGCCACCATCCGGCAAAGATATATTATTCGTGCCGCGCGGCGTTGTCGCCATCGACAAATCCCCCGCGAAACAGTCATCCTCCCTGCTCTCCGGTCAGGACAGCAAAAGCAGCGGCGACAAGAATATGGCCATGCGCCTGAATGATCTGGTGATCGGCAATGCCGGTGCGAGTGACGAAGGCAATGTGTTCTTTGAAGAAGGTGATTTTGACGGCGTGCTGCGCGTTCTGGAACGCGCACAAGGCAAAGCGATGGAGCAAACATTACCCGGCACCGGCGAACGCCGCGACATCATGCCGCCCGCCACCGCCGGAAACAGCGCCATGACCGCTTTACCGGTCGCCGCCAGTGACGGCCTTTCGCTTGCTTTTGCGCTGGCAGATATTTTCCCGGACGGGTTTGACATGGCATCGTTCAGTGCGGCTCAGGGAAGCCAGCCTTTATCCCAGAGCATCGCGCAACTGACCAGCGTTATGGCGCATGCTGCCCATGCAACCGCGCCCCACCCCGCCACCCAGAGCGTTGCCGCGACCATCAGCAAGGCCGCACAAAGCGGAGAGCAGCGCAATATTACGCTGCACCTGGAACCGCCGGAGCTGGGGCGCGTGCGGATCGTTATGAGTTTCGGCGGCGACAAGACGCTGAAGGCGCATATGCTGGTCGAGCGCCCGGAGACATATCTGATGTTACAACGCGACGCGCAGACATTGGAGCGTACCCTGCAGGATGCCGGGCTGGACGCCGAAGGCGGGCTGAGTTTTGAACTGGCCGATGACGGTCACTTGTTCGATCACGGGCAAAAAGACCAGAACGGTCATGCCGGCGGCGGCGACCACGCGGATAAGGATGACGCCGATGATACCGAAATTATTGAAACAACGATGAACTGGTTTGTCGATCCCGAAAGCGGACTGACGCGTTATGACCTGCTGGTCTGAACCGGACATCAAAGATAAAGGAGCAAAAAAATGGTCGGAGACGTAACATTGATGGGCGCTGCCAATAATGCCCAGAGAACCGAAATGCAAGGGGCGCAACTGGCCGAAGATTTCAACCAGTTTCTGGTCTTGCTGACGACACAGCTACAAAATCAGGATCCGCTGAACCCCATGGATTCAACGGAATTTACCAACCAGCTTGTGCAGTTCAGCCAGGTCGAGCAAGCCATTAACACCAACCAGAAGCTAGATGATCTGGTCAGCCTGCAGATCGGCAGCGCCGCCGGTATGGCGCTGGGCTATGTCGGGCTGGACATCAACTATATGAGCGGCGAAGCCTATTATGACGGCGATACGCCAATCGAGATCAGCTATGCGCTGGAGAAAGAAGCGCGGCAGGTCACGATGAATATTTATGACGAAGCGAATAACCTGATTTACACGACCGCCGCCCCGACCGCGCCCGGCACACAAAGAGTCACATGGAACGGTGATCATCTGGGAGGCGGAAAAGTAGAGTCCGGCACTTATAAGATCGTCATCGATGCCTTTGACAGTGAAGGCCAGAATATTGAAAAAGCAACCGCCGTTTCCGGCAATGTCAGCGGCATTGAATCGCAAAACGGCATGGTTTTCCTGCTGGTCGGCGAACGTGCCGTGCCGCTGGGACAGGTTATTAACGCGAAACTGCCCGGATCACCATCCGTTGATATTGAGATCGACCCCGACTTGAATCCCGATCCCGATCCTGACGGCGACGCGTAAATAAAAAGGAAATGATGGAGCAAGAGGTTTGTCATGAGTTTGTTTGAGTCATTATATACAGGCGTATCAGGCATGAATGCCCAGTCCAAGGCAACGGGCATGATATCGACCAATATCGCCAACCTGAACACGGTCGGCTATAAACGGTCCGACACGGCCTTTGCCGATATTGTCGCAAACAAGACAAAGCCCAATAATTTCTCGCATGGCGCAGTGATCGCCACCGAAGTCGCCCGGATCAGCCAACAGGGCCAAATCATGCAGACATCATCCATGACAGATGTCGGCATTGCCGGAAACGGCTTTTTCGTTGTCTCGCAAAACCCCGCAGCAGGCGGTGACTACCTGTTTACCCGCAACGGTTCGTTCATGCCCGATAATCAGGGTTATTTGCGGAACACGTCAGGCTTTTACCTGCATGGCTGGCCGATTGACGAGTCCGGCAATGTATCGTCCGGTATGGGGCTAAGCAGCGTCCAGCCCATCAATATCGCCGAATTGAATGCCGTGCCCTTGCCGACCACGCGGGCGACATTAATGATGAATCTGGATTCTTCCCAGCAACCGATCAATCCGCAGATTGCCGGTGGTACCCTGCCCGTTACCAACGAAGAAGCACATTTCTCACGCGCTATCACCGTTTATGACGGTAACGGCACGCCGCGTAACCTGCAATTTGAATATCGCAAGATTACCGGGCCGATGGCTTATGCGACAACCAATAACAGCCTGCCGATGAATGCCAGCGATGTGCTGGCGGATAATCCCGGCGGGCCCACGCCGGGCATCACCGCCGGCGACCAGCTTGTCTTAAGTGCCGGCGGCGATACGCTGACCGTGCCAATCGCGCCGGATATGACTGTGCGCGATGTCATCAACCAGATTAACAATTTCACAAATGGCGGTGGAAACCGTGTATTTGACGCGCATCTGAATGCACAAGGGCGCATGGTTATTCGGGCGACCGATCCCTCCGCAGAGCTTGACCTGAGCGCCGCAGACGCGTCTGTCACAGGTGCGACAGGCCTGAATTTCGCAGCCGATACGGTGAATCCGGGGACACCGCTGGTCTATAGCCCGATGGCCGACATCACGGCGAATGGTGCAGCCAACCCCAACCAGAGCGATTTTCCGGATTTTGCCGATACGGATACGCCGAACCCTTACGGCTGGTGGGAGGTGAGCGTTAAAATCCCCGACCCCGCAAACCCCAACGCCCCCAACCCGGCCATGGTTGAGATCAGCAAAGGACTGATCAATTTTGACGGAAACGGAACGCTCAACGCCACACCGGGCAGTAACGGCAACATTATGCTGTCTTTGGGTACGATCAATTTTGACAATGCCATCAATGGCGATGAAACCGCAATTAACGTCGATATTGGCGGGTTCCAGCAATATGCCGGTGATTACAGCGTCACATTCGCCGAACAAAACGGTGCCGCGCCTGGTACGCTGACAAATATAGAGATCAGCCGCGAAGGCCGCGTCGTCGGAAAATTCAGCAATGGCGCCAGTATCGACCTGTTCCAGATTCCGCTGGCGAGCTTTACCAATCCTGACGGGCTTAAAAGCATCAGCGGAACGGCCTTTGCCATGACAGCAGATGCCGGCGAGATGATTCTGGAAGTCCCCGGTGAAGGCGGAACGGGAACCCTGCAAAGTGCGGCGCTGGAAAATGCCAATGTCGATCTGGCCAATGAATTTGCCAAGCTTATTGTCAGCCAGCGCGCCTTCAGCGCCAATTCACGCGTTGTCAACACGGTCGATGAAATGACCGAGCTTTTGCGATCGCTCAAGCGTTAAGGAGACAATGATGAGAGTTTCACCCCCCACAGCAAACATAACCAAAACCAGACTTTTTTTTGAGTAAGTAAAGGAGACGTAACATGACACTATTTGGATCACTTTTTACAGGCGTATCGGGTCTTGGCGCGCAATCGCAATCCACGGCCATGATCGCCAACAACATCGCCAACGTGAATACAGTCGGCTTTAAACGTTCCGAGGCTTCGTTCTATAGCCTTGTCACAACGGAAGGACGGTCTTCGCGCTATTCCCCCGGCACAGTATCCACAAACCGGGTTCAGAAGGTTGACCAGCAAGGTGCCATCCAGCAAACCGGATCCGGCACTGACGGCGCGATCTCCGGCAATGGCATGTTCCCGGTCAAGCGTTCGACACAAGCCGGACAGGAATTCCTGTACACACGCAGCGGGTCGTTTTCGGAAGATAATCAGGGGCTTTTGCGGAATACAGCCGGGTTTGTCCTGTATGCATGGCCGCTTGATTCAGCGGGCAATCTGCCGGCCAACCAGGGCGATTCAATTTCGCTTGTGCCGGTTAACGTGGCATTTCTGGGTGGCCTGACGCGGCCAACCTCATCCGCCGAGCTTGCCATTAACCTGAATGCCGATGAAGTCGACACGACACTGGCAAATGCCCTGACGGATGCGCCAAACTTTACGCGCGGCATTACCGTGTTTGACTCTCTTGGCTCGCCGCAGGTTCTGACAATGGAATATACCAAAACGTTCGGCCCGCAAGGCACGGCTGCCGGTACGATACGGAATATTCTTGCGACGGATCGCCTGGTCGAGGATCTGGGACTGACGAACGGCTCCCAGTTTGAACTTTCGGTTGATGGCGGCGCACCGGTCACGTTTGAAGTCGATAATGACGGCGTTGTCACGCCGGGCAACATCGGTGTGACCAATGTTAACGACATTATCAGCCACATTAATAACAACGTTCCCGGCGCACAGGCCTTTTTGGGCAATGATGGTGAGCTTGTAATCCAGCGCACAGAGTTTCTGGGCGGCGCGGCACAGTTCATCGAACTGACCAACACGGCCGGCACACCGCTGACCGGGCTGGGGCTGACGGATGGCGTTTACGAATCAAACGATATGTCGGGTCCCGAATATGCCAATGGCGGGCCGGGCGACACACCACCTTATAGCAGCGGTGATTACCCTGCCCCGCAATTCCTGCCGGGCGATCCGCAATATAATAATCGTGGCTGGTGGCAGATTAATATCCGTCATCCTGACGGCACGAGCCTTAATCGCGGCATGGTGAACTTCAGCGGTGATGGCGGGCTGAATGCCATCCGCGATGCGGACGGCGATATTGATATTGAACTGACCCAGATCAACTGGGGCAACGGATCCAATCCGCAAAATATCGACATCAACATCGAACGCTTTAGCCAGTTCTCAGGAAATTATGACGTGATTTTTTCCGACCAGAACGGTGCCGAGCTTGGCTTGCGGACAGGCGTTGAACTGACCCGGGACGGCAAGGTTGTCGCCCGATTCTCGAACGGCGCCACCGCTGACCTGTACCAGATACCGCTCGTGACGTTTGCTAATATTAACGGCCTGCAGGAAGTATCCGGCACGGCTTATGCCAAAACGTCCGAATCGGGAGAAGATAACCTGCGCCGCGCCGGAACCGGCGGGGCAGGCTTTATCGAGCCATCGACTATTGAATCATCAAATGTCGATCTGGCCGACGAATTTGCGAAGCTTATCGTCAGCCAACGCTCGTTCAGTGCGAACACAAGGGTGATCAACACAGTTGACCAGATGACAGAAGAACTCCTGCGTCTGCGTTAATGACACCATTGTTGCAATCTGCGGATACCGGATCCAGAAGGGGTTAAAACGCAGATATAACCGAACGTGCCGGCCGTCAGGAAGAACCCTACGCCGGCACGTTTTTTTATCCGCCCTGGCCTTGCCCCCGAAAATCGGTCCATGTTTTAAGTTAGTTTTCGGTTTATTATCGTCTTTAAGAAAGGAGACTGATTATGAGCCGAGGCAAACGTTATACAGCCGAACAAATCATCAAA
>SKGD01000095.1 GCA_007117665.1 Alphaproteobacteria bacterium
ACCCGGAAACGATCTTCCATCAATTTGGTGTAAATCTGCGTGGCCTCGGCGCGGTTGTCGCTTTCCAGGTGATCCAGCAGAGCCTGAAAATCCGCAGTTTCTGATGCAATATCTTCCGGCTCTTCCGGCATCGTGACCCGCGTTACCTGACCAATCAAAATGCCGCCTTCTGTCGGCGCCATCGCATAATCGCCTTCCAGCAGGTTAAAGAAAATATCACGCGCATTGCGGCTGAATGGCTCACCGGGTGCTTCCTTGCGGATCAATGACATGTTTTTGACCTGCCTTTGCGCCCCGGATGCGACTTGATCCAGAGTCTTTTCCCCGTTTTGCAGGCTGTTGAGGAAATCCACTGCGCGATTGCGGTTGGCGGACTGGCGCTGATCAGTGATCCATGCGGTTTCAATCTCTTCGCGCACCTCTTCAAAGTCTTTGTAGCGGCGCGGGATGATCTCATCAATCCGAATGGCGGCAAAACGGCCGTCATGCAGTTCGATAACCGGCCCGGTTTCGCCTTCCATAAGGTCGAAAGCCATTGCTAGTATGTCGCTTTGATCGTTGCTGAATGACGTGATCCCGTCACGATCATCGGCAGTGGATCCGTCGGCACGTACCGGTGCGATCTTCGTAAGGGTCAAATCGCTGATCTCTTCAAGCGGGGTGCCGCCGGCAAGCTGGTCGTCAATCGTGTTGGCCATGGAAAACATATATTCGTAAAGCTGTGCCTGCCGGATCTCACGTTCCAGCGATTCGCGCACTTCTTCAAATGCCCTGACCCGTGGCTCTTCGATGGCTTCGAGCGTCAGCACATGCCAGCCCAGCGCTGATTGTACGGGGCCGATTTTCGCATTGCTCTCGGCGGTGAAAACAGCATCGCCAATCTCCGTAATTAATCCTTCGCGCTCAAACGTACCGGCGCCAAGATAGGCGTTGCCTGCGCCGGTGACATCGCGCGCGGCGTCTTCCAAAGACATATCGCCGCGTATTTTGCTCAGCGCGCTGCTTGCCTGCGACTCGCTATCGAAAACAGCTTGCAGAACCTTGCGGCGCTCAGGATAGGAAAAATCGGCAATTTCATCCTCATATATCTGGCGCAGTTCGGAATCATCAATCTCGATGCTTTCCTCCAGCGCCTTGCGGTCGAGGACGGCAACCGTAAAGCCGCGCATCTCCGGCACGGCGTAGCGTTCGCGCCCGGCCTGATAAAAGGCTTTCAGTATATCATCCGATGAGTCGGGAAGGGCGCTTATATCCGCATCGCGCAGCAGGACATAGGAAATATCCCGCGCTTCGTTTTCATAAAGGTAAAGGTGGCGCGCTTCCCGCTTTCCGGCTGGCTCTGCGGCAAGCTGTAAAGCGTTACGAAGGATCGTATTGGTCATTTCCGTGCGGATCGATTGTACCAGCGCCCCTTCGCTTAACCCCTGATACCGCATTAGCATCTCCAGCGCCTGTGCGCGGGTCATATCTTCGCTGATCATCGGCGTGATGATGCTGTTAATCTGGCGGGCGACGGTTTCATCGCTGACAATCAAGCCTTGATCCCGGGCGGCACCGTACAGGACATTCCGTGTTATTTCACTTTGCAAAAGCTGGCCGATCAGTCCCAGATGATAGGCGGTCTGTGTATCAATTCCCTGTTGCGCCAGCGTGTTTCGCACGGTCTGGTCAAAGGTCGTCAGGGACAGTTCCTGCCCCTGTATCTCGGCGACCGTGGTGCTGGCAACCCCGCCGCGGAAAAAGCCGCCGACATCCATCAGCACAAGACCGAAAACGGCCATGCCCATAAAACCGAACAGGATAATTCTCAAAAATCCGGATCTTGCGCCTTCGCGCATTGCGGTCAGCATAGTGGTAGCCCCTTCTTTATACGATCCCCAAAAAAGACCAAAAACATAAAATGCGACACGCACTATAAAACGCTGTGTGCAACGGGGCAACAGTGGATTGCATTTATATGCACGGATCATTATGGTGAGCCGGACGGAAATAAGGAGATGATCAGATGGCGCTCAAAAAGCTGATTGCCGGAAACTGGAAAATGAACGGCACGACCCAAAGCGCGATGAGCCTTGCGCAGGATATTGGCGATGCGCTGGCGGGCTCTCCTGCGCTGGGCGATAGATGCGATTTTCTGGTATGTCCGCCGGCGGTGCATATTCCCGCCGTCCGGCAGGCCGTGACAAAGCAGGGCGCACCGCTTGCCGTTGGCGGTCAGGATTGCGCGGCATTTGAAAAAGGCGCTTATACCGGTGATATTGCCGCGCCGATGCTGAAAGATGCGGGATGCGATTACGTGATTTTAGGCCATTCCGAACGCCGCACCATTCACGGCGAAACAAGCGCACTGGTGCAGGCTAAGGCAAAGCATGCCCATGATTGGGGGCTGGTGACAATAATATGTGTGGGCGAACAGGAGTCCGAACGTGACGCGGGTGAGGCATTTAATGTCGTTGCCGGGCAGCTTGCCGGGTCGTTGCCTGCAGGGGCTGATGCGTCCAATACCGTGATTGCCTATGAACCTGTATGGGCGATCGGGACGGGAAAAAGCGCGACACCGCAGGATGTAGAAGCCATGCACCGCTTTATTTGGGAAAAACTGCAAGAAAAGCTTGAAGATTTCGGGAAGATGCGTATTTTGTACGGCGGTTCGGTAAAGCCTGATAATGCGGCGGCGCTTTTGACAATTGAGAATGTCGATGGTGCGCTGATTGGCGGTGCAAGCCTCAAGGCAGGGGACTTTATAGGGATAGCAAAGGCAGTCTAGATTATGGCACAGATCGTTCTGATCATTCATCTGGTTCTGGCGCTGGCGATTATTGCGCTGGTGCTGTTACAGCGTTCGGAAGGCGGTGGCCTGGGGATCGGCGGCAATGCCGGTCTGGGCGGGCTGGCCTCGCCGGGCGGAACGGCCAGTGCGCTGACGCGCGCCACGGCCATTTGCGCCGGATGTTTTTTTGTTACCAGCCTTGTTTTGGGCATTCTCGCGGGCGGACACGCCCGTGCGCCGAGCCTTATCGACGCGCTGGAACGGGATGCGTCGGGCATGGTTGTGCTGCAGGATCTGGGGCCTGACGATGTTGAGGTTCCCCTGGAAAGGCCGAGCGTTCCCCTCGAAGAGTAAGTATCAATGACACGATTTATTTTTATCACCGGCGGCGTTGTTTCTTCCCTTGGGAAGGGCCTCGGCTCCGCCGCCCTTGGCGCGTTGCTTCAGGCGCGCGGTTACAGCGTCCGTTTATGCAAGCTTGATCCTTATCTGAATGTTGATCCAGGCACGATGAGCCCGTTCCAGCACGGCGAGGTTTATGTAACCGATGACGGCGCCGAGACGGATCTTGATCTTGGTCATTACGAACGCTTTACAGGTCGCCCGGCGGTGCAGACAGACAACATCACCACCGGCCGGATTTACACAAATGTCCTGCAAAAAGAGCGCCGCGGCGATTATCTGGGGGCAACCATTCAGGTCATCCCCCACATTACGGACGAGATTAAGGATTTTATCCGTGAAAAAGACGGCAGCGCCGATTTCGTCCTGTGTGAGATTGGCGGCACGGTCGGGGATATTGAGAGTCTGCCGTTTTTGGAGGCTATTCGCCAGTTTGGCAATGAAATGGGGCGTGAGCGCGCCTTGTTTGTTCATGTGACCTTGTTGCCTTATATTCCGGCGGCGGGCGAGTTGAAAACCAAACCGACCCAGCATTCCGTCAAGGAGTTGATGAGTGCTGGAATTCGCCCGCGCATATTGTTGTGCCGTGCCGATCGCCCGATCGAACAGGACGAGCTTCGCAAGATTGCGCTCTTTTGCAATATTGACGAAGAAAAAGTGATACCGGCGCTTGATGTGGCGACGATTTACGAGGTGCCGCTCAGCTATCACGCTGAAGGGCTGGACGAGCAGGTTCTGGATTGTTTCGGGTTGCTGGACAAGGCTAAAAAACCCGATTTGAAAGTCTGGCAGGACATCGTCCACCGGATCAAAGAGCCGGAAAGCACTGTTAAAATTGCCGTTGTCGGTAAATATACCAATCTGGCGGACAGCTATAAATCCCTTAATGAAGCGCTGGTTCATGGCGGGATTGCCAATAATGTCAAGGTGGATATGCAGTTCATTGAATCCACCGTCTTTGAAAAAGAAAACACGTCAAGCTATCTCGAAGGGGTCAACGGCATTTTGGTGCCGGGAGGCTTTGGCGAGCGCGGCGCGGAAGGCAAGATCGAGGCGGCGCGTTTTGCGCGGGAACGCAAGGTGCCTTATTTTGGGATCTGTTTCGGGATGCAAATGGCGGTCATTGAGGCGGCGCGGAACTTGCTGGGCTATGACCGCGCTAATTCAACGGAATTCGGGCCATGTGACAATGCGGTTGTCGGGCTGATGACCGAATGGCAGCGCGGCGAAGTCAAAGAAGCGCGTCATGCGAATGATGATATGGGCGGCACGATGCGTCTGGGTGCGTATCCGGCACGGCTGGTCGCGGGTAGCAAAGTGGCGTCCATTTACGGGTCAAAAGAGATCAGCGAGCGTCACCGCCATCGTTATGAAGTCAATATCAATTTCAAAGACGGGCTTGAAGAAAAAGGACTTTTATTCTCAGGCATGTCGCCGGACGGGACGTTGCCGGAGATTGTCGAATATAAAGATCATCCGTGGTTCATCGGGGTGCAGTTTCACCCGGAATTGAAATCAAAGCCGTTTGACCCGCATCCGCTTTTTGTGTCCTTTATCCGCGCCGCGCTTGAACAATCCAGATTGGTATGACGCCCATGAAAACGGTTCAGATCGGCAAGGATATCCGCATCGCCAATGACAGGCCTTTTGTGCTGTTTGGCGGGTTGAACGTGCTGGAGAGCGAAGATATTACGCTCAGAGCCGTTGAAACCTATAAGACGATCACCGACAAGCTTGGGATTCCCTATATTTTCAAGGCAAGTTTTGACAAGGCAAACCGGTCGAGCATTCATAGCTATCGCGGGGTCGGGCTGGATGAGGGGCTGCGGATATTCCGCAAGGTCAAAGAAACGTTCGGCGCGGCAATCATTACCGACGTGCATGAGCAAGAGCAATGCGCGCCGGTCGCCGAGGTGGTTGATATTTTGCAAATTCCGGCCTTTCTGGCGCGTCAGACGGATCTGGTGACCGCCATATCCAAAACCGGCGCATGTGTGAATATTAAAAAGCCGCAATTCATGTCGCCGTACCAGATCGGCAATGTGGTAGATAAATTCCGCGAATGCGGCAATGACCGGCTGATTATCTGCGAGCGCGGTCATTGTTTCGGCTATGATAACCTGGTCGTTGACCCGATGGCGTTCGGCGTGATGAAAGATGTCAGCGGCGGCGTTCCAGTTATTTGTGACACGGTTCATGCCTCGCAAATGCGCCTGCCGGGCAGCGAAGCGTCCGGGGGGCGGCGCGCGCTGGTTCCCGACCTGACCCGTGCGGTTTTGGGGATTGGAATCGCCGGCGTTTTTATCGAAGCCTATGACGACCCGGATCAGGCAAAATGCGATGGCCCGTCGGCGTTGCCTTATGCCAGCCTTGAGGTTTTTCTGCGGCAAGCCAAGGCGGTTGACGATCTGGTTAAATCCATGGATCTTGTGCAGATCGACTAGGCTCTGACCCTGGGCGCGCCGCCTTGGGATACACGCGGCCTTTTAACGATTCGTCTATCTTTTCGCGTTATAATTTGTTATGATATGCGTATAAGAAAGGAGTTCTTATGCTGACATCCGGAGCTGATGCATCACAGGTTATTTCTCTTGGGATATTGGAAGCAGGCCGCGGCTTGGCACCTCCCGGTGCGCCGGGGTTATCTGCGCGTGCCAGAGGGCTGACGAACCAGTATCTTTCCCAGTCGCGCGGAAATATGAACGCTTTGTTTTCATCCACGACCGGCGCGGGCTATACAATCGAAGACATGCAAAAGCAGATTTTGGCGCTGCGGGCGCAAAAATCACCGCGCCAGCTAGCAAGTTCGCTTCTTAAAATTGAGCCTGACCCGAATAAAGGCCAGAATGTGGATCAGAAAGTCTGACCCTTTCCGCGCTGCGCTGATTTTTCCTGCGATTATTTCTTTGTATCCTGCAAAGCGGGGCTTGTCCTGTTATTTTCATTTGGCATGACGGGCAGAGCCGTGATAAAACCCGATCGATTGTTGTTATCGAAAGGATGTTTGTCATGAGCGCAATTATCGACATTATCGGTCGTCAAATTCTGGATAGTCGTGGAAACCCTACGGTTGAGGTTGATGTTTTGCTGGAAAGCGGCGCATCAGGCCGCGCAGCGGTTCCGTCCGGCGCTTCGACAGGCGCTTATGAGGCGGTCGAGCTGCGGGATGGCGACCAATCGGTTTATGGTGGCAAAGGTGTTGAAAAAGCGGTTGAAAACGTCAATACCACGATCTTCGAAGCTTTGTGCGGGCTGGAGGCTGAGGAACAAATCCATATCGATCAGGCTATGCTGGCGCTGGATGGTACGTCGAATAAATCAAAGCTTGGCGCGAATGCCGTTCTGGGCGTGTCGCTGGCAGTGGCGCATGCGATGGCGGATGAGCTTGATCTGCCGCTTTGGCGCTATCTGGGCGGGGCTTATGCTCATACATTGCCGGTGCCGATGATGAATATCATCAATGGCGGGGCGCATGCCGACAACCCTGTCGATTTTCAGGAATTCATGATTATGCCGGTCGGGGTTGATAGTTTTTCCGATGCGGTGCGGTGCGGCGCTGAAATTTTCCATGCGCTGAAGAAAGAGCTCTCTGCTGCCGGGCATAATACCAATGTCGGCGATGAAGGCGGCTTTGCGCCGATGGTTAAATCATCGATCGAGGCGCTGGATTACGTGATGAAGGCAATCGAAAAAGCCGGTTACAAGCCGGGGGATGAGGTTATGCTGGCGCTGGATCCGGCCTCGACAGAGTTTTACAAAGGCGGGAAATATTGCCTGGATGGTGAAGGCAAAACACTCTCATCCGATGATATGGTGCGCTATTACGAGGATTTATGCGCGGGATACCCGATTATCTCGATCGAAGACGGTATGGCCGAAGATGATTGGGATGGCTGGCAAAGTCTGATCCGTGCCATCGGCGACAAAGTGCAGATTGTCGGCGATGATTTGTTCGTCACCAACCCGGCACGATTGGCGCAGGGCATCGAAAAAGAGGCGGCAAACGCGATTTTGGTCAAGGTGAACCAGATCGGCACACTGACGGAAACGCTCGAAGCCGTCACAATGGCGCAAAAATCATCCTTCGGGGTGGTTATTTCGCATCGCTCCGGTGAAACCGAAGATGCAACGATTGCCGATCTGGCGGTGGCGACAAATGCCGGTCAGATTAAAACCGGCAGCCTGTCGCGCTCGGATCGGATCGCAAAATATAATCAGCTCTTGCGGATTGAAGAAATGCTGGGGCCGCAGGCACGTTATGCCGGACGGTCTGTTTTGCGAGGCAAGGCGCAAAAAGCCGGTGCCAAGGCACAAAAAGCTGCGTAAAACATTTCGGCGCGTGATTTTTTATGTTGACAAAAAAGTGAGTCATTAGAGTTGTTTAGTTTTCTTGTTCCGGTTTCGTTCACCTTTAAGTGACTGACTCTACTTGATTTTTTCTGTTGACGTGCCGAATCGCATATGATTCGATGGGGATATGAAAAAGCTTATCTCCCGGCGCTATATCATCCGTCAAAACCTGTTCTCGATTATCGGGATGTGCCTGATATGCTATTTCTCCTATCATGCGCTTCTGGGTGAGCGAAGCTATATCAAGCTTGTCACTTTGGAGCATGAAATTGCTGCGCTTTCTTTTACACATGCGGCAGAAAAAGCCGCGCGCGAGCAGATTGAGCGTCATGTCGTTATGATGCGGCCGGACTCGATGGATCGGGATCTTGCCGAAGAGCGCGTCCGTTACGTTCTGGGGTATGGGCGGGATGATGATTTGATGGTGATGCGTTTGCGCTGACACCGCTTTTTCCCTGAAAAAAGCCGGGAGCTTTGCTTGTAGGCGCTCTGGTGCGCATTTTTGCTGCTTTGCAAAATCATTACGCTCTGGAAACTTTCCTGAAAATGTTGTAGCACATAGGCTCTGCCTCTATATAAGCAAGGATCAAGGAGATGCCTGTGGCTGCGAAAAAGAGCGATAGTAAAAAGAAACCGGATTTGAAGACCGTTTCCAACAGTGCGCCGGTGCCTGATGCCGAGGAGATGACCCGGTTTTACCGCGAGATGTTGTTGATCCGCCGCTTTGAAGAAAAAGCCGGGCAATTATACGGGATGGGGCTGATTGGCGGATTTTGCCATCTTTATATCGGTCAGGAAGCGGTTGTGACGGGTATCCAGTCGGTGCAGGAGCCTCAGGACTCAATTGTCACCGCCTATCGTGACCACGGCCATATGCTGGCATGTGGAATGGATCCCAAGGGCGTTATGGCCGAGTTGACTGGTCGCCGTGGCGGTTATTCGCGCGGTAAGGGCGGGTCGATGCATATGTTCAGCCGGGAAAAGAATTTTTACGGCGGCCACGGCATTGTCGGGGCGCAGGTACCAATCGGCACGGGGCTGGCTTTTGCCCATAAATATAAAGGCGATAACGGTGTGGCTATGGCTTATATGGGGGATGGTGCCGCCAATCAGGGACAGGTCGCCGAAAGCTATAACATGGCGGCGCTGTGGAAATTGCCGGTTTTATATGTGATTGAAAATAATCGTTACGGCATGGGGACGAGCGCTGATCGCCATGCGGCCGGGGCGCTTTATCGTCGCGGCGAAGGATACGGCATTCCCGGCGAACAGGTTGACGGTATGGATGTGTTCTCGGTCAGGAACGCCGCCCGGCAGGCGCTGGATTATATTCGCGGCGGCAACGGACCTTATATCCTTGAAATGATGACTTATCGCTATCGCGGTCATTCTATGTCCGATCCGGCGAAATATCGCAGCAAGGACGAAGTGTCGAAATATAAAGACGGCCATGATCCGTTATTGATATTGCGCCGGATGATGGATGAGCAAGGCATCGCCGAAGATGATATCAAAGCAATTGATCGTGAGATCAAGGACATTGTTAATGAATCAGCTGCCTTTGCTCAGGAAAGCCCGGAACCGGATCCGGCCGAGCTGTGGACGGATGTGCTGGTGAAGGTGGAGGAATAAGCCCATGCCTGTAGAAATTTTAATGCCTGCCTTGTCCCCGACCATGACGGAAGGCACGCTCGCCAAGTGGGTTAAGTCCGTTGGTGATAAGGTCGAACCGGGTGATGTGATCGCCGAGATCGAGACGGATAAGGCCACAATGGAGGTTGAGGCCGTTGATGAAGGAACGATCGGGAAGATTCTGATTGAAGAAGGCGCAGAAGGGGTTGCCGTCAATACCCCGATCGCAGTCTTGCTGGAAGAGGGAGAAGATGAAAGCGCGATTGGTAACTCATCTTCGGCGTCCTCATCGTCATCGTCTGGGGTGTCTGCGCCTGCGGACGAACCTGCCGCGCCGGCACCGCTGGCCGCGTCATCGGAGTCCGAAGCCACCCAGCCACAGGGCAAGATTGTTGAAGATCGTGATATTTTATACGCGCAGGGACAGGTGATCGAGCCGGTGCCTTTTGATGAAGCGCTCTTCCTGAAAAACACACAGGATCAAACCGTTCGCGAAGCGTTGCGTGATGCGATGGCCGAAGAAATGCGCCGTGATGAAACGGTCTTTGTCATGGGCGAGGAAGTTGCTGAATATCAGGGCGCTTACAAAGTGACGCAAGGGCTGTTGCAGGAATTTGGCGATAAGCGCGTTATTGATACGCCGATCACCGAGCATGGCTTTGCCGGTTTGGGTGTTGGCGCGGCGTTTAACGGTTTGCGCCCGGTGATCGAATTTATGACGATGAATTTTGCGATGCAGGCGATTGACCAGATTATTAACTCTGCGGCGAAAACGCTTTACATGGCAGGCGGGCAAATGGGGTGCCCGATTGTGTTCCGTGGCCCTAACGGCGCTGCAGCGCGTGTCGGCGCCCAGCATAGTCAGGATTATGCAAGCTGGTACGCGCATGTGCCGGGGCTGAAAGTCGTTGCGCCGTGGTCGGCGGCGGATGCGAAAGGGCTTTTGAAGGCTGCCATTCGTGACCCGAACCCTGTTATGTTCCTCGAAAATGAAATTTTATACGGCCAGAACTTTGCTGTGCCGACCGATGAGGATTTTACGATTCCGCTGGGGCGCGCAAAAATCGAGCGCGAAGGCAAAGACGTCACAATCGTGGCCTATTCGATTATGGTCGGGAAGTCTCTGGAGGCAGCTAAAAAACTGGCTGAGGAAGGGATCGAGGCAGAGGTGATCAATCTTCGGACAATTCGCCCGCTTGACCGCTGGACAGTGCTGGAAAGCCTTAAAAAGACCAACCGGATCATCAGTGTTGAAGAAGGCTGGCCATTTGCGGGGATCGGTGCAGAGATTGCAGCGCTTTGCATGGAGCATGGTTTTGATTATCTTGATGCGCCGGTGCGCCGCGTTTGTGCGGCGGATGTGCCTTTGCCTTACGCTGCCAATCTCGAACAGCTTGCCCTGCCGCAAATTGACGAAATTGTCCATGCGGCCAAAGATGTTTGTTATAAGGGGTAGAGGCCATGACCGGACAGACTCAGGAAAGAATTTTTGCTACCCCCCTTGCACGTCGTCTGGCGGCTGAGAAGGGAGTTGATCTGGCGACGCTCAAGGGTAGCGGCCCGCGCGGGCGGATCGTCAAGGCGGATATTACAAGCGGCGCGGCCACACCGGCGCATCGTCCGTCCTCACAATCTACGCCGCCGCAAAAGCCTGCTTCTGCGCCTGCTTCCGGTGGTATCGATGCCAAGCAACTGGCTGATGCGCTGGGTATGTCCTATACCGAGATTCCTAACGATAATGTGCGCCGGACGATTGCACGGCGCTTGCTGGAATCAAAGCAAACCGTTCCGCATTTTTATCTGACGGTGGAATGCCGTATTGACACGTTGCTGGCAACGCGCAAGGACATTAATGATAAAGCAAATGGCGCTTATAAGCTTTCGGTCAATGATTTTGTCATTAAAGCCTGTGCCAACGCGCTTCATGCTTATCCCAAGGCGAATGTGGCATGGACGGATAGCGCGATTTTACAGTTTGCGCATGCTGATATTTCTGTGGCTGTCGCCACCCCGAACGGCCTGATCACCCCGATTGTCAAAAAAGCCGAGACAAAAGGGCTGAGGCAGATTTCCGAAGAGGTTAAGGATCTGGCTGGCCGTGCGCGTGAAGGGAAATTAAAGCCGGAGGAATTTCAGGGCGGCACGTTCAGCGTGTCTAATCTGGGCATGTATGGTGTTCCCGAGTTTGGGGCGATTATCAACCCGCCTCAATCCTGTATTCTGGCTGTCGGGGCGGGGGAAGAAAAGCCTTATGTCGATGGTGGCGAGATTAAAATCGGCACTTTCATGAAATGCACTTTGTCGGTCGATCACCGCGCTGTTGACGGCGCCGTGGGAGCCGCGTATCTGCAAATCCTGCGGCAATATATCGAAAACCCGATTTCGATGTTGTTATAATCAAGCGATCAAGGCGGTTATGAGCGAAGAAAAATTTGATCTTGTGGTGATTGGCGGCGGGCCGGGCGGTTATGTCGCGGCGATCCGTGCGGCGCAGTTGGGCATGAAGACTGCTTTGGTTGAATCCGCGCATCTGGGTGGCATTTGCCTGAACTGGGGATGCATCCCGACCAAGGCGCTTTTACGGTGCAGCGAGATTAATCACCTCCTCAACCATGCAGGGCAGTATGGATTTAAAATCAATGACTTTTCTTTTGATTTTAAGAAAGTAATCGAAAGGTCACGCGGGGTCGCAAAGCAGCTCTCCGGCGGGGTGCAGCATTTGCTGAAAAAGAACAAGATAGCGGTATTTGACGGGTTCGGAAAAATTGCCGGCAGCAAGAGCGTCGCTGTCGAAAAAGACGGCAAGGCGGTTGCTTCGCTGCGGGCGGAGCATATCATCATCGCCACAGGCGCGCGGGCGCGCAGCCTGCCGGGGCTGGAGCCTGACGGCAAGCTGGTCTGGACGTATAAGGAAGCGATGGTGCCGGACGCCATGCCTAAATCCTTGCTGGTGGTTGGCTCCGGTGCGATCGGCATTGAGTTTGCCAGCTTTTACCGCAATATGGGCGCAGATGTCACCGTGGTCGAGATTATGGATCGTGTCCTGCCGGTCGAGGATGAAGAAATATCAGCCTTTGCGCGCAAACAGTTTGAAAAGCAGGGTATGAAGATCCGCACCGGCGCGAAGGTCGTCAAGCTTGATAAGGGCACAAACGATGTCACCGCGCATATCGAATCAGGCGGGAAGACCGAAACCGTCAAAATTGACCGGGTGATTATGGCTGTCGGTATTGTCGGGAACAGCGAAAATCTGGGGCTGGAAAAGACAAAAGTCAAAATTGATCGCGGTCATATTGTGACGGATGAATGGTCGCGCACGGATGAGCCGGGCATTTATGCGATCGGCGATGTTACTGGCGCGCCATGGCTGGCGCACAAGGCCAGCCATGAAGGGGTAATCTGCGTTGAGAGGATCGCCGGGCAGAAGGATGTGCATCCGCTGGATAAAAGCAATATACCGGGCTGTACCTATTGCATGCCGCAAGTGGCGTCTGTCGGGTTGACGGAAAAAGCCGCAAAAGAGCGTGGTTATGAGCTGAAAGTCGGACGTTTCCCCTTTATGGGTAACGGCAAGGCAATCGCGATGGGCGAGCCGGAAGGAATGGTCAAAACGATTTTTGATGCAAAGACCGGCGCGCTTTTGGGCGCGCACATGATTGGTGCCGAAGTCACGGAAATGATTCAGGGGTTCGGGATCGCAAAAACACTAGAAACAACCGAAGTCGAGTTGATGCATACGGTTTTTGCTCATCCGAGCTTATCCGAAATGATGCATGAAAGCGTCCTTGACGCTTATGGGCGCGCGATCCATTTTTAATCCGATACGGAATTTGTTATGATGGATTCCAAGCGTACTATTTTTGGCAATGTTCGGTACTGATAGAGGTCAAAATGAGCTTTTTTATAAATTTTATTATTGGCGTTTTTGTATTTTTTGCGGTTCTCGCCGGTCTGGCTTATTTCTTTCGTGACAAGATCACCGAGAAATTGCCGGAGATCGAAGAAAAATACGGTGTTAGCCTGGTGATGGTCTGGGATGACATTAAGGACATGTTTAAAAGCGACGCTGACAAGCTGAAAAATGATGCGAAGAAAGCGGTCGGGCTTAATAAGCGCGAGCGGTCAAAAAAACGCAACGGGCCGGAGAAGCAAAGCTCATAATCAGGGGATGATAATCTAGATGACCTATAATGCGGAGTTGCTGGATAAGGCCAGACGCCATCCGGAAAAGCAGAAAAACCCGGATCAGCCGATGGGAAAAAAGCCGGACTGGATTCGCGTGCGCGCGCCGCAAGGCAAAATTTATCACGAAACCCGTGAGATCGTTCATAAAGCCAAGTTGAACACGGTGTGCGAAGAGGCCGGATGCCCGAATGTCGGGGAGTGCTGGGAAAAAAAGCATGCGACATTCATGATTATGGGCGAAATATGCACCCGCGCCTGTTCTTTTTGCAATATTGCGACCGGAAAGCCTCAGGCGCTTGATAAGATGGAGCCCTTGCGGGTCGGGGTCGCGGTGCATCAGATGGGTCTGAAGCATGTCGTTGTGACGGCAGTGGACCGGGATGACCTGCCTGATGGCGGGGCTGAGCATTTTGAAAAAACGATTGCTGCTATTCGTTTCAAAGCGCCGGGGACGACGATCGAGATATTGCCCGGTGATTTTCGGGGTGATATGGCGGCGATCGAGCGTGTTATTCGCGCTCGCCCCGACGTTTTTAATCATAATCTGGAAACCGTGCCGCGCCTTTATCCGACCATTCGTCCCGGTGCGCGATATTTTCGTTCGCTGCGCCTGCTTCAGCGCGTCAAGGAAGTGGATCCGGCGCAATTTACCAAATCCGGCATGATGGTTGGTCTTGGCGAAACCAAAGAGGAAATCGGGCAGGTTATGGATGATATGCGTGCCGCGGGCATTGATTTCATTACGATCGGCCAGTATTTACAGCCTACCCCCAAACATGCGCCCGTTGCCCGTTTCTGGACGCCTGAAGAATTCGCCCAGCTTGAAAAAATGGCGCGTGCCAAGGGGTTTTTGATGGTTTCTGCCAGCCCGCTGACGCGGTCGAGCTATCACGCCGCGGATGATTTTGAAGCATTGCGCGCTGTCCGGGATGCGCGGCTGGCAAAGGATGCCGTCTCTGCGGCGGAGTAGAAGGTGTCATGCCGACCCACGCCGAGCAGCGCTACTTGCCCTATACGCCTGAACAGCTTTTTGATCTGGTCGCGGCGGTTGATCTTTATCCTGTATTTCTGCCCTGGTGCATCGCCAGCCGTATTAAAAAACGGGAAGGCCATGTTTTTTATGCTGATCTTGTGATTGGCTATAAAATGGTGCGGGAAAAATTTACATCCCGCGTGACGGCCTTGCGACCGGATCATATCCATGTTGAATATCTGGACGGGCCGATGAAATATTTGTCCAATCACTGGCGGTTCCTGCCACAGGAAAAGGGCGGTTGCGTGATTGATTTCTATATTGATTTTGAGTTTAAAAATAAGATTTTTCAAAATCTTATGGGTGTTTTTTTCGATAAACTTGTCAGAAAAATGGTGGAGTCCTTTGAAAAAAGAGCAAAAGATCTCTACGGGTCTAGCTCAGAAGATAGTCCCGCAGCATAATCAAGGCTTCATGAGCTGTTTTCTGCCTTATCTCTTCGCGGGTTCCTGAAAAATTATGTTTTTTGACGGTTGTCTTGCTGTTATGGGACGCCAGCGCAAGATAAACCAGTCCGACCGGTTTTTCTTTTGTGCCCCCCGATGGCCCGGCAATGCCGGTGCAGGAAAGGGTCACATTGGCGCGGCTGTGGCGCAGCGCGCCTTCTGCCATGGCGGTGGCAACGGCTGCGCTGACGGCGCCGTGATCATTGATAATGGCCGGATCAATGCCAAGCATGGCGATTTTGGAGTCATTGCTATATGTCACAAAACCGCAATCGAACAGCGATGACGACCCGGCGCGGTCAGTAATGATCTTGGCGATCAGGCCGCCCGTGCAGGATTCTGCTGTCGCCAGCATAAGCGATTTTTGTAGCAGTAATTCAGAGACCTCATCAGCCAGCGAAGACATGCATAATACCCCACAAGCAAGCAAGCGCGGCAATGCCGGCAACAATATCATCCGCCATGACGCCGAACGCGCCAGGGCGCTGGTCGAACCATGAAATCGGCCACGGTTTCAGGATGTCAAAAAAGCGAAACAGCAGAAAAGCCGCGATCAGCAACAAAATATTTGTGCCTGCCAGCATCATCGGGATCCACATACCGGCGACTTCGTCAATCACCACGGGGCCGGCATCATGTTCGCCGGTCATTTTCTCGTACCGATCCGCCGCCCAGTAACCGATCAGGCTGATGGCAATGGTTGCCGCCAGTAACAGCCCCCACCCGCCGAGCACATAAAGCGCGAGACCGAAGGGAATCGCGCCCAGCGTTCCCCATGTGCCCGGTGCAGGCCGCAGCATGCCGCACCCGAACCATGTGGCGACCCATGTTGAAGGGCGCTTGAGGTCAATACGGGCGATCAGCTCTTTATTAATCAGCATGGCTCATGGCTTTGTTGGCGGCGTTGGCGGCAAGCGCGGGTCGGCGGGAAGCGAAAGAGTTGCCGTAGCCTGCGCGGCGATTCCTTCTTCGCGTCCGGTAAAGCCGAGCTTTTCCGTCGTCGTTGCTTTGATGCTAACAGATTCGGGGGACAGGTTGCAGATAGCGGCGATTTTTTCGCGCATTTTATCCCTGTAAATGCCGATTTTCGGTTTTTCGCAAATAAGGGTCAGGTCAAGATGGTTGATTGTGCCGTTGCTGTCTGTGACCATCTTTGCGGCATGGCGCAGGAAAATATCGCTTGAAGCGCCTTTCCATTGCGGGTCGGAGGGTGGAAAATGATGGCCGATATCGCCCGCCGCCAGTGCGCCAAGGATGGCGTCCGTCAAAGCATGCAGCCCGACATCGGCGTCTGAATGCCCGGCCAGAGGCGGACAGCCGGGTATTTTTATCCCGCACAAGATAATGCTGTCCTGCGCGCCTGTATGCGGGGCGAAGGCGTGAACATCAAAGCCACTGCCGACTTTGATGGTTTGTGGCGTTTGCGCCTTGATAATCTGTTCCGCCAATATGATATCCTCCGCCAGCGTGATTTTAAAATTTGACCGGTCGCCATTCACTAGTGTTGATTCATAGCCCAGCGCCGCAACCATCGCGCTGTCATCCGTATATTGCGCGGGATTTTCGCATGTCTCATGGGCGCGTTTCAGCAACGCATAATGAAAGACCTGCGGGGTTTGAATTTCATGCAGCCCGTCCCGCGAAACATAATGCCCGTCCCGGTGTCTGAGCGTACTCGCGACTGGTAGAGCCAAGGTTGCCGCACCGTTTTTGTGCGCTGCGCGGATAACGTTTTCGATATGGTGCGGGGCGATAAAAGGACGCGCCGCATCATGCACCACAATAATATGATCATCTTTAGCATTATTTATTGCTAATAGGCCATTGTAAACACTATTATATCTCTCTTCTCCTGAGAACGCTGTGATGACGCCTTCTAGCCCCGAAAGCGCGTCTTCATAGAGCATTTTATGGTCAGGATGAACCACGGTGACAATGTGGTGAGGCTGAAAATAGCGGGTAAATTGCGTCACCGTATGGCGCAGGATTGTCTGGCCGCCAATAGTGATATATTGTTTGGGTGTGTCGGCGCTGAGTCTTTTTCCGCTGCCCCCGGCAACGATAATAACCGAAAATGCAGGCAAGGGGGCGTTTTGGCGGGTGAGAT
The DNA here is from genome assembly GCA_007117665.1 of Alphaproteobacteria bacterium. Lineage (GTDB taxonomy): Bacteria > Pseudomonadota > Alphaproteobacteria > Micavibrionales > Micavibrionaceae > UM-FILTER-47-13. The sequence continues at coordinate 16,926 of SKGD01000095.1, forward strand.
TATCGCTTGCTATGTTTTCCATATCGTTTTATCTTCATCCGTCCTGAAAAAAAGCCGTTCAAAAAGCGGGTTCATTACCGGATCGGAATACAATACAATCAGGCGATTTGCAACGAATGACGCATCAGGGATTTGATGAGTAGCTCCACAGAGTCAGGTAAGCATAGCGAAAACCGCCCCGTGCAGGCGCGCGCGCCCAGAGCTGGAAGTAGCTTGTGGCGGCGTTTGGTTATGCCGTTGCGCCGTGTGCGGTTTTTAAGGGCGCTGAAACGGGGCAGCACATGGGGAAATCGCCTTGCGGTTTTTCTGGTGATTGCCGGTTTGTTTTCCGGCGCGGCGACTTACGGGGCATTGACGGCGACACCGCCTTTCGGGGATGATCCTGACACGATTATCTGGCTTTTGCATGTGAATCTGGTGATTTTGCTGTTGCTGGTGATTTTGATCGCCCGCAGGATTGTCGCCTTATGGAGCGGTCGTCGGCGGGGCATTGCCGGTTCACGCCTGCATGTGAAGCTGGTTTTTATTTTCAGCCTGCTGGCGGCGATGCCGGCGATTATCATGACGATTTTTTCGGCTTTTTTCCTGCATTTCGGGGTGCAAAGCTGGTTCAGTGATCGGGTCAGTACGGCTGTTTTAAATGCTGAAGCTGTTGCTGAGGCCTATCTTTCCGAGCATCAGCAGGTGATCCGTGCCGACACGCTGGCAATGGCAAATGATTTGGATCGTCAGGCTTATATTTTGTTGCGGGAGCCTGAAACATTCACACAGGTCATGAATACCCAGTCCTTCCTGCGTAATTTGTCCGAGGCTGTGGTGTTCGACACGTCAGGCCGCATTTTATCGAGTTCAGGCTTTGCGCTGAGCCTTGCCTTTGAATCCCTGCCGGCCTTTGCCTTGTCGGAAGCTGCCCAGGGCGGCGTTTCGGTTATGACAGGCGGCAATGACGACCGCGTGCGGGCGTTGGTCAGGCTCAATAATTTCAAGGATGCTTATTTGTTTGTCGGCCGTATGGTTGATCCGACGGTGCTGCGAAATGTCCGCGAAACGCGGGAAGCGGTCGAAGCCTATGCCAGCCTTGAAGGACAGCTGTCCGACCTGCAGATTATCTTTACGTTTATGTTTGTGGTGGTTGCGCTGCTGATTTTATTGGGGGCGGTGTGGTTCGGGCTGATTTTCTCGCGCCAGATGGTGATGCCGATCAGCTCTCTGATCGGGGCAGCGGATCGGGTGCGGGGCGGAGATCTGACTGCCCGCGTTCCGGAATTGGCGCGACAGGATGAATTTGATGTTCTGGCGCGCGCCTTTAACCGCATGACCAGTCAGATTCAGGAACAGCGCGACGAGCTTGTCAATGCGAACCGCCAGCTCGACCAGCGCCGGCGTTTTACCGAGGCTGTTCTGGCCGGTGTATCTTCAGGCATCGTTGGGGTGGATGAGGCCGGACGGATCACACTGGCGAATAATTCGGCGCTGGATTTGTTCGGTGCCGAACTACAGGATGTCGTGGGGCGCAATATTGCCGGCATGATCCCCGAACTGGCCGGGCTTTTGGAGCAAGCCTACGACAAGCCGAGCAAAATCACTCAGGCTGAAATTCCGCTCCTGCGTCAGGATGACACAAAACGCACTTTGCTGGTCAGGATCGCGGTGGAGTTGATCGGCGAGCGTGACAAGGGCGCGGTGCTGACGTTTGACGATATTACTGCGTTGCAATCCGCACAGCGCAAGGCGGCGTGGGCTGATGTCGCCCGGCGTATCGCGCATGAAATTAAAAATCCGCTGACCCCGATCCAGCTTTCCGCCGAGCGGCTACGCCGGAAATATCTGAAGCAGATCAGTGACGATCCCGAAACATTCTCAAAATGTACTGACACGATTATTCATCATGTTGAAGATATTGGCCGGATGGTCAGTGAGTTTTCGGACTTTGCCCGCATGCCGGAGCCGATCATCCGGCGCGAGGATATTGCGGCCTGTATCCGTGATGCGTTGACGCTCCAGCATCAGGCGCATCCGGAAATCGAATTTACGTTCAACGGGATGGGGGATAATAAAGCGCCGCTTTATGCTTTTATCGATGCGCGGCAAATCAGGCAGGCCGTGACCAATATTGCCCAAAATGCGATTGATTCGATCGAATCCCGTATTGAGCAGGATAAAAGAGACGAAAAAGAACAGCCAAAAGGCCGGCTTTTGCTCTTGCTTCACAGTTGCGCCCTGCCGGATGATGACGGGGACGGGATCGTCTTTTGCGTGATTGATAACGGTATGGGGTTGCCGAAAGACGTGACAAGCCTGACCGAGCCTTATGTGACGCATCGCGACAAGGGGACAGGGCTGGGGCTGGCGATTGTCAAAAAGATCATGGAAGATCATAATGGCCATCTGGTTCTGGGCGCGCCTGCCTGGGTCAGGGATCTGCCGGGATGGGAGGATATTGGTGGGGCGAGTGTTGCCCTTGTCTGGCCCAGAGACAGTCAGGGTCATGACGATACAACACAGATTGAAAGGCAAGGGGCGATGCCCTAAGATAACAGGAACATGAGCGCCGACATTCTGATTATTGATGATGAAGATGACATCCGCTCCCTGATTCAGGGGATTTTGGAGGATGAAGGCTATCGCACGCGCGAAGCCGCGAATGACCGTCAGGCTTATGAGCAGGTCGCGGACAAAGCGCCCGATCTGGTCATTTTGGATATATGGTTGCAAAATAGCGCGGATGACGGGCTGGAAATTCTCCAGAAGATAAAGAAAAAACACCCGCATGTCCCGGTTTTGATGATTAGCGGCCATGGCACGATCGAAACGGCGGTCAGCGCGATAAAATACGGTGCCTATGATTTCATCGAAAAGCCGTTCAAGTCGGATCGTTTGATGTTGATGATGGAGCGTGCGCTGGAGACGGCAGCATTGCGGCAGGAAAATGAAAAATTGCGGAGCGCCGTGCAAGGGCCGTCGGAGTTGATCGGGGAAGCGCCGGAAATGAATGCGGTGCGGCAGGCTTTGAGCCGCGTCGCGCAGAGCAACAGCCGCGTCCTGATAACCGGTGAAGCCGGAACGGGCAAGGATAATGCGGCGCGCTTTATCCATCGTCATTCGCAACGATCCGAAAAATCCTTCATGGTGTTAAATTGTGCTGTGATGCGGCCGGAACGGTTCGAGCTGGAATTGTTCGGAACGGCGGGAGAGCAAAGCACCAGAGGCGTTACCGGCATTTTAGAACGCGCTGATGGCGGTACCTTGTTTTTGGATGAAGTCGCCGATATGCCGTTGGAGACGCAGGGCAAGATCGTGCGTGTCCTGCAAGAGCAGCGCTTTCAGAGAGTCGGCGGCCAGCAAGCGATCGAGGTGGATGTCCGGATTATCGCATCCAGCAACCGCGACCTTGAAAAAGTCATGGAAGAGGGCGGGTTTCGGCAGGATCTGTTTTACAGGCTCAATGTTGTGCCGATCCATTTGCCGCCTTTGCGCGAACGGTTACAGGATATTGCGCCGCTGGTGGCTTATTTTTCCGAAAGCTATTCCCGCCAGAGCGGAACCCCGGCACGGCAATTTTCAGAGGCGGCAATCGCTTTGCTGCAAAATTATGAATGGCCGGGCAATGTGCGCCAGCTCCGCAATGTTGTGGAATGGTGCATGATTATGGGCGGCGGCAGCGATAGCGAGATCATGCCGGAGCAACTCCCCCCCGAAGTTCGCCATGTTGGCGGTTCCCCCCAACAGGACTCATTTTCGGTCAGCAGCCTCGTGTCATTGTCGTTGCGCGATGCGCGGGAAAAATTTGAAACGGACTATTTGGCGGCGCAGCTCAAGCGCTTTGGGTATAATATCTCAAAAACCGCTTCTTTTGTCGGGATGGAGCGTTCGGCGCTGCACCGTAAAATGAAGCAGCTTGGTCTCTCCGCCACCGGCAGGGATGAAAGCGCGCCGGGGCATGATCACGATCCGGCACAGTCAACCGACGGGAAGAGGGCATAAAATGCGTGTGATTATCTGCGGCGCCGGACAAGTCGGGTACAGCATAGCGGCATATCTCGCCCGCGAGGAAAACGAAGTGACGGTCATTGACCGTGATCCGGCACTGGTGCGCCAGATTAATGATGATCTTGATGTTAACAGTGTGCTTGGCAATGCGTCGACACCTGATGTTCTGGAGCGCGCCGGCGCAGCCGAGGCGGATATGGTGATTGCGGTCACGCATGTTGATGAAGTCAATATGGTGGCGTGTCAGGTTGCGCATTCCCTGTTTAATGTGCCGAAAAAAATCGCGCGCGTCCGCAACCAGTCTTATCTGGAAACGGCATGGGCCAATTTATTCAGCCGTGCCCACATGCCGATTGATGTGATTATCTCGCCGGAAGTCGAAGTCGCCCACGCTATCATGGAAAGGCTTGAAATTCCGGGAACGACCAATATCGTGACGCTGGCGGATAATCAAGTTCATCTGGTGGGGGTGCTGTGTGATGAAACTTGCCCGGTGCTGCATACGCCGATCGGCCAGTTGGCCGCCCTGTTTCCCGATCTGCCGATAGAGGTTTCCCTGATCATCCGCGGGCAGGAGCTGATTTTCCCCGGCGATCTGGATCAGCTTTTACCGCATGATGAAGTTTATTTTTTCACCGATCATGCCCATCTTCGGCGTGCTTTGGCAGCGTTCGGGCATGAAGAGCCGGATGCCCGTCATATCTGTATTTTGGGCGGCGGGAATATCGGCCTTTATCTGGCGCGGCTATTGCGGAAAAACCACCGGGAGATCGAAGTCAGGATTATTGAGCGTGATCCCGCACGGGCGGAGGATCTAAGCCGGGAGCTGTATGATGTGATCGTTTTGAAAGGTGACGGGTTACAGCGTGAGATACTGATGGAAGCGAATATGCCGCATGCCGATGCGATGATCGCCGTCACGAATGATGACGAAACCAATATTTTATCGTCTCTGCTTGCCAAGCAATATGGCTGTGCGCGGGCGATTACGCTGGTGAATAAGCCAACCTATAATACGCTGGTAACTTCATTGGGGGTTGATGCTGTCGTATCGCCGCGCACATCAACTGTCTCAACCATTATGCGTTATGTCCGCCGTGGCCGGATCAAGGCGCTGCACACGATCAGCGACGGCCTTGTCGAGGTCATCGAAGCGGAAATTTCTGACTCCTCGGCTCTGGCGCATCAAAAGCTTGATACGCTGGATTTGCCGGAAAATGTGATGATCGGAGCGATCGTAAGAGGCAAGGACGTGTTGATGCCGTCTTCAAACTGCACGATCATGCCGCTGGATCATGTGGTTTTGCTGGCGCAAACTGGCCGCGCCCGTGAGGTTGAACAGCTTTTCACCGTTCAGGTCGATATTTTTAATTAGGGTCAAAACTCACAGCTTTCATGCAATTCTGTGACGAAACAAAAAGAAAGGAGCAAATTTTTCACGTGCGGGACATGCCAAAGCATATTCAAGCGGGAAAAATGATGCTAATTTCTTTTTGTTTTGTCACCCGAAACGGCGCGACGCGCAGAATGGATGAAAGCTGTGAGTTTTGACCCTAGGGATATAACAAAGATATGCCGCGACATGCCTATGTGAACGGGATGTTCGAGCGTCATAACAAGGCGATGGTGCATGTCGAGGATCGCGGCTATCAATTCGCCGATGGCGTTTACGAAGTGATTGCCCTTATTAACGGCCAGTTTGCGGATGAGCGCGGGCATCTTGACCGGCTGGAACGTTCGCTGGCGGCGTTGTCTATTGCGATGCCTCTCTCACGGGACGGATTATCGCTTAAAATCCGGGAATTGGTGCGGCGGAACCGTTTACGCCATGCCTGTATTTATATTCAGGTCACGCGCGGTGTGGCAAAGCGTGATTTTGGTTTTCCCGATCCGGCGGTGGCACCGTCTTTGGTGATAACGGCGCGTCCTTTTGTATTTGACGATCTGCCCAAGAGGACGCATGGCGTACAGGCTTTTTGCGTGCCGGATATCCGGTGGAAGCGGCGTGATATTAAGACGATTGCTTTGTTGCCGCAGGTTCTGGCGCGCCAGCAAGCGGTCGAGCAGGGCGGCTTTGAAGCATGGATGGTTGATGATGACGGATATGTCACGGAAGCATCGGCAAGCAATGCGTGGATTGTCAAAGACGGACGGCTGATAACCCGGCAGGCAAATTGTGACATTTTACGCGGGGTTACGCGTACGGCTATTTTGGCGCTGCGTGAGGAGATGGATATATCGCTTGAAGAGCGGGCCTTCACGCCGGAAGAATCCTGGGGCGCGGATGAGGCTTTTTGTTCCAGCGCCACAGCTTTGATCACGCCGGTCGTTGCGATTGACGGACACCGGATCGGAAACGGCAAGCCCGGCAAGATCACAATGGCAGTATATCATGCCTATCGCGCTTATGTGGCGGGCGGAAAGGAAAAGCAAATCCCATGGACAGCGTAAAACCTGCCGGTGCGGTAACAAAGCCCCGCGGCGTTTTTTTTGATTGGGACGGGACTTTGGTGGATACGCTGCCATGGCTTTTGAAGGCTCATAATCACGTGCGTGTGACGTTGGGGCATGAGCCATGGAGCAATGAGGAATATAAAAATATTATCCGCTATTCCTCGCGGGAGCTTTACGGGCGGCTATATGGAGAGAAAGAGGCCGAAGCGCACAGCATCCTGCACAGCTATATCGAGGAGCATCACCTGCAGAATCTGAATATTTTACCGGGTGCCGAAGCGCTTTTGAAAATGCTGAACGAAGCCGGGGTGACGGTCGGACTGGTCAGTAATAAAAAACATTCATTTTTGTGCCGTGAAGTGGCGCATCTGGGATGGGAGGCGTATTTTTCCGTGGTTATCGGCGCGGGGCAGGCGACCCGCGACAAGCCTGCGGGGGATCCGGTTTTGATGGCTATCGCCCAAAGCGGTATTGCGGGGGACGCCGATGTGGAAGCCGGGTCTTTTGCACAAGGTGGTATGCACCACGATATATGGTATGTCGGGGATTCCGAAACTGACATGCTGGCGGCGCAGGATTCAGGGTGTGCGGCGGTACTTGTGCATCATCATCACGATAACAGGGATTTGCTGGGGCGGTATCATCCGCATCTGGCATTTGACGATTGTCACGATTTTATCGGTCAATTCACGAAAATTCGTTGAATTATATAGCGCTTATGTATACAAGGATGCTCGGTAACCAAAAAGAAAAGGCATATAAAAAGGCAAAAAAATGAGTGAAAAAAATCAAAACGTACAAGATGTGTTTCTGAATAAAATTCGTAAAGACAAAATGACGGTTACGGTGTTCCTTGTGAATGGTGTGAAGTTACAAGGTGTTATTACATGGTTTGACAATTTCAGCATGTTACTGCGCCGTGATGCGTCGGTTCAGTTGATTTACAAGCACGCAATTTCCACAATCATGCCTAGCGGATCTTTGTCTTTGTATGAAGGCGAAGAAAGCGACCAGTAAGCCATTGGGCGATTTTGAACAAAAAAGCACGGGCGTGGCGCTGATTGTCCACCCCGTGTTTCCATTACCGGCCAAAAGCGATCGATTTGTTCCCGCGGTTGAGGATCAGATCGAAGAAGCGACAGGGCTGGCGCACGCGATTTTTCTTGATGTTCTGGATGTTGTGACGGTCACGATCAACAAGCCTGCGCCCGGCTATTTGATCGGCAAGGGCAACCGGGAAAAAATCGGCGCAATGGTCGAAGCCGAAAAGCCGGATCTGGTGATCGTTAATCATAATTTGTCCCCCGTCCAGCAACGTAATCTGGAGCGCGCATGGAGCGTCAAGGTCATCGACCGGACGGGACTTATTCTGGAGATTTTCGGAGAGCGCGCCCAGACAAAAGAAGGCAAGATACAGGTTGAACTTGCCGCGCTGGAATATCAAAAATCACGCCTGATCCGGTCATGGACCCATCTGGAACGCCAGCGCGGCGGGGCAGGTTTTATGGGCGGGCCGGGTGAAACCCAGTTGGAGATTGACCGGCGCATTATTGTCGATCGTATCGCGCGCCTGAAAAAGGATCTGGATCATGTGCGCCGGAACCGGGAGCTTCAAAAACGCAGCCGCGCACAAGTACCATTCCCGATTGTCGCGCATGTCGGATATACCAATGCCGGAAAATCAACGCTTTTCAATGTTCTGACCGGGGCGCAGGTCTTCGCCGAAGATCTGCCTTTTGCCACGCTTGACCCGACAATGCGAAAGCTTGCCCTGCCACAGGGGGAAGAGGTCATTCTGGCCGATACGGTTGGATTTATTGCCGATTTGCCGACTCATCTGGTGGCGGCGTTCCGGTCGACGCTGGAGCAAGTCAGCTATGCGGATATTATCCTGCATGTCCGTGATATAAGCAGCCCCGATCATGATATGCAAAAGCGCGAAGTTGCTTTGATTCTGAACGATCTGGGCGTTGATACGGATTCCGACCCGCGTGTGATCGAGGTCTGGAACAAAATTGACGCGCTCGCAGGAGAGGATAAAGACATTGTTCTCTCACAGGCACGGCGACAAGAACATGATGTTGTCCTTGTCTCAGCCTTGCAGGGGGAAGGGGTGGACAGCTTATGCGACATGATTCAGGCGCGCCTTAATCGTCACAAAGCCGTCTACCGGGTTATTATTCCGCATCATGACGGCAAGGCGCTGTCGTGGATCCATGCAAAGGCGCAGGTCATTAATGTGGATTCGGATGATATGCGGCAATCTGCGCTTGTGTTAATGGATCCCGCATTGGCCGGACGATTCAGGCAGGCTTTCCCGGCTTGTGAGTGCCACGCCGAGGAAGATGATGATTATCATTATGCGGGGAAGGGTGGCTGAGCTTTCAGCTCTTTTCCTTTTGTTTTTGTGACTGCCATAGCAGCTCCATCTCATCCAGACTGGCATGCGTCATATCTTTACCCTGACTTTTAACTTCTTTTTCTATGCCTTTGAATCTTAGTTCAAATTTATCATTTGCTTTTCGCAAGGATGTTTCGCAATCCACGCCGAGCATGCGCCCGAGATTGACAAGGCAGAACATCATATCGCCGATTTCTTCTTCGATATTTACTGTGTCATTTTCGGCTATCGCGTGACGTAGCTCGGCTATTTCTTCTTCTATTTTATCAAATACATCAATGGCTTGTGGCCATTCAAACCCGACTCGTGCGGCGCGTTTTTGCAGTTTTTGCGCTCTGGGAAGGGCGGGGAAGGTTTTAGGGACATCATCCAAAATGCTTTCCAGCCCTTGCTTGCGGCCTTCCATCGCTTTTCTTTCTTCCCAGATTCGCGCTTCGACATCTTCGGCATTATCGGCATTGTCCGAACCAAAAACATGCGGGTGCCGGTGAATCATTTTTGCGGTGACATGCGCCGCGACATCTTGAAAATCGAATAAGTCCCGCTCGGCGGCCATTTGGGCGTGAAACACAATTTGCAGTAATAAGTCGCCCAGCTCATCTTTCAGGTCGGCCATATCGCCGCGCTCAATCGCATCGGCGACCTCGTAAGCTTCTTCGATTGTGTAAGGCGCGATGGTTTCAAAGGTCTGTTTGACATCCCACGGGCATCCATGCGCCGGATCCCGCAATGTTTTCATCAGGTCGAGCAGGGCATATATGTCCTGATTTTTGGCATCCTGATGGCGGCGATTATGATCCTTAACGCGGCCACGATCATTATTGTTACTATTGCTACTACTCATTATCTTATAAACATTTACGGATTAGAAGAGGCATGAATGACATGATAGGGGCGGTTGTCATCGTAAGGTTTCTTGCGATTTAGCTCATCAGCCCGCGCTTGAATATTGACCAGGCTCAGGTGCATATCTTCTGGATCACTTTCGGGGAACATCCCGTCTGTTCCGATGTGACGCATTACCACACCCGTATCAATGCAAAACCAATTCCCCATTTTGCTTGCTCTTCGGCCGACGGCAATCGAATGCCCCGTAAAAACTTTATTTATTCCGGCCACGCCCGGATCAGTATCATATCCATTTTTATAAGCCTGTACTATTCGGGAGCGCCCCCAAAGCGCTGTTTGCAACACTTTTTCATCACCTTCCTCTAATTTCTGTATAAAATCCTGCCATGATAAATCTTTGGGAACCTCAGCATGGGTAAAGCCGATAAGCTCTCCTGTTTTTAAGGGGACTTCTATGGCGTAGGGAAGGGCTGCAAAAGCTTCCAGAAACTCATTTTGCCCCGCTTCATCCAATAAAAGCATCCAGCCCCAGCCATCACGTTCAAATTCATCACGGAGAGCATCTTTGCCTTTTTCATTCATAAGCTGAAAATCTTGCTGTATGGCATGGTCATGATTGCCACGAACTGTATAAAACCAGTCCTGTTTTAGAAACTCCAGAGCGCGGGCAGATTCCGGGCCGCGATTGACAAGGTCACCAACGCAAATTACCCGATCCCGCGCGGGATCAAATGATGCTTCTTCCAATGCTTGCTCAAGAACTGAGAAGCATCCGTGGATGTCGCCTACAGCAAAATCCCGTCCGCTTGAATTTTCTTTGAGCCTTGAAATCACACCCATAGCAGTAAGTATAGGCATATCTATATGATTATGCCAATATTTATCAGTCTCTTAAATCCCATTTGGGATTGTTCTGTTGCTGGAATCACCTGAAATTTTTAGGTGAAGTGTGACTGGGTTATCGTTATAACGTAAACAGGATATGATCATGCTCCAAATTGAAACTCCACGCTTAGTGCTGCGCCCTTTATGTTCTGAGGACGCTCTTGATATTACAGAGGCTACATATGAAACGTGGGACGATTTAAGTCTGTGGATGCGTTGGGCTACTGATAAAGAGCGATTTACAGACATAGAGAATTGCAAAAGCTATGCTGATGATTGTTTTCAAAAGTTTCAGGATAGGAAGGATTTTACATTTGGTGGTTTCATAAGAGATAGCGGTGACTTCGTCCTGATATCTCGCCTAGATAGCGTAGTCACGAGATTTTTGCCCAAAGAGCGATACAACGGATTTGGACGGCAGCGAGGAATGAAGCGGTGTTTTTTGCATATCGTGTAGCAATGCCGCGCCATCGCTTGAG
>SKGD01000007.1 GCA_007117665.1 Alphaproteobacteria bacterium
AACCATCTTGCCAACTCCATCAAGAATGGCTTACGCTATGCTACAGCCCTCCTTGATGGAGAGCATAAACCACGACCGGAGACTAACTCTGAAACTGGTACCAATATGAGGGGCAGGTCAGACAACTGGAAATGCTCCAGATCGGCATCTCTCTGTAGAACTTCCTTACAATACTCCCGATAAGCTTTGAGGTACTCGGTGCGCACTGTCTCGTAATGAGGATTCTCAGGGACGATAGGCAAAGTCAGAGTGTTAATAAAATGCTGTATTTCATCATCATTGCCAATAAGCGAATAGTCGGAATCCAAGAGCGCCGCATTAGCCAGTTCTTGGCTGCTTTGGTATATTTCTTTTTCATTTTCGGGCAGGGAGCCGTGCTCTTGGAAACGCTGCTCTATCTGACTGAGCTTAGCGTTAAAAAACTCTGTTAATATATCGCGTATGTCCTGATACTGCATTGTGTCGATCTCTGGATTGTTTATAGCCCTTTCTGCAAAATAAACGAGGCCGCGCACGATATGCAATGCTTTATGGGGGCAGCGTGTCTTTAATGAAAGTTTTATATCGCTGCTACGGTGCTGTGGGTGTAGCTTTTTAGGAATAGGGAACCGGAAGTAATAAACATTATGCCGTGATAGACAAAGATAACTCGGATTATACATGTTCAACGTCTCACCTGTATGGCGCACCGTCGAATTCGTGTGTTAAGGCATTGATTTCAAAGAATATGGCGGAGACGGAGGGATTCGAACCCTCGATGAGGCTATAAACCCCATACTCCCTTAGCAGGGGAGCGCCTTCAGCCACTCGGCCACGTCTCCGCATGGTAATGTCAAAAGGTTCTAATGAGTTATCAGTTATTGTTTTACAGATCAACCCAAATAACGCTTTAAATATGCCATCCAGTCGGGAATATCTGCGCCGGTGGCGTATTCATCGATGAAATGCAACATCCATCCATCCGGCGTGCGTGAGATGCGCGCGAAGATATAGGCATTCTTGCCTTTGCTCTGGTCTGTTTTAAGGGAAACAGCCATTTGCGTGCGGTTGGTTTTTCCGTCGGCGATGCGGATTTCGGGATTGTTGACCGCATCGAATGTGTGCTCGCTCTGTATTTCAACGATCATGATGATATGGGCGATATCTTCGGGCAGGTCGCGCAGTTCAACGGAAATAGCTTCATCGTCGCCATCGCCTTCGCCGGATGTGTCATCGCCGGTGTGGTAGATCTTGCCTGTGCTGTCAATCGTTTCATCGGGGCGGGGCGAGACGCCGTCAATCGCGTCACCTGCGCTGTTAAACATGACACAGGAAAGATCGAGATCGTAGGTTTCGATATTCCGGTTCATATTTTGCAGCTTTTCGATTGTGCCTACATCGTAGGTTGCGGGATCCCAGCTAAGTCCGCACAGGATGCGGTGGCGGGCTTCTTTGCTATAGGCCAGCGGTACGGCTTTTCCGCGTTCGGGGACGATGGGCTTGTTAGCCTGAGAACGGGCGCGCTCTTCGGCTGAAATATCAAGATAATCAGAGAGATGAAGGCTCCAGTCACGAACATCCCGACCGTCCAGATAATCCCCGATATAACGCATTTTCCAACCCGTCTCATGGCGGAACAAGACTCCGAATATAAAAGCGTTTTTTTCGCCGCCTTCATCATGCCCCAGATGAATCCGTGCCATATCTTCGTCCGTGACAGCGTTGGCGATCCGGATCTGCGGGTTATTTGTCGTGTCGAATGTGTGGCTGGTCTGGATTTCGGCGACCAAAAAGATGTAGTGAATATTTTGCGACAGGTTGAACAGCTCGAAATTGAGCTGTTCGTCATCATGCGAATCCGCACCGTCCAGCACATCGCCGGTGTGATAAATATTGCCGTGATCGCCGGAATGATGGCCTTCTTCGCCGGTGACGGCACCCAGATCTTCGCCGGCTTTCCCCATTAAGACGCAAAACAGATCCAGATCCGTATTGGTGTTGGACGCATTTTGCAGGTAGTCCGGCACATCGGTCGGATCCCACCGCAATCCGCAAACCAGCCTTTGGCGCGCGCTGTCGCCAAGGTCGATATCGATAATCTGGTTCTTTTTGAGGTTGTTGATCATCATGGTGCGGGTATCCTTGCTCAGTCGAGTTTTGCCTTTAATATGTCATTCACGGCGGCGGGGTTTGCCTTGCCTTGTGTCTTTTTCATGACCTGTCCGACAAAAAAGCCGAATAATTTATCTTTTCCACCTTTATAGGCCGCAACATTATCGGGATTTTCGGCTAGAACTTCATCAATGATTTTTTCAATCGCGCCGGTATCGGTCACTTGCTTCAGGCCTTTTTCATCAACGATAGCCGCCGCGTCCTTGCCGGTTTCATACATTTCCGCGAACACATCCTTGGCGATCTTGCCGGAGATCGTATTATCGGCGATCAGGTCGATCAGCCCGCCCAGCTTTGCGGCTGATATCGGCGAGTCCGTAATGGCGATTGCGTTTTTGTTCAATATGCCCAGTAATTCGTTAATGACCCAGTTAGCGGCCATTTTCGGGTCGCGGTCATTGGCGGTTGTTTCAAAATAATCGGCGCGGGCGCGTTCGGTGATCAAAACACCGGCATCGTAAAGCCCCAGCCCGTACGTCTCCATAAAGCGATGTTTTTTCTGATCGGGAAGCTCAGGAAGGCTGTCGCGGATTTTGTCGATCATAGCATCGTCAATTTCCAAAGGCAGCAGGTCGGGGTCGGGGAAGTAACGGTAATCATGCGCTTCTTCCTTTGACCGCATGGACCGTGTCTCGCCTTTGTTCGGATCCCACAGGCGTGTTTCCTGGGTGATGGTTTTTCCATCCTCGATCAGGTCAACCTGGCGGCGCGATTCATATTCAATCGCGGCCTGAACGGCCTTGACCGAGTTGACGTTCTTAATTTCGCACCGCGTGCCGTAAGGCGCGCCGGGGCGGCGGACAGAGATATTAACATCGGCGCGCATGGATCCTTCTTCCATATTGCCGTCGCATGTTTCCAGATAACGCAGGATCATACGCAGCTTTGCCAGATAGGCGGCGGCTTCTTCGGGGCCGCGCAAGTCAGGCTCGGAGACGATCTCCATCAGGGCACAGCCTGACCGGTTCAGGTCAACATAGGATTTGCGCGGATGCTGGTCATGCAGCGATTTCCCGGCATCTTGCTCCAGATGCAGGCGGGTAATGCCGATTTCCTTAACAGTGCCGTCCGGCAGGTCAATCTCGATTTTTCCTTCACCGACGATCGGGTGTAAAAACTGTGAAATCTGATAGCCTTGCGGCAGGTCGGGATAGAAATAATTTTTGCGCTCGAAAACCGAGTAATGATTGATTTTGGCGTTCAGCCCCAGCCCCGTTCGCACGGCTTGTGCCACGCAATGACCGTTCAGGACAGGCAGCATGCCCGGCATGGCGGCGTCAACGGTGCTGACCTGACTGTTAGGCGCGGCGCCGAACTGGCATGAAGCGCCTGAAAATAATTTTGACTGCGCGATAATCTGGGCATGGACTTCCATCCCGATTACAATTTCCCAGTCGCCTGTTTCACCTTTGATAAGCTGTGCCATTACTTACTATTTCCTGCTTTTTCGTACTGTATGTAAAGAAAGTCAAACTATCTGTTATGAAGCCTGTCCATTGCCAGACGCCGCCCGCAATCCCTGTGAAGGTCGCGCTCGTAAACCATGAAGTCCGCTGATGCCCGAACCCGTGTCACCGGATCGCCGATATTATTAACGCGCGAGCGTTCAAATTCAAGAAACGGCACGGCGTAATGTTCGAAATATTCCTCTATCCCCCGGGCATAGCAATGACAGACACTGTCCAGCTCCTCCGGGACGGATGTGAAAATATGAAAGCGGCGGTCATGCAGGCAACTATCATGGGCAATGTCATAAGCGGTCAGATACAGGCATGGTGCATAAATTTCAACCGCCAGCGTGTTTTCATCAGGCCCTTCGCCGCTGCCTCTGCGCTGTAACAAATCAAGAGACCGATCCGGCGTCAGCCCCGATGATGTATGCGCGGATTCCCACGATGCCATATTGGCCGCCATGCAAGCACAAGATGCTTCGTGGGAGACTTCGCTGACGGCATCGGGCTTTGTTGTCAGACAGCTTTGGAAAAGGGTGTCTGCACGGGTTTGATCCGCCATGCGCGGCGCAGGCACAAGGTCTTGTGCGGCGGCGGCGTAAAACCCACCCTGAAAACACAGCAGCACAAGCCCGGCAAGCGCCAGCATTACCAGCTTTATATGTCGTCCTGAGAGCCTATGAAGCAAAACCATTACACTATGTTCCCGGCCGTTACCTGTATGTTTGCAGACATGCTAGCATATTTTCATGGGATCGCGTCCTGAATTCAGCACTTTGCATCAATGGCGTCATCGGGTCTTCGATCGTTGGATTTTGCTCTAAAATCGTTGCCATAAGCGCACGGCCTTCTGTCGAGAACCAGTGCCCGGTTGTTTCCCCCATACAGCGGCATAAATCATCCCGGGGCATGGCGGCATCGATTTTTTCAATCGCGCTATCCTGCAAACAGCCAATTTCCGTCAAATCCTGCACCGGGTAATGCATGCACGGGGCGTAAATATCCAAAATCATGCGGTTGACGACATCGCGCGCACCGTCTTCGCCAGAGTTCATTAATTGTATGTCCTCAACGGAAAAGCGGCTCATCATTTCTGCGGAGGTACAGGCACAAAACGCATCCTGCGTGGCTTCGCTCATCCTTTGATCGCGCTGCGCGTTACAGCTTTGATAGTAATTATTGGCTTGCTCCGGTGTCAGCGGCGTACCGGCCAGCGCCGGCGATAAAAAGACGCTCATGAACAGCGCCAGCATCGCACATGCCGGCACGGCAAGGTTGGGCTTTCTCTTGTTGGTTGTTCCTATCCGCATCACGCTGCCTTTTGCATGTTTAGTTGCGGCATGGCTGTGAAAGAAGCAGCCTGTTCGATGGCGCGCCCAACCTGAAGAACAGTTTGTTCGTCCCATGCTTTGCCAATGACCTGTAGCCCCAACGGCAAGCCGTTTTCCGACAGCCCGGCCGGGACGGAAAGCCCCGGCAGTCCGGCCAGCGATGCCGGAACCGTAAAGACGTCATTCAGGTACATTTTGATCGGGTCGTCTTCATTTTCACCGATGGCAAAAGCAGATGAGGGCGCGGTCGGCGTCAATAACGCATCGCATTGTTCAAAGGCTTTTTCAAAATCCTGCAGGATCAAACGCCGGATTTTTTGTGCCTTGATATAGTAAGCATCATAATAACCGGCGGACAGCACATAAGTGCCAATCATGATGCGGCGTTTGACTTCTTCACCGAACCCGGCGGCGCGGGTTTTCTCATATGTATCGGTCAGGTCTTCACCTTCGACCCGCAAGCCATAGCGCACCCCGTCATAACGCGCCAGATTTGATGATGCTTCGGCGGGGGCGATGATATAATAAGTCGGCAAGGCATATTTCGTATGAGGCAGCGAGACATCGACAATCTCGGCGCCGGCCTCTTTCAGCCAGTCTATGCCGCGTTGCCACAGCTTGCTGATTTCTGCGGGCATGCCATCAACATTATATTCTTTCGGCACGCCGATTTTGCGACCCTTGACGCCGGACTCCAGCATTGTCGGCCAGTCAGGCACGTCTTTTTGTGCGGATGTGCTGTCTTTGGGGTCAAAGCCACTGGCCGATTTTAAAAGCAGGGCGCTATCTTCGATCGTGCGGGCGAACATGCCAGCCTGATCGAGCGATGATGCGAAAGAGACGATCCCCCAGCGCGAGCAGCGCCCGTAAGTCGGCTTGATGCCAACCACGCCGCAAAAGCTGGCTGGCTGACGGATTGAACCACCTGTGTCCGTGCCGGTGCTGCCCATGCACAGCCGCGCCGCCAAGGCGGCAGCCGACCCGCCGGACGAGCCGCCGGGAACCAGATCTGTTGCCGGATCACTGTCGCGCCGCCACGGATTAATAACATTGCCGAAATAGCTGGTCGTGTTTGACGACCCCATGGCAAATTCGTCCAGCGCCGTTTTCCCCAGCATAACCGCGCCATCAGCAAAAAGTTTTTCGGTGACGGTCGATTCGTAAGTCGGCGTAAAATTTTCCAGCATGTGGCTGGATGCTGTTGTGCGGACGCCTTTGGTGCAAAACAGATCCTTGATCGCCAGCGGGATCCCGTCAAGTGCGCCGGCTTGCCCGTCGGCGCGCCTTTGGTCGCTCGCCGCAGCCTGCGTCAGCGCCAGATCGGGCGTTTCTGTGATAAAAGCGTTGAGATGCCGCGCTTTTTCCATCATGTCTATATGCGCCTGTGTCAGCTCAACAGCGGAAAAATCTTTTTTCTCCAACCCTGTCAGGGCTTCGGCGATCGTCAGTTTTGTCAATTCGGTCATGATTTATTCCACCACTTTCGGGACAACATAAAAGCTTTCGGCCTGTTCAGGCGCGTTTGCCAGCACGTCAGATGCATAATTTCCATCACTGACCTCGTCATCGCGCAGGCGCAGCGTGATGTCGACCGGGCTGGGCAGGGGGGCGACATGGTCGGTATCGACTTCGCCGAGCTGTTCAACAAACCCCATGATCGTGTTGAGTTTTTCCTGATAAAGCGTCAGTTCTTCATCATTCATGCCGATCCGGGCAAGCCGCGCGACTTTGCGGACAGTATCGATATCAAGTGACATATCTTGTTTTTCCTTTGTTAAACGCATAGATTTTCTAACACCACAGGAAAGGACACGCAAGCACAGATGCCGACAGGATTGCTCGCCGACATAATTGACAGGCTGCCGCGCCGCGGGCGCTTGCTGGGGATGGATCTGGGTGACCGGACGATCGGGCTGGCGGTTTCCGACGATATGCACAAAATCGCCACACCGCTGAGGACGCTGAACCGGACAAAATTCACCCGCGATATGCAGGATATGGCCAATATCGTGAAAGACTATGAAATTACGGGTTTTGTGATGGGCTATCCGTTGAATATGGATGGCAGCGCCGGAAAAAGATGCGACGTGACCCGGTCTTTTGCCGACCAGATGGCGCGGTGTGCGGATGTTGCCGGGGAGGCGCCGTGGATTGCCTTGTGGGACGAGCGTTTATCCACAGTTTCTGTGGAAGACTTCCTGATAGAGTCTGTGGATATGTCCAGAACAAAAAGAAAACAGGTCGTGGATAAGCTGGCCGCCCAGCATATTTTGCAAGGGGCATTGGATTTTATTCAGGCTGCGCGCGTGGAAAAATCATCAGAACAGCCATAAGCCAGCAGGCTGTGGCCGTGATGTTTCATCCATTTTTTTCCTGTTGAAAAATCATCGGATAAATCGGCGCAAAGCGCCCAGAAGTAAGGGCTGTGATCCATGTGGACAAGATGCGCGACTTCGTGTGCGATCACGTAATCCATCGCGGCAGGCGGCGCAAAGATCAAACGCCATGACAGGCAAATGCGGCCGTCATGTCCGCAACTGCCCCAGCGTGTTTTGGTGTCTTTTACCTGAAGACCGGTGATCGCACGACTGATTCGGGTGGCTTTATCCTGTGCCAGAGGGGTAAAATGTTCCAGCGCATAACGTTTGAAAAAACGATTGAGGCGACCGGTCACATCATCCATATAGGTCGATATAAAAATATCATTATTTTTCAGTGAAATGTTTGTTCTTTTTAATGTTTTGTCTAAGTTTATATGAAGGGTGATGTCGCGCCCGCATAAGGGAAGCTGCGTCCGGTCATGATAAGGCACAGGCACGGGCAGGGCAGAGAGCTTTTCCGCGACCCAGCCATGATGGGAGAGCGCAAAATTTTGAAGCGTTTTCTGGCTGATGCGCGGCGGGGCGACAAGCCTTACGATTCTGCGATCCGGGTCAAGCCGCAAAGCCACGCGGCGCGCCCGTTTATTCATCACCAGCCGCAATGCCGGATGAATGGCAACAAGCCAGTCAGGCGTTGTTTCCACCTTGTCCCGCAGATCAGGCAATCCTGGCGGGTTTGTTGTTTTGCGCGACAGGAGGGGCAGGTTTTTCATAGCTGGATGTTTTTCCCAATTTGGCGGCATGCGCTTGAATCCATTGTCCGGCGTCGTTATAGCCCATATTCTCAAGTTCTGCCAGCCATCTTGGTGATGTGTTCATGCGGCTGGTATCGTTCCATTCCGGCTGAACGTCGAGACTGATAACATGCAGGTTGATCTCCGGGTGGTTTTTGTGGAGATGCGCCAGATGATGGTGGATTTCCTGAGTCATCAACTGATGCCCGGGGTTAGGATGCATGGCGCGCAAGTCATCCTGATGCATGGAGGTAACAGGAACAGGCGGCGTTTTTTGTAATGTCACAACCAAAAGATCGGTAATGCCCTGTTTCTTTATGTCGGAAAAGCATGGATTGCGCCAATATGCGCCATCATAAAATTGCGTGCCGTCAATAACATGCCCGCCCAGTTCGGCAAGAGCGCCGGATGCGGTAATCGTGTCTGCGTTTAATGCGTTGCCTGTGAACACTTTGTGGATTCGTTGTTTGCTGTCGGACTCTTGTTCAACGGCATTGACGAAAAGCTGTACAGCACCGTTTTGCAAAGCATCCCAATCCGTAATATGGCTGTTGATGATTCCCGCAAGCTCCCGCGTGACATAGCCTTTGGGCAGAAAACCGGCAATCGTTGCAATATTATGCGGAAGGTTGGGATGGGCGACAGAGCCGGCTAGCGGATTAAACACACTCATCAGCGATGCCATGCGTCCGCGCTCGGAAATATCGCGCCAGAACCCCTGCAATACATCGCACGCCATGTCGTTGCCGCCCTTGTTGAGGCCGTAGGCCGCCAGCGCGCCATTTACCGCACCGGCGCTGGTGCCGGTGATGGCTTTGATCGTCAGTTTTTCGGAGGCAAAAGCGGCATTCTCCAACAAGGTGGTCAAAACGCCTTTGGCATAAGCGCCATAAGACCCACCGCCCTGCAGGGCAATGCCCAGCCTTACCGGTGGTTTTGAAGGTTTTGCCGCGGGGGATGCATGAGATGCGTTACGCATAATGTCCCGATACCCTGTTTTTGTATTATTATTATCTTCAGGACAGTCTAGATAGCGTAGTCACGAGATTTTTGCCCAAAGAGCGATACAACGGATTTGGACGGCAGCGAGGAATGAAGCGGTGTTTTTTGCATATCGTGTAGCAATGCCGCGCCATCGCTTGAGAT
>SKGD01000096.1 GCA_007117665.1 Alphaproteobacteria bacterium
ATCTCAAGCGATGGCGCGGCATTGCTACACGATATGCAAAAAACACCGCTTCATTCCTCGCTGCCGTCCAAATCCGTTGTATCGCTCTTTGGGCAAAAATCTCGTGACTACGCTATCTAATTTCTTTTTGTTTTGTCACCCGAAAGGGCGCGGCAAGTTTTCGTGTCTGTTTGCTCAAACCGCTTGACCATAGCGACGGCTATGCTCTGCCCGCTTTTTACAAACATCCCCTGAAAATTTGACTCGCGCAGAATGCATGAAAGCTGTGAGTTTTGACCCTGGAGAAAAGCGCTAACGGGCGGCTATGGATAAAAGCGCCTGCCCGCATAATGTTTCAACCGGTGTGCCGGTTTGTTTTGTTTGTGCTTCGATATCGGCCAGCCTGTCGAGGATAACAGCCAGAGACTCAAGCGGCCAACGCCGGATCTGTGCCTTGAATGGCTCTTCCAGTTTGAAAAAAATCGGCGGATTGAGTGATTTCATCGCGGTTTCGACACTGTCGCCTTCCGCGATGCGGGCTTTGGCGTAATGCAATTTGCGAAAATGATTTTGCAGGCCGCGCAGGATCGCAATGATCGGCACGCCTTCCTCTAAAAGCTGGTGGTAGGCTTTGAGCGCGGTTTGTGGGCTGTTTCCAGCAACGCTGTAGACCAGCCTGTCGATATCCTGCGCGCCGGCCTCGCCGCAACAAAGCCGGACATCATCCAGCCGGATATTGGTTTCATCACCCATATAAAGCAGCAATTTCTCAATTTCGGCACGGGCGCGCTGGCGGTCGCCGGTAATATTCGCTGCCAGCCAGATAACCGCGTCATTTTGCATGACATAGCCGGACTCGCGCGCTGTCTCGCGGATCAAATTTGCAATGCCGCGTTCATCCTCGACATAGCACGGCACAGCCGCTGCATTCGGGGCTTTTTCGGCCAGCGCCCGCAAAGGAGAACGCGGGCCAAGCGCGGCGGCTTCGATGATGACCAGATTATCGGCGCTGGGGGATTGCAGGTAATCCTTGATCAGCGGGGCAATCTTGTCGTCACCGTCTTCAATGCGGATCAGCCGCGCCCCGCCCATCATCGACATAGCGCCTGCCTCATCAGCCAGGCGCGCCGGGTCATCAAGAAGCTGTGCGGCGGACAGGGTCACGGCGTTGAACGGGTCGTTCAGGTCGGCCACAACCGTCCGCCCCATCGTTCCGGCGCGTTCCTTCATCAGCCCGTTATCCGGCCCGTACACCAATATCACCCGCGCTTTGGGGTCGGGTGTTTTGACAAAAGGCTCAATCTGCTTCCATGCCAGCTTCATGGCATTCAGCCTAAACCAAAATACGGCACAATCAAGCGGCTTTTGCGGCGGATGTGGCGACCAACTCCTCGTCCCATACTTTCATGGCGCGGCGAATATGCGGGATGGTGATCGACCCGCCAACCAGCATGCCGATCTGTACGGCTTCGGCCAGTTCTTCGGATGTGACGCCTGCTTTGTGGCATCCGATCAGGTGATATAAAATACAATCATCGCAACGCAGAACCAGCGAAGCGACAAAGCCCAGCAATTCTTTGCTTTTGACATTCAGATGGCCTTTATCCTGATAGGTGGCGGCATCCAGCCCGAAAAAGCGTTTTTGTTCCTGATTGGCGTATTTGGCCAGAATCTGGTTATACGTGTCACGCTGGTTGTTAAAGTTATCGATGGTGCTCATATGTGTCTCCTTTTTGTTTACATTAAGCAGGGTTAGGTAATGGGTTGGGTCGCTGCACCAGAGCATGATCGAGGCTTTGGCGGGCGATGGTCAGGTTATCGTCGCGGAAGGTTTCAACCCCCCATTTTCCGGCACGTGTTGCCGGGCCGGCAACGAACAGACCCGGCACGGCTTGTTGCCCGGCAGTCAGGGCGCCGGATGTCTCAAGCGGGCATAGCAGCCCTTTATCTGCTGCCGATTGAAGCAGCCCGGATAAAAACCGTCCATGGCGCGGGTCACAAGGCGCTTTGGCGAAGCTTGCCCCGTTGAATAAGGCGGCGACAGAGCCAATTGCCGTATCGAACAGGCTGCCGCGTCGGAATGAAAAGCCCTGTTCGTGCGGGATCAGGTCTGCGCGCGTGAGTTTTTGTTTCAAAATGCGTAAGGTTCCGCGCGCCAGATAATCGCGGATCATCCGGTGCCGTTCCGGCGGGGTCGGGTTGCGGTAAAGCGTCGCAATACTCTCGGCGAGATCATCCAGCGCGGCGCGGTACCGGGATGGCAAGCCATGCGCCGGATTGTTGCGCTCAAAAGCGGTTGCGACATGCGCCACGCCATAGCCTTTTTCAGCCGCCCGTTCGATTTCCTTGTCGAGCAATGCGTGCAACGCTGCCGGCTCTGTTGCCTGATGCGCCCGGATTGTGCCGGGGGAGAGATAATGCAGCGCATAGGGTGGTTTTTCCACGCGGTACAGGGACGGATCACATGCCCACGGCAAAATGCCTTTGCCGCTGCATGCCCAGATTGTGCCGTCAAAGCCTTTGGCATCGAGCAGCGCCAACGCATCGACCATGGATTGCCCCGTCCCGGCAATCAGAAGCTGATCCTGTGCGTCAAATGTCAGGCGTGCCAGCCGGTCATGATCGGGCGGGGAGTCGAAATAACGCGGATGGGTCTGCAGGTCGGCCAGAAAATCCCCTTTATCATGGCCATGTGCGATAATCACCGCGTTGCTTTCATGGCATCCGGCGGATGTTTTTACGCTGAATTGGCAGGTTGCGCGGTCATAATCGACATCCAGCGCCGTGGCACGCAGATGGGTGATATGAATGCCGGTCTGCGCGCCATGGCCGGTAGCTTGCCGGAAGATATCTTTCAAATAAGCGCCGTATAGCCGCCGGGGCGCGAAATCATCACCGCAATAGCGGTGATAACGGGCTTGCAGCCATTTTGTAAAATGATCTTTATCCTGCGGAAAGGGTGACATGGCATAAGCAGGCTGGTTCAAAAGCAGTGCGTCAGAATCGGTTTCATACGCCACGCCACCGCCGACCTGATCCGCTTTTTCGATGACCCGGATATGAATATCGCCGGTCTTGCGCGCGGGATGTTCTTGATAGAGCGCAGTTTGCAGGGCGGCGATCGTCGCGCCGCAAAAGCCGCCGCCAATAATGGTTATGCTGGTCTGGTTCGTCATTATGTATGCGCCTCCCGCATGGGGGATAATGCTGTCTTTTCCGGGGATTTGAATTTGGGAAGCGCTGGAAAGAAAATCGCCACATCCGCTTGGGGTGGCAGAGGTTTTTTATCCTCTGCCGCCGCGCATCATCACCATGCCCATGGTGGGGGCAAAAAATATTGCAGATGTTGCGTTGCGGTTGCTCATGCGCCAAAGATAATCGCAGGGTGATGTTTATGTCAAGAAAAATTGCCGTGGGGCGTGAAAGACAGCGCGCTCAGCGCACGAAATAAAGAGCGAGTTGTTTCTCAATCTGGCGGGCGAGGTCGTCCAGCGCATTCTGGCGGGCATTTTGTTCGGAAACGCGGGTGGTGAACTGACTTTCCAGAATATTGTAGCTGGTGATCGCGTTCAGATTCCGGCGCAACAGGATCGTGTCGTCTTTTTCATCAATCAGCCGGATGGTCGTGGACAGGCGCAGCTGGGCGCGGGTTGCGTCCGCCGTTCTGGTAATGTCCAGATTTGTCCGTCTTTCGGCGATGGTGCTGACCTCCAGCATATAGCGTGGATCGGCTGGATACCCGCCCCGGTAAAAACGATCAATCAGCGCATTACGCAGATATTGTCCTTCGCGGTCGGGGATGTTGCCGATGCGGATGCTGTCCAGCCCCGAAACAGCCGCCCCGTCACTGCTGAGTATGGCATTATTATGGCTGCCATAGACCGGGCTGAACCCGCAACCGCCCGCCAGCAGCGCCGCCAGCAGGCAAAAAGCGCCAAGGACAGGCCGGAAATCAGCCAACAACGACATTAACGATCCTTCCGGGCACGACAATCACCTTGCGGATCTGCTTGCCGTCAATGGCGCGCTGTACGCTTTCCTCGGCCAGCGCCAGCGTCTCGCATTGCTTGCTGTCGGCATCCTGCGGCAGGGTAATGGTTGCCCGTACTTTGCCGTTGACCTGTACGCCGATCGTGACCGTATCAGCAGCCAGAAAAGAGTTATCGGCGACCGGCCAAGGCGTTTCGCATATCAACGTCTTGTGTCCCAAAAACGCCCATAGTTCTTCGCACAGATGCGGGATCATCGGGGCGCTGATCTTGATGAAGCTTTCAATCGCAAAGCGCAATGTCTGTTTTTCGGTGTCATTTTCCGGCCGGAAAGCCGATATGGTGTTGAATAGCTCCCGCGTACGTGCCACGGCCTTGTTCATGTGGAAATTTTCAATATCGGCTGTCACCGCATGAATGGTCTGATGGGTCAGGCGCAACAAGGCAAGAGCCTGTTCGCTGATTTGCCCGTCATGGGCGCTTGCGGGCTGTATGTCTTCGATGCCGGATCCGCAAACAGCGCGATAGACTTTGTTGATGTAACGCCATGCGCCTTCAATGCCTGATTCGCTCCATTCCAGATCCCGCTCGGGCGGGGAATCCGACAAAATAAACAAGCGTGCCGCATCCGCGCCGTACGTGTCCAGTATGTCTTGCGGGTCGATCGTATTGCGCTTGGATTTCGACATTTTGATGATCGCGCCGGTTTTGACAGGGCTGTTATCGCTGATTTTGGCGTGGCCGCCGCCTGCTTTTTGCACCTCGGTCGGGTACAGCCATTGTCCGTCCTGATCCTGATAGGTTTCATGGGTTATCATACCTTGCGTGAACAGCCCTGTGAAAGGTTCGTCACAATCCAGATAACCGCAATCGCGCAGGGCTTTGGTGAAAAACCGCGCATACAGCAAATGCAGTACGGCATGCTCGACCCCGCCAATATATTGATCGACCGCCATCCAGTAATCAGCTTTGTCTTTGGCAAAGGCAAGGGCGTCATTACCGGCATCGGCATAGCGCAGGAAATACCAGCTACTTTCAAAAAACGTATCAAATGTGTCCGTCTCGCGGATCGCCGGTTCCCCTGTTTCCGGACAGGTCGTATGTTTCCATGTCGGATGGCGGTCAAGCGGATTGCCCGGTTCGTTATAATCAATATCGTCAGGCAGGCGTACGGGTAACTGGTCTTCGGGAACGGGAATACAAGCGCCGTCCGACACCCGGTACATAACGGGAATCGGGCAACCCCAATAGCGCTGGCGTGAGACGCCCCAGTCGCGCAGGCGGAACCGGGTCTTGCCGGTGCCTATGCCGCTTTCTTCACAGCAGCGGATGACCGCATCCCGCGCTTGTGCGGCGGTCAAGCCATCCAAAAACCCTGAATGCGCCAATATGCCATCGCCGCTATAGGCTTCATCGGCGATATCATACGTGCCGGGATCGTGATCGGACGGGATGATGACCGGCCTGACCGGCAGTTTATATTTGCGGGCGAAATCAAGATCGCGCTGGTCATGCGCCGGAACGCCGTAAATCGCGCCAGTGCCGTAATCCATCAGGATAAAATTGGCGACATAAAGCGGTAATTGCCGGTCGGGGATAAAAGGATGTTGTACCTTATGGCCGGTATCGAATCCGATTTTCTCGGCCTGGGCGATGGCTTCTTCGGATGTGCCGCCTGCCTGGCATTGCTTGATGAAATCGTCAAACCCGTCCTTGTCCGCGCAAAGCTCTTGCGCCAGAGGGTGGTCGGGGGCAATCGCCGCAAAGGACGCGCCGAAAATTGTATCGGGGCGGGTTGTGAAAATAGCCAGCGTCCGGTTCGTTCCGCAAATCTCAAGATCAAGCGCCAGCCCTTGCGACTTGCCGATCCAGTTTTCCTGCATGATGCGGACTTTTTCCGGCCAGCGTTCCAGCTTTTTAATATCGGCCAGCAATTCTTCGGCATAATCGGTAATCCGCAAGAACCACTGATTGAGCTTGCGTCTTTCGACCGGTGCGCCGCTGCGCCAGCCTTTGCCGTCAACGACTTGCTCATTGGCCAGAACCGTATTTTCGACCGGATCCCAATTCACGATGGATTCCTTACGATAGGCTAGCCCTTTTTTCAGGAAGTCGAGGAACATTTTTTGTTCGTGGCGGTAATAATCAGGCTTGCATGTGGTGACTTCACGACTCCAGTCCAAAGACAGCCCCATGCAGTTAAGCTGCTCTTTCATCTGGGCGATATTCTGATCTGTCCACGGCTCCGGCAAAAGGCCGCGCTCCATCGCCGCATTTTCCGCGGGCAGGCCGAACGCGTCCCATCCCATCGGGTGCAGGACGTTATAGCCTTGTGTCTTGCGTAAACGCGCGACAACGTCCGACAAGGTGTAATTACGCACATGACCGACATGAATCCGCCCCGAAGGATAAGGAAACATCGACAGGACATAGTATTTTTTCCTGCTCAGATCTTCAGAGGCGGCAAAAACATTTTTGTCCTGCCAGACATGTCGCCATTTTTGCTCTGTCTCGCGAATATTATATTTTTCTGTCATGCCGGATACGCTGCTTTGGGGTTGGTTTAACGATCCAGCCCACCCATTTGCCCGACACGCATCTGACGCGCGCGCGTCAGGATCGTGTCTTCAAGCTGGCGGGCGGTCTGTTCGGAAGAATCGGCATCGCGCCATTGGCCGCCGCGGCGTTCCTGACGGAAAATCCGCACCTGTACCCCGTCTGAACGAAGCTGGCGGTCAAGGATAAAGACATTGATCTTGTATCGTTCATTGTCATTTTCCGGCGGTGAATACCAGTCTGTCAGAATGACGCCGCCAAACGGATCGGCGCTGGCCAGCGGCATAAAGGAGACAGTGTCCAAAGAGGCCCGCCACAGATAGCTATTGACCCCGATACCGGTCGTGCCGGTATCAGAAGCGCGTGTGCTGCGCCCGGTGCCGAATAACCCGCCTTCGCCGAAAATACTATCCGGCTTGGCGTAAATATCCCCGCCGGTTGCCGAACGGTCGGCGCCGGTCGGGTATTTGGCCTCGCTCTTGACCCCGGAACAGCCGGTCATAAGCACCAGCGCCAAAGCCAAACCGCCAATCATCGTCACCAAATTGTGCCTGCTATCAATGAAAGAGAACATAAAGCTGTCATCCCGCTGCTATTTGATTTATGTAAGAAACCTTAAGAGATTTAGCACGGTATGGCGCATGTCTCAAGACAGGAATAACAAGATATATGGATCATATTAAAACCAATCTGGCACATATCAAACGACAAATAAGCCGCGCCGCCGCCGGTGCGCCCGATGCCGGTAAGGTGCGGATCATGGCGGTCAGCAAAAAACAGCCTGAATCGCGGATTGAAGAAGTGCTGGATGCCGGGCAGCGCTTGTTCGGGGAAAACCGCGTTCAGGAAGCCGCGTCCCGCTGGCAGGCGCGTCGCGTCCGTTATCCGGATCTTGAGATTCATCTGATCGGCCCGTTGCAAACAAACAAGGTAAAAGAGGCGGTGGCGCTGTTTGATGCCATCCAGACGCTTGACCGGGAAAAGCTGGCAGCGGCGCTGGCGGCGGAAATGCAGGCTCAGAAACGGTTTTTGCCGTGTTTCGTGCAGGTTAATACCGGCGCCGAGCCGCAAAAAAGCGGCGTTCTGCCCGAAGAGACCGCGTCTTTTGTCACGCTATGCCGCGATCAATATGGGTTGGATGTGGTCGGATTAATGTGCCTCCCCCCGGCGAATGAACCCCCGGCGCTGCATTTTGCTTTGCTGAAAAAACTGGCGGATGAGAGCGGTCTGCCGGAACGCAGTATGGGCATGAGCGCTGATTTCGAAAAAGCCGTGCCGCTGGGCGCGACATATTTGCGGTTGGGGACGGCTCTGTTCGGCGCCCGGCCGGGTCATGAGTAATAAGCTTTGCTTTTATAGCTCATAATAATGTATTATTTTGAGTTATAGAAAGGTGCTTTATAACTCATGGTCTGGAATTGGCAACATAAAGACTGGCCTAACTTTATCTATAACGCTGTTGCGTTAGAGCAGTTTGAACAAAACTTCATTCATAAGGCCGGCATTATGCACGGCAGTATGAAGCATATCAGCGATGACGATAAGGAAACGCTCACAGTTACCCTGATCATTGACGAAGCTTTAAAGACCTCCGAGATAGAAGGAGAATTATTAAATCGGGATTCCCTGCAATCCTCGATTAGAAAGCATTTTGGATTAAAGACGGATAACAGGCGTGTATCACCGGCAGAGCACGGTATCTCTGAGATGATGGTCGATCTTTATAAAAATGCCACTAGTGAGCTAACCCATAAACAGTTATTCAAATGGCATAAAATGCTAACCAATGGGCGCAGGGATCTGAAGAATATCGGCGCATATAGATCATCCGGCGAGCCGATGCAGATTGTCTCAGGCGACGTTCTTGATCCCATCATTCACTATGAAGCGCCGCCATCGGAAAACGTACCAAAAGAGATGGATCAATTTGTAAGCTGGTTCAACGCCACAGGGCAAGGATGCGCACAAGAACTTCCTGCTTTGACACGGGCGGGAATCGCACATATTAAATTTGAAAGCATTCACCCGTTTGAAGATGGTAACGGTAGAATAGGACGCGCCATATCTGAAAAGGCGTTATCTCAAAGCCTCGGGCGACCTACATTGATTGCTGTTGCGCAAGTCATAGAGCAAAAACGTAAAGCCTATTACGCGGCGCTACAATCAGGAAGCAAAGGCTTAGACATTAACGAGTGGTTACATTATTTCTGTAACATGGTCTTAAGCGCCCAGGATCATACACAAAACATGATCGATTTCCTTATTGAAAAGAGCAAGTTCTATAAACGTTTTGACGGCAAATTCAATGACCGCCAAGCCAAAGTGATAGAACGTATATTCAGAGAAGGAGCAGACGGTTTCAAAGGCGGCTTGAGCGCTGAGAACTATATCACCATCACAGGCGCGGCCAGAGCAACCGCGACAAGGGACTTACAGAATCTGGTAGAGCTGGGCGCTCTTATTAAAACAGGGGAGCTGAGATACACACGATATTATTTGAAGATTGAAGCTAGATAGCGTAGTCACGAGATTTTTGCCCAAAGAGCGATACAACGGATTTGGACGGCAGCGAGGAATGAAGCGGTGTTTTTTGCATATCGTGTAGCAATGCCGCGCCATCGCTTGAGA
>SKGD01000023.1 GCA_007117665.1 Alphaproteobacteria bacterium
CCAGCAACGCCCATACTTTGTCTGAAATGTCGTGTCGTCTGTGGGATGGTTTCATATCAGCCTCCTTGCTTGCTGACATGATTCTCTCACATTTCGATTCTCGTGACTACACTATCTAGGCCTTCGTCGTTGCGCGCACATCTATTGTTTGCCCATCAGCGCGGCTATTCATCAAGCTGTACCTTCCCTGATCCACAGACAAGACTTGATGTTTTCCAAAGTGGTTTGATACGCTTAATGCATGAGAAACCTGATGGTAAAACGTTGATCTATAGCCGCTATCGCCCGGATGCTTGCCTAGAAGACAAGCTACGTTTATCGGAAGATAAAACTGAGAAGATGGGCACAAAGATTTTCCGGTACGAATATGACCGCCGTCGATATGATTTTCATCACGCTTTCTCACCGGCAGAAGTTCCGGTTTCGCTCGATGATATGATGCACGATCTTAGAGAAAATGTGTTGTTCAATGACTGCCCGGATGTGGCGGAATCTTTGAAAGATGCATCGTTGCAATCGATCCGTGCTACATTCGCGATGTTGACGCCTGTCAGTTGGCAGGACAATAAATCCAAGGCACTTTATATGAATGGCGGCGCCCCCCCGCCCCCACCACTAGCAGCGTTGACTTATGTCAGGCGTAGCGAGCTATTACCATGAGCATAATGATGTCAGCTCTCATAAAGGGCGCAGCACGGCCTTTATGATCGGGTCAAATATCCCGTTTAGGCGCTAGACTCATAGCTTAAGCCACACGCGCGCATGGCGCCTCGGGACTCGCCCCGGGGGTGTAGCGCTTCCGCTATCGTTGTGCTACCAGAGATAGATGCGTTTAAGGAAACAGGCTCATTGCGTCTACCAGTGCGAATATCATTTGCATATGCGCAAGGCTTATTATGGCGCGGATGGTGGCGAAGAAGTTTCTGGCGAGTTTATCGTATCGTGTTGCTACTCGCCACCAGTCTTTGAACCGTGCGAACATACGTTCCACGACATTTCGCCTTTTATAGTGTTTTTCATAGTGTCGAATTTCGCTATAACGCCACGTTTTTTTATGACTTATCCCAAGCTGCCTCAAGGCCTTGGGTCTTCACTGGAAGGGCAGGCTTGGTTTTAGCGGTTTTCGCAGTCAAGCGGCGCTTTCAGGAGTTCCGGCCATTTATTGACCCAGCCTTTTTCATGCTCGGTTTCCAAAACCGTTCCGCCGCGCACGCATTTTGTATCACCGGCTGCCTGGCGATAGCTTTCATACAGATGCGGCGGGATGATATCGTCCCATTCGGCGCGGAAATGATGTTGCGGGATATGCGCGACTTTGGCGGCTACGTCAACCGGATTTAAAGATTCGGCCAAAGGTTCCAGATCATGCATGCGATAGAATAAATCCGTGTCCAATGTACCGGCAACCGTCCGGATGGATGTAATATCGTCACGATTCGCGGCGACCAGAACCGCAATGGCCGCACCGCCCGAAAACCCGACCAGATCAAATGACGAAATGCCCCAGCGGCGCTTCATGTTATTGAGCGCTTCATCCATCGCGGCGATAATTTCGGGAGAAAAACGCGCTTTTTTCCAGTATTTCTCGCCGCAATTTTTTTGCGGCTGGTCAACATACTGGCACGGCAGACCGACATAAATCACGTTACGACTCAGGTCGCGCGTGGCGATATGCAAGGCCACCGGATTCATCGGGGTCGGGTCGCCCAGCGCGTCCATTTTACCGATTTGCGCCATGCCGTCGCCCTCAATATAGACAATCGCCGGTGCGCCGCGGTCATAGACACGCTCATAAGCCTGCAGGGTGAATTGCCCCGCTTGAATTTGTCTCTCCATCATGAAAGACGGCGTGGCCAGCCTTTTGGCCGTTTCGTTGCGATAGGCCTTGGAATCCAGATAACATCCGCCGAGCGTGGCGCTTGCGGCGATTAAAAGGGTCAGGGCGGCGATTTTCAAAGTACGGGCGGGTGTGTGTGTCATGTGATGTTCCGGGGGCAATTAACGGCAGTTAAAATCAAGACTCTCTTCTTTCAGACCCTAGCACGGTTTCGGGCGTGAATCATCCCTCTTTTGCGGGGGCGGCGATCGTGACGATAATCGGCGTGTGGTCAGAGGCTTTTTCCAGCCCGCGCGGTTCCTTGTCGATCGTGCAGGATTGCAGCCTGTCGGCGATGCACGGCGATAACAGGAAATGGTCGATGCGGATGCCTTTATTGGCCGGCCATGCGCCGCCCTGATAGTCCCAGAATGTGTAATGGCCGCCATTTTGCGTGCGAACACGAAAAGCATCGCTATAGCCGAGATTCAACATGGCGCGGTACAGGCGGCGGCTTTCCGGGCGGAACAGCGCATCGCCGGCCCAGACTTGCGGGTCGTGGCAATCATGATCATCGGGGATGATGTTGAAATCGCCGCCGATCACCACCGGCACGCGATCGGCGCGCAAGGCCGCCAGACGGTTTTTCAGATGTTCCAGCCAGGTGAGCTTGTAAGGAAATTTTTCGCTGTCCACGGGGTTGCCGTTGGGGGCGTAAATCCCGATCACCCGCACATTGTTAATGTCGGCCTCGATGTAACGTGCCTGCTCGTCATGATCCATGCCGGGCAGTTTTTCGTGGATCAGGCCAATCTCGTGCCGCGATAAGATCGCTACGCCATTATAGGCTTTTTGGGTCACGGCGGCGCAGCGATACCCCATGGCGTCGAAAACATCATACGGGAAATCCAGCCCTTTTAGCTCCTGTAGCAGTAAAATATCAGGCTTTTGCGAGTCCAGCCATGCTTTGACATGATCCAGCCGCGCTTTGATGGAATTGACGTTCCACGATGCTATTTTCATGGTTTGTGACATGTGTCCGGGAATTAATCCGCGCATTCCGGGAGATTGTCCGGATCGCCGAAAACCAGTGCGGTATAATCGGATAATATGCGCGTATAGACGATATCGCCTTCATATTCCATGAACAGCGCACTGTAATCGCACCCCAGATCAGCGCAGTGCATTTCGGCCATCATCTCGTCAATGAAATCCTGTCTGTCCTGATCATAGGCTTCTTCGCCCATAAAATGGCCGCACCCGTTCACGCGATCGAGATATGACTGGATATCCTGCGGGCAGGAGTCAAGATCATAGGGTGACTGATAAATAAACGGCTCGCCGGTTTCACAGGCCTTGGCATCGGCGGAAAACCAGATCACACCGCACATCACGGCAACGGCACAGAAAAGGGCTTTGTAAAAGGCTTTTTTTATCATCGGATCATACTACATATAAATTCGGTGGATTGAAACCCCCATGGCGCGATTTATCCGTTGCCATTCCGGTTTGTTTTTTCATAGGATAGAGCCATGTCCCGAAGAGATGAATTTGATGATCCGAAAATGTCGGACGCGATAAACGCCATTTTCACCAGCCTTGACAAAAAAGACAAGGTCAGGCCGCGCCGCCCGTTGCGCAGCATGCTGGTGATTGCGGCGCTGGCGGCTTTTCTGGGCGGGGTGATCTGGTACAGCTATCCGCGGGAAGCCGCCCATCAGGAATTAATGTCCGTGCCGATTATCCGCGCCGATATTGGCCCTTTCAAAGCCGCACCGGCTGATCCGGGCGGGATGGACATTCCGCATCGCGAAAGCACGGTGTTTGACGCTTTGCGCGCCCGCCGCGCCGAAGGCGATACGGCACGGGTTGAAAATTTGTTATCTGATGTTGAGGAGCCTCTTGATCGTGACAAGCTGTTTGCCGGCTTGCGGACGGAGCTGACAATCGAAGGACGCACTGTTCACCGTAGCGCGGTAAAAGAGCCGGTTTCCGATTCTGCTTCACCCGCCGCAGAGCCTGTTTCCGGCGCGGATGATGCCCCCGAACAGGATATTGCCGCCGCCGGTCAGGAGACTCAACTCGCGGCGCAGGCAGAGGATTCCGTACCGGTTCCTGCCGCACGCCCCGGACAGGATGTTGCCGCCCGGCAGGCCAATGATATCACCCCCGCCGCCGGGCTGGAGCAAAGCGCGCGCAGCGGCACGCATTATGTGCAGCTTGCCAGCCTGACATCCCGCGAGGCCGCGGAAAAAGCATGGGAAGGATTCCGCAGGGAACATGACGTTCTCAGCGCCCTGTCATTACGGGTGCAGGCTGCCGATATTGCCGGTCGCGGGACATATTACCGTGTGCAGGGCGGGCCGGTCGCCGAATCCGAGGCACGCCGGATCTGTGCCGCTATCCAGTCCAAAAAACCGGGAGGATGCCTTGTTATCAATCCTTGATTATGATCAAAAGCCCTTGCCGGTGATTTTCGGTTTATCGGGTGCGAAACTTTCCAAAGATGAAAAAAAGCTTTTTCAGGATGCCAACCCGACGGGCTTTATTCTGTTTTCCCGGAATATTGAAGATTCCAAACAGCTTAAGAGCCTGATTAAAAGCCTGCATGATTGTATGGGGCGCACAGTGCCGGTTCTGGTCGATCAGGAAGGTGGCCGGGTACAACGTCTGCGGCCACCGCATTGGCGCGATTATCCGCCTTTCCAGACATTCGGCGCGGCGTATGAAGATCATCAGGCCAAAGGGCTTGATATGCTGGAAAACAGCGCGAAAGAACTGGCGGCGGAACTGGCCGCAGCCGGCTTCAATGTGAATTGCACGCCGGTGATGGATCTGCTGCATAAAGGAACGGATGACTCGATTGGCGACCGGTCATTTTCCGGCAATTATGCGACGGTAACGGCGCTATCCGCAGTGGTGGCGCGTGCCATGTTGCGGGCGGGAGTTATTCCGGTGCTCAAGCATCTGCCGGCGGGTGGCCGCGTCCATGCTGACAGCCATGATACGTTGCCTGTTGTCGAAACAAAGGCGATCGAGATGCTGGAAAGCGATGCTGTGCCTTACAAAGAGACATTGCGGAAAGTCGAAAGTGAAGGTATGTGGGGCATGGTCGGCCATGTCTTGTATAAGGATTTTGACGAGCGCGGCGCGGCGTCATGTTCGCGCCGGGTGATTTATGATGTCATTCGCGAGCAAATAGGCTTTAAGGGATTGCTGCTGAGCGATGATATTTGCATGGGGGCGTTGTCCGGTTTGGGCGCGGCGCAATATCGCGCCGAGAAGGTTTTGCGGTCGGGTTGTGATCTGGCGTTGCATTGCAATGGCGACTTTAAGGAAATGGTCGCTGTGGCCGGTCGCGCGGAAAAGATGACAAATGATGCGGTTTTGCGCTATAACCACAGCGTTTCATGGTTAGAGCAGAATAAAGCGCATGTCTGAGATTGCATTTGAAGAAGATCCGCCGCGCCCGCTTGCGGACGATGACCGGCCGCATGATGCCGATGCGTTGCTGTTGGATATTGACGGTTATGAAGGGCCGATTGATATTTTGCTGACCATGGCGCGTGACCAGAAAGTCGATCTGACGAAAATCTCGATTTTGCAACTGGCGCGGCAATATCTGTCTTTTATCGACCGGGCACAGCAATTACGGCTTGATCTGGCGGCTGAATATCTGGTGATGGCGGCATGGCTGGCTTACCTGAAATCCCGCTTGTTGCTGCCGCGTCAGGATGACAGCGAAGAACCCGATGCCGAAACCATGGCCGAGGCGCTGCAATTCCAGCTACGCCGTCTGGAAGCCATGCAAAAAGCGGCGAATGATATTTTCAGTCTGCCGCAATTGGGGCAGGACATCTTCCCCCGCGGCATGCCGGAAGGGCTGCAAACCAAAACCACGACCAGCTATGACGTGTCGCTTTATGAATTATTGCGGGCTTATGGCGATATTGATCGCCGCCGTGAATATAGTAATTACGAATTGCCGACCTTTCATCTGATGAGCATGGAAAGCGCCATGCAGCGCATGACGAAAATGCTCGGGAAATTGCCGCGCAAAGGGCCGTGGAGCGTCTGGACGACCCTGACCAGCTTCATACCCGAAGGGGTTCAGGACAGGCTTTACGCCCGGTCGTCCATTGCGTCCTGTTTTACGGTCGGGCTTGAAATGGCCAAGCAGGGCAAAGTCGAGATTAAGCAGGACGGCGCGTTTCGCCCGATCTATCTGCGCGCCGCTGCTGACAGGCTTTCGGATGACGCGCCGGAGGAACAAGCGGCATGAGCGATGCGCCGGATCAGGATATGCGCTTGTTGGAGGCGATGCTATTTGCCTCGGCGGCGCCGTTGACGCCTGCCACGATTCGCGAACGGATGGGCGCGCATGTTGATGTTGGCGGGTTGTTGCTGCGGTTGCAGGATCATTACAAAAAGCGCGGCGTGAATTTGGTTGAAATGGATGGAAGCTGGGCGTTTCGTACGGCGCAGGATTTATCCGAATCGTTGAAAATTGAAAAAGAAGTTCAACGCAAAATGTCACGGGCGGCGATGGAAACACTGGCGATTGTTGCCTATCACCAGCCTGTCACCCGTGCCGAGATTGAGAATATCCGCGGTGTGGCGACCCATAAAGGGACGCTGGATGTGCTGGTGGAGGCTGGCTGGGTCAAGCCCGGAAAACGCCGTGAAACACCCGGACGCCCGGTGACATGGGTCACCACGACAGCGTTCCTTGACCAGTTCGGCCTTGAGTCTATTATCGACTTGCCGGGGCTGGATGATCTCAAATTATCCGGCCTGCTGGATCGCCGCCCGGCGATTGAAACCGTGCCGGGTACGGGTGATCTGTTCGGGGATGATATGGATGATATTGAAGAGCAACTGGCCGCCGCCGATGAGGAGGATGAGCCGGATGCGTATGAAGACGAACCGGAAGACCCGGAAGAAAGGGAATTTGCACAATGACACCAGGTATATGGCAGGTTTTGCTGATTATTCTTGTTATCCTGCTTTTATTCGGGGCGGGCAAACTGCCGCGGATTATGGAGGATATGGCCAAAGGGATTAAATCCTTCAAAAAAGGATTGAAGGATGAGGATGATCCGCAAGCCGTGGAAAAGCCCGCTTTGGAATCGGACAAGCCAAAATCGAAACCAGCCCGGACAAAAAAATCCGAAAGCAAAGAGTAAGCCGCCATGCTTGATTTCGGCTGGCCGGAATTGCTTTTGATTATGGCGATTGCCGTTCTGGCGATCGGGCCGCGGGAAATTCCGGCGGTCATGCGGGCGCTGGGGCGGATGGTACGAAAGCTGCAAGATATTAAATTTTCCCTGTCCCGCCAGTTTGACGAATTTATCAGCGATGCCGATCTTGAAGCCTTGCAGGCCGAAGCCCGGCAAAGGGTGATAGGGGACGAACAGGCCGAACAGGAAGATGATCTGGCTTATTATGACGCGCCTGATGAGGCGGAAGCAAAGCCGGATCAAGGCCAGCGGACAGAGGGAGATCCCCGCTATGACTGACCCGGCTGCCGCGCCATATCCGGATCGCCAGACATTGGTTGAACATCTGGTCGAGTTGCGCCGCCGCTTGTTATGGGCGTTTGCGGCAATGGCGGCGGGGACGGCGCTGTGCTTTTTGTTTGTCGAGGATATATACGGTTTTTTGGTGCGGCCGCTGGCGGATGCGATGGGCGAGGGCAGCACGAACCGCCTGATTTATACCGGCCTGACCGAAGCTTTTTTCACCTATCTGAAAGTAGCGTTTTTCGCAGGTGTCTTTTTGACATTTCCTTTGCTGGCGGTTCAGGTCTGGAAATTTATCGCGCCGGGGCTGTATCGTCACGAAAGGCGGGCCTTTTTACCGTTTTTGGTGGCGACGCCCTTATTGTTCTTTCTGGGCGGGGCTTGTGTTTATTATGTGGTTATGCCCGCGGCCTGGCCGTTTTTCCTGAGTTTCCAGACGCCGGGCGGGGATGGTGCGTTGCCGATCCAGCTTGAAGCGCGCGTCGGGGAATATCTGGATCTGGTGATGATCCTGATTTTTGCGTTTGGGCTGTGCTTCCAGTTGCCGGTTTTGCTGACATTGATGGGGCGGGCGGGGATGGTGCGCGCCGAAACACTGGCGGCGCGCCGGAAATATGCGATTGTCATTGTTTTTATCGTTGCGGCTTTTTTAACGCCGCCCGATATTATCAGCCAGATTTTACTGGCGATTCCCGTTTTGGCGCTTTACGAGATTTCGATCATTCTCGTGCGCCGCGTCCAGCAACAAACCAGCGTATAAACCGGCTCTTATGATTCTGCAGACCTATAAACGAAAACTGGCCGAACGTGATATCAAGGCCGACCCCGACCAGTATATTGCCGCCGAATCCCTGCAACGTCTTTATGACGATCTTTGCCGTCCTCTCAGCCCGACAGAGCGTGTTCTGGCGATGATACGGCCAAAGGAAATCGTGCGCGGCGTCTATCTTTGGGGCGGGGTCGGGCGCGGCAAGTCGATGGTCATGGATTTGTTTTATGAAAGCCTGCCGCTTGGCCTGCCTGCCCGGCGGGTACATTTTCATGAATTTATGATCGGGGTGCATGATTATTTGCATCAGGCCCGACAGGAACAAAACACCGCGCCCGATACCGGCACAGCGCTATTGTCTTATGCCGCGCGGCTGGGAAGGCAGGCGCGTGTTTTGTGTTTCGATGAATTTCATGTGACGGATATTGCCGATGCGATGCTTTTGTCGCGGCTTTTTTCGGCGTTGATTGAAAAGCATGGCGTGGCGGTGGTTGCCACCAGTAACTGGCCGCCGGAAAAATTATATGAACATGGCCTGCAGCGCGATCGTTTCCTGCCGTTTATTGATCTGGTGCGGGCGCGCATGGATATTGTCGAAATGAACGGTGACATTGATTACCGCTTGCAATGCCTGACACAGGGCGGTGTCTATTTTTATCCGCTGGGCAAGGCGGCGGCAGGCCGGATGGATTCATTATTTGCAACCCTGACCGGCGGCGCGGCCATACACCCGGAAAAGCTCAGCGTCAAAGGGAGGGATCTGATCGTTCCGGCGGCGGCGAAGGGGGTTGCAAGGCTTTCTTTTGAGACGCTGTGCGGCGAAGCACGCGGGGCGGGTGATTATCTGGCGCTGGCCGGGCAATATCATACGGTTCTGGTTGAAGATGTGCCGGTCATGAAAGAAGCACAGCGCAATGAAGCTAAACGTTTTATGGCGCTGGTCGATACGCTTTATGATCATGGCACGAAGCTGGTCGTCAGCGCGGATGCGCCGCCTGAAGGGTTATATAAAGGAGATACCCATATGGTTGAGTTTGCGCGCACCATCAGCCGCCTGATTGAAATGCAAAGCGCGGATTATATTTCCCGCAAAGACGGGTGAGGCTTTTTTTGCTATGCTGGGGGCGCGATGAGACAAGTTTCGTTTTTCAGCCGCTTTTGGGCGCTGTTTTTCCGGCGTCCGCCCGCGCGACAAGAGCGTGATGCGGCGCGTTACGAGCATGAGAAAAAAATCGCCCGCTCCGGCGACATAAAGGGAAAAATGACACTGGCCGGAGAGTCGCAGACCCATCAGGAGATTTTATATTATCTGGCCGAACATGACCCTGATCCGGCCATTCGCAAGGCGGTTATACATAACCGGTCACTACCGCTTCAGGCCGGGCCGTTACTGGCCGAGGATAAGGATCAGGATGTGCGGATTGCGCTGGCCGAGCGTCTGGTGACATTATTGCCCGATCTTGAGACGGAGCGCCACAGCCAGCTTTATGCGTTTGCGGTACAGAGTCTGGCGACACTGGCGCTGGATGAAGTTTTGACGATCCGCAAGGCCTTGTCCAGCGCCCTGCAGGATTACGCCCTTGCGCCGCCCAAAGTCGTTAACCGGCTGGCACGTGATCTGGAACGTGATGTCAGCGAGCCTGTCCTGAAATTTTGCGCGGCGGTGTCGGATGATACGCTTTTGGAGATTTTAAAAGATCATCCGTCTGGTTGGGCGGTGCAGGCGATCGCCGGACGCAAGACGGTCAGCACGACCATCGCGCAGGCTGTGATTAACACCAAAGACCGCCCGGCCGGGGCGATCCTGATTGGGAATAAGGGCGCGGATATCAGCCGTGAAACGCTGGAGGATATTATCTCCCGCGCCCGCAGCTATCCCGAATGGCAGACCCATCTGGCGGGGCGTGCGGATCTGCCGCCCGATCTGGCAAAAGATCTGGCGGTGTTCGCGGATCAGTCCGTGCGGGAGTTATTGATGAAACGCGCGGATTTTGATGAAGAAACAATCAGTGATATCGCCGCCATCGTCAAAAGGCGGGTCGATTTTCCGCGCGGCACCGGGCAAGGAAAAATCGAAAGCCCGGTCAAGCGGGTCAGGATGCTGGCGATGGACGGACGGCTGGATGAAGACATGATATCGGATGCGCTGGCGATGCGCGACCGGGATTTTGTCCATGCGGCGCTGGCCTATCTGGCCGGCACGGATCTTGAAACCGTGAAAAAGATATGTGCCATGCAGGCGCCAAAAGCCATTATTGCCTTGAGCTGGAAGGCAGGGCTGAGCATGCGCTTTGCCTTGCGGTTGCAAAAAGAGATGGGGCAGATCCAGCCGCGCAACCTGATCTATCCGCGCGAGGGGACGGATTATCCGCTGAGCGAGGATGAGCTGCAATGGCAGCTTGAGTTTATCGGACTGGCTTGATTTCGGTGTTATTTATTGCTTCTTCGCCTGCATTCATCACGTCTGCCTGGTTCTGTTTCGAAATGATAACGCTCTTGCCTGTGACGGTTAAAAGCGTTATCTCTCGTAGCGGGTTCATATTTACGCAGGAAAGGTTTTTTACATGAAATCACCCGTTCGTGTTGCGGTGACAGGCGCCGCCGGTCAGATTGGTTATGCTTTGCTGTTCAGGATCGCCAGCGGCGAGATGTTAGGCAAGGATCAGCCCGTGATCTTGCAGCTTCTGGAGATCACGCCGGCGCTCGAAGCGTTAAAGGGCGTGGCGATGGAGCTCAATGACTGCGCGTTTCCGCTGTTGCACGGTATTGAAATGTCGGATGATCCAAATGTTGCATTCAAGGGCGTTGATTATGCGCTCTTGGTCGGGGCGCGGCCGCGCGGCGCCGGGATGGAGCGTAAGGATCTGCTCGAAGCCAATGGCGCGATCTTCGCGCCGCAGGGAAAAGCGTTGAACGACCATGCCAGCCGTGATGTCAAGGTTCTGGTTGTCGGGAACCCGGCTAATACGAATGCGTTGATCGCCCAGCAAAATGCGCCGGATCTCGACCCGCGATGCTTTACGGCCATGGTACGGCTTGACCATAATCGTGCGATCAGCCAACTGGCGGAAAAAACCGGCGCGGCCACGACGGATGTTATGAAGGTTATTATCTGGGGCAATCATAGCGCGACCCAGTATCCGGATTTACACCACGCTACAGTTGGCGGTGCGGCGGCATTGTCGAAAATTGACCGTGAGTGGTACGAAAAGACGTTCATCCCCGATGTTCAGCAGCGCGGCGCGGCGATTATCAAGGCGCGCGGCGCGTCTTCTGCTGCTTCTGCTGCTGCGGCGGCGATTGACCACATGCGGTCATGGGCACTGGGCACGGCGGCTGGCGACTGGGTGTCGATGGCGATTCCGTCGGACGGATCATACGGCATCGCGCCGGGCGTGATTTGCGGCTATCCGGTGACGTGCAAAAACGGCGTTTACGAAATTGTGCAAGGGCTGGAGATTAGCGATTTCTCACGGGCGCGGATGGATGATACCGACCGTGAATTGCGCGAGGAACGCGCCGGGGTTGAGCATTTATTCGCTCATAAAAAGGCGGCCTGATAAAGACTGTTTCCGGGATTTGCAAAAAACGCCATGCTGTTTTAGACTGCATGGCGTTTTGCTTTATAAACGATCATAAGAAAATACAGGGAGATATAAGAATGGCTGCTAAAAAACCCGATGGGAGAGCTGTGCCGACGCCCGTCCTGAAAGAAGATGACGACAGGCTTGCCGGCGTTGCGAATGATGCGTTTGACGGTGATAAATATTTTGTTAAGCCGAATATGGGCGACACGCTGGACGGTGTTCCGTTAAGCGAAGCGCTGGATCCCGCAAAGGTTGCTGACTATTGCCAGCGCGAGCCATGGCGCTTGACGTCCCGCGCCGGGCTGGACTCCAGCCCTGTATTCGGGATTATACCGGCACGTTTTGATGAACTTGCCGCGAACAGCCGGGAAACAGGTGATGTTGACGCAGCCGCAGCGTATGAGGCGGCTGCCAGAGCGTCCCGTAAGATTTATCATCAACAGATCCAGCAGGACTTCCGTTCGCTGGCCGCGTCGATGAATCGGAACGAAATCGGGGTTTATGCCCAGGATATCTGGACACGGGTCTATCTCCGGATGGACGAAACGTCAGGGGATGCCGATGCCGTGTTTATACCGACGCTGTTTAACCGCGACGTGGGAGAAGATGGCAGCGATTATCTTAAACAACGCGCCGCCAGAGTCGCCAGCGCCCATGTGCATTGGATGTGCATGAATATTAACGAAATACCGCTATCCGGCTATAAAACTCCCGGAGCAACGGCAAAACCAACGGCTGTTGCCAAAAACAGCTTACACTAGCGCATTGAGCGTTTTGTACTGGACTGTCTGCTCGCCCCCGCATCCTCCTACGCCAAGGCTTCGGAGGACAGGCGGGCGGGGATGACAGCAAAAAACCTTAAGTATCACGCCCGCTTTATGCGGGCATCCGTTAAAAAATATCCTGCGTTTTCCGATGAAGCGGGGGAGGTGGCGTTGATTATGGTTACATCCCCATAGCGTATTCGTTCTGATACTGCTGCGTTGGTACCGGCTGCTGCTGTGGCGCTGTATTGTCGATCTGTGGATCGGCCGTGGTGCCTTGGGCAGCCTCTGTGAAGGATGCTGACGCGCTGAGCCCTTCATTGCCCGGATTATCAAGCTCTGCATCATCATCGAGCGTTGCCGCATGTGATGTTGCTGTGCGGCTTTGCCCCTCAGGCGCCACAGGCTCCGGTGTCACGTCCGGCGCGGGCGCATTGTCAAGACGTGCTAACTGTTCCTGATTTTCGAGAGTTTCCTGCATTTCATCAAGTTGCTGCTGGGTTTCTGCGCGTTGCTGCGTGGCCGCATCGGCATGTTGCCGTCTTTCGGCAATGTCATTACCCGTATATGTTCCGCCCTTGCGCCAGTCTTGCCAGCGTTGAGCCGCACGCCCGGCGACAGAGGCGACCATACCATGTTCTTTGATTTCACCTGTTTCCGGGTCTTCATAGCTTAGTCCCAGACCACCATAACGCTCGTCTCTATGGACTGTTTCTCCGCGCCAGTTGACAAGCTCCCTGCCTTCGGTTTGTTCAAGTGCTTCTTGTGCCTCGGCTTCTATCTTTTCCTGCTCCTGCAATTCTTCCCGCAATTTTTCAATATCAGCTTGAAGACGGTCGATATCATTGTCGATCACCTCTTTTTCACTCGTCCACCTGTCCTCCAGCTCTTGCAGCTCTTGCAGCTCAGCAAGCCTTTGTTTCAGAGCTTCGTAGTCTTCCGGATCGATATCGCTCAGGGATTCCTGAATGGTCTCAATTTTAGCCCTGTTTTCTTCAAGCTCCGTTGATATCTTGGTGCGCTCTTCTTGATGTCTGGTCAGCTCTTCGTCTTTTTCCGCCAGTTTTTCGCGCAGACTTTTAGCTTCTTTCTGCTTGTTTTCTGCGGCTTCCTGGGCTTGGGCGGTCTCAAGTGAACAGATTCCGATAGCATCGTCCTCGGCTTGTAGCTCAGCCGCTCTTTCTGCCAGCTCTTCCGCTTCTTCACGCACTCTTTCATACTCTGCGCGGATAGCTTCGACATCTGCGGTTACGCGCGCAACCTCACTATCGGCATTTTTCCATTCCTCATACAGCGCCTCACGTTCGCTGATCAACGCGTCATAACGCGCCAGCAGCGCATCCCTTTCCGCATCAAGGGCGGCCATATCATTATTCAGGGACTGATGTTCTGCTGTCAGGGCAACTGAAGATGCATGCGCGCTTTCAAGAGCGCTTTGGTTTGAAGCATGATCTCGTTGCAGGCTTTCAATCTCCTGACTGATTTCCTGCCTTTCTTCCAGAAGCCTTTGCTGTTCTTCCGTTAGGGCAAGCCTGCCGTCATTGATGGCCGCCGAAATCGCACTGTGATCATTCATATCCAGATTATTTTCGGCAAGAAATGCCTGAAAACCCTGATCCTGCATCAGGCTGTTTTCCAAAGATGCGTATTGCTCATTTTTCGCGGTCAGCGCACTG
This sequence comes from Alphaproteobacteria bacterium, assembly GCA_007117665.1. GTDB lineage: Bacteria > Pseudomonadota > Alphaproteobacteria > Micavibrionales > Micavibrionaceae > UM-FILTER-47-13. The sequence goes on from SKGD01000023.1 coordinate 14,135, forward strand.
TTAATCTCTTCCAGACGTGCTTCGCTTCGGCTGATTGTCGCCAGGTTATTGTCAATTTGCGTGCCGAGTTCTTCATAACGTTCCCGCAATGCTTCGCTTTCCTGATTAAGCGCTTTGAGCCGTTCAACGATCGCCTGCTCTTGTTCCTGCAGCGTGTTATAGCGTTCGGCATAGACAGCAACCGGCGCATGTGCCTCGCGTAACCTTTGCTGTTCATCATCGTTGGCGCGGATCGTGTAAGCGCCGTTCCGATCGCGCAGGTAAAATTCGCCATCCCGGTATTCGGCGCCTGTCGCATCTCTGACCCTGTCTTGTTCTTCCTGCATGATCTGGCGCGCATTTTGTTTTTGCTCGCGCACAGCTTCCAAAGAATCCTGTCCGTCCTCAATATTCTGGTTAATCTGCTCGATTCGCTGGGTGATATCGTCTCTGGCGGCGTTCAGGTCGGTATTTTCCTGTTGTGCGGCGGCAAGCGTGGCTTGTTCGGCTTGCTGCTCCGCTTCCAGATCGGCAATCTCGATGGCCAGAGCGTCCATGTCATCAAGAGCTTTCTGCCACAAATCAAGCAGGCCGAGCTGGTCTACGATTTCATCCAGCCTGATATCAATGGCGTTCAGGCGTGCTTGCTGCATCTGGATCTGGCGGGTCATATCCTCAACGCGGTCATTTTCCTTGTTGCTATAAGCACCGCCTGCGCCGTTTGCCGTGTCTTCGCGCCGTCTGGCAGCGAACATTTCATTGACGTTACGTCCGTTAAACCCGACATTTGCCTTGAAAAACCCGCCTTCGCCGGACAAGTCGATCTCTTGCGGGTCAATGTCATTGAGGTCGGTCGAGGGTGGCGCTTGTTGGGCTGCTGCTGCGATGTCCAAAGATTGCTCAACGGCGCTATCCGGCATGTTGGCAGCAGATATATCCGGCTCACGATCCTGAGCGGGCTGATCGATCTCTACCTTTTCGGCAGGGGGTGCGGGTGGTTCGCTGTTCTGAACAGCACTTTGTTCGGCATCCTGAGCAGGTTGGTCTTGCCGTTCCGGCGCTGTTTCTACACTTGTTTCCGATGTTTGTTGGTTTGTTGCGGCTTGCGCAGTTTTTTGCAGCGTGTCAGGCGCGGCGGAATCGGCCGTGAAGCCGGCTTCCCGCCAACGCTCCACGATGTAGGCCGGTGGTTCGGCATGTTGTCTGAAAGGCAGGTTTACCGCCAATTTTCCCTCCTGCACGCTGCTTTATTGTGTTTGAGTAAAAATACGCGCACTATATAATATTTTACGAAATAGGTTAACATTCCGTCAAATTTGCGTTTTTTTCGAAAAAGAGCATGTCGCATGGATAAAGTGCTGAAAGTCGTGGATTTATGATGTGTTCGTGTTTGCAATGGCGGCCGGACATGTTACAAAAATACCGCAAAACAGGTAAATGGAGCGTTTTCAATGAATATCCACGAATATCAGGCCAAAACCCTGCTCGAAAAATATGGTGTGGCGGTTCCCCGCGGCATTGCGGCGATGAGCGTTGAGGAGGCTGTGAAAGCAGCGGAATCATTGCCGGGGCCGCTTTATGTTGTCAAATCCCAAATTCATGCGGGTGGGCGCGGTGCGGGTCATTTTACCGACAAGCCATCCGGTAAAGGGGGGGTTCGGTTATGCAAGAGCGCTGAAGAAGTGCGCGATGCGGCGCAGGCCATGTTGGGAAATATTCTGGTGACCAAGCAAACCGGCGCCGGGGGTAAAGAGGTTCAGCGGCTGTATGTGACGGATGGCGTTGATATTCAAAAAGAATATTATTGTTCGGTGGTTATGGATCGGGCAACAAGTCGCGTAACATTCATGGTGTCGACCGAAGGCGGTATGGATATCGAAGATGTGGCCGAGAAAACGCCTGAGAAAATCATCAGGGTCGGGATTGATCCGGCGACTGGCATGATGCCGTTTCATGCCAGAAAGCTGGCATTCGGGCTGGCGTTGAGCGGAGATGCGCTGAAAAGCGCCACCCGGTTTTTCATGGCGCTGTATAAGGCTTTTGTCGATCTGGATGCCGCAATTGTCGAGATTAACCCGATGATTGTCACGGATAAAAACGACGTAATGGCGCTGGATGCGAAAATGACTTTTGACGATAACGCCCTGTTCCGTCAAAAAGACGTCGCGGCGATGCGTGACGAGAGCGAAGAGGACGAAAAAGAGCGTCAGGCGCATGAGTATGATCTGTCTTATGTGGCGCTGGACGGCAATATTGGCTGTATGGTCAATGGCGCAGGGTTGGCGATGGCGACCATGGATATTATCAAGCTTTATGGCGGTGAGCCGGCTAACTTCCTTGATGTCGGCGGCGGAGCGACAACCGAAAAAGTTACGGCAGCGTTCAAAATTATTCTGTCGGATAAAAACGTCAAAGGCATTTTGGTCAATATTTTTGGCGGCATTATGCGCTGTGACGTGATTGCAGACGGCATTGTTGCGGCAGCGCGTGATGTTTCTCTGGATGTGCCGCTGGTCGTCCGGCTGGAAGGCACGAATGTCGATCAGGGCAAGGAAATTTTGGCCAAATCCGGCCTGCCGATCATTGCGGCGGACGATCTGGCTGATGCCGCCCGCAAGATTGTCGATGCCACAGGGAAAGCGCAGGCGGCCTGACGTGCCTCCCTATGGTGCGTGTGAGCTTTATGGCGCGGCAGGAGCGCTGTGGTAAGATGCGGCCTGTTCTGTGCTTTGTTCATCGGGGGGCACGATTTGTATTTTTTGGCCGCCCCCAAAGCGGAACATGTCGGCATAGGCTTCGCGCAAGGTCTTATAATTGCCGTTAGTGTGACGAATCAGGGTTCTGTTGGCTGATATATCACCGCCGAACAAGCGGCGATTGGCTTTGAAAAAATCAACCGCGAGCGTATCTCTTCCTGTGGCGCTGTCTTTCCAGACTTGTCGTGAAAAGGCTTGCAGGCCGCGCAAGCCGAGATTGTTCATGGCGGTGAACTCGCCGGCTGTCATGGTGCGATCGCCCAGCCATTCATTATATCGTTCGACCAAAGGTGCTTTGTACGCTCCCCACATAACAGCGTTAAATGTCGGATTCAGGCATAACTCAAGCGCTTCCTGCCGTGCTTGTTCGTTCACCGGACGATAGCCGAAATGAGGCCGCCCTTGAGAATCGCGGCGCCGTACATAGCGTTCGACCAGTTGCTCGGCTTCGGGATAGCCTTGTTCCGCACCGTATTTGTGCATGACCTCGTAAAGTGTTTCTGTGCGATTGGTCATAAATTGGAACAGGCCGCACGCCCCGGATGAAGGGTTAACGCGGCGGGGCTGGCAATCGCTTTCTCTTGCGCAGACAGCCAGTGCGCCGTCAAACGGAATCCCCAGTCTGGATTCCAATGTGCGGAGGCTGCTTTCTACCTCATATGACAGTATAAAGCGCTTTCCGGCGACCTCATAAAGCGCATTGCGGTCTTCCGCCCGGGGTGTTGGCGGGTTTTCCTGATCTGAAGGGGCGCCTTGGCCTCTTTCCTGATCGACAGTCTGCCGCTGCTCAGAGTGCGGTGTCGCGCCAGATGCGTTTATATCGGCCAGATAAAAATTATCGTCCTGCTTTCCTGAGTAAAGCCCGATCATGACAAAGGCGGCTGTGGAGGCAATGGCCGTCTGGTATAAAAGGGTCTTAAAGCGTGACAATGTCGGCTTTGATGGCTGTGTCATGATCGGCGCTCCATCTTTGGTGTTTTTCTCATCTGGCTTCGGGGAAACACAGAGGGTGACAATAATAAAGTTTTAAAATTATGTCAATTAATTTTTTATGTTGTTTTTATCCTGATGTCTTTGGTGTTTTTCGTGGGTTGCGGTTGATTTCATTTTGTCCTGCGCCTAATAATAGAGGCACTGAAAATCTTTCTTTTTATTGATACAAGCAGGAGTAACAAAGAATGGCCGTTCTGGTGAACAAGGATACGAAAGTCATCTGTCAGGGCTTTACAGGAGCGCAAGGGACGTTTCACAGCGAGCAGGCCATGGCTTATGGCACAAAAATGGTTGGTGGCGTGACTCCGGGCAAAGGAGGGCAGACGCATTTGGGGCTGCCGGTTTTTGATACAGTCGCGCAGGCGCGCGAGAAAACAGGCGCCAATGCCAGTGTTATTTACGTGCCGCCGCCATTTGCTGCAGATGCGATTTTGGAAGCGGTCGATGCCGAGATTGAACTGGCGATTTGTATCACCGAAGGAATCCCGGTGATGGATATGGTTAAAGTCAAAAAAGCCCTGAAAGGCTCAAAAACCAGACTGATCGGCCCGAATTGCCCGGGTGTTATTACGCCGGGTGAGTGCAAGATCGGGATTATGCCCGGCCATATTCACAAGCGTGGAAAGGTCGGTATTGTCTCGCGGTCGGGGACGTTGACTTATGAAGCCGTCGCCCAGACCGTCGCTGTAGGGCTGGGGCAATCGACCTGCATCGGGATTGGCGGCGATCCGGTGAACGGAACGAATTTTATCGATTGCATCGAAATGTTTATGGATGATGACGAAACCGAAGCGATTTTGATGATTGGCGAGATTGGCGGATCGGATGAACTGGACGCATGCACGTTTTACCAGTCGCTGAAAACCAAAAAGCCGATCGCCGGCTTTATCGCCGGTGCGACGGCTCCGCCCGGCAAGCGTATGGGACATGCCGGGGCGATCATTTCGGGCGGTGACGATACGGCACCGGCCAAGATGGAAGCGATGCGCCGCGCCGGTTTTGTTGTGTCAGACAGTCCGGCAACATTGGGCGATGCCGTCAAAAAAGCACTGGCGGCCTAGGATCAGACCTTAAAGGCGTAAGACGCAGCAAAAACAGGAGGTTTTGTGATGTCTGTTTTAAAAGAAATGCAGCCGGAACGGCGCGGCTTGTTGATCGGGCTATTTTACCGGGTCGGGGTATGGATGAGCCATACGGACGATGAAGCGGGCGATATTGATGACGCGCTTGAAATGAAGGCGCTGGAGCGTGTTATTTTGTCGATTGCCAAATGTCATGATGATTCCGCGTTCGTGCAGGATGTTGCCCGGCAATGCGTGATGAACAAGGAAAAATGGCCGAACTGGGCGGGGCACTCTTTTGATATTCTGGCCGATTGTGAAAAAGCAGCGGTGATTTTGTCCGAAACCGTGAATAAAAAAGACGCGGCGGATTATAAGGAAACATTGCTGCATATTGCCGAAACGGTTGCGGCTGCTTATGGCGAGTTCGGTATGACTATGGCGCAGGATGACAATATTCTGGGCGCTTTTTTGAACAAGGTTACCCGTAAATTCGGGGGCGGGACATCGGCGGATGATGATTTTATGAATATCAGCCCGGCCGAACAGCGCGCGCTGGAGCGTTTGCGCGTGGCATTGCATCTTGATAAATAAAGCTTTTCTCCCGGTTTGGCGGAACATGTCCGGGATGTGCGATTAACAGTTTTTAACCTCTGTGAGATAGGATAAACTGTTACCGCGTAAGAAAAAGGGGGCGCAGGTGTCTTATCTTGAACAATTTTCGCGTGATGAGCGTGAGTTTCTGGCATCCCTGCCATACCGGACAGGGCTTTGGATCAGTGAATCTGATGATAGCGGCGGCGACGATGCGGACGAAGCGGAAAAAAATGCGCTGCGGGCTTTGATCACCGGCTATACGGAAGATTTCCTGAAATCCGAATTTGTCGAAGAGCTGATGAAAGCGACGTTGCATTACAAGGAAAAATGGCCGGAATGGGAGAAAAGTCTCGACACATTGCCGGATGATTGCGCGCGCGGTCTTGCCTTGCTGGAAGGCCGTCTGGATGTTAATTCGGTGCTGTCTTTTAGGCAAAGCCTGATGGAGATCGCCAATACGGTAGCCATGGCCTATCGCGAATTTGATGAATCACAGGACGGGACGGTGGATGTGATACGCATGTATGTGCGCTATTACAAGGCTGTGATTACCGCCAAAATCGCCAAGGCGCAGCCCCCGACAATGGATGAAATATTCAATATCTCGCATGACGAGTTGCAGGCTTTGCGCTCATTATCTCAGATTTTACAGGTCGATATGCAGGGGCGCGCCCGCAGCGCCTGAACCAAAGAAAGGATAGATATGGCTTTTCTTGAGCTTTTTAGCGACACCGAGAAAGATATGCTGGTCAGCCTGCCTTATCGTGCGGGGCTGTGGGTCAGTCTGGCGGATCAGAGCGGCGGGGAAAAGGCCAGCCTTAAAGAACGCGCCGCGCTCGAGGATATTATCACCCGCAAGGCCAGCGGCATGTTTGAATCAGCCTTTGTGCATGAAGTGATGGCGGAAGCATTCGCGCGAAAAGATCAATGGGATCTGTGGGCGCAAAACACACAAACCGTTCCCGATGACAGCCGTAAGGCGGTAGCGCTGATCAGTGAAAAGCTGACCGAAAAAGATGTTGATGCTTATCGGTATAATATCATGACAATCGGAGTGGAAATTGCCAAAACCTTTCGGGAGTTCGATGCCGGCGCCAGTATTATCGCACGGCTGTACGGGCTTTTTAATCTGTATGTCGAGGCGATTGTCAGGATTATCAAGCGCGATCCTTCTATCCAGACGGAAAGTGCGCTGAATATCAGCTATGAAGAAGATCAGGCTTTATCCTGCCTGTCTGATGCGCTGCATGGCACAAAAGCATCATCTTGACTTCGGTATCAACAGTCTCAATGATGAAAAACGATATTGAATATCGGTTTTTCGGCTTTTCCTAAAGGGTATGAATACATGACACAATCCGATCGGCTTTCCTTTCTGAGCGGCGCAAATGCTGAATATATTTCTCATCTTTACGGGCGTTACCTTGTCAGCCCCGAAAAAGTTGATCAGAGCTGGCGCAGCTTTTTCGGTGAGTTGAACGATAATGAAATCGGGGTTCTGAAAGAGCTGCATGGCGCAAGCTGGACGCCGGAAGAAAACCGCAAGGACAAAAACGGCTTTGGCTCGCATATGGCTTTGTCATCGGTTGATGCTGTGGCCGATTCTGCTGTGGCTTTGTCGCCGCAAAAAGATGCCGGGACAGGCAACGGCGCGTGGACGGATGATGATGCCCGTCAGGCAACGCTTGATTCCGTGCGGGCGCTGATGTTGATCCGCGCTTATCGCGCGCGCGGCCATCTGGTCGCCAACCTTGATCCGCTTGATCTCAAGGAAACCGAACACCACCCGGAGCTTGATCCGTCTTATCACGGGTTTGGCGAGGAAGATTATGACCGGCCGATTTTTATCAATCATGTGCTGGGCAAAGAATATGCGACCTTGCGCGAGATTTTGGAGATTTTAAAAGATACCTACTGTGACACGATCGGGGTCGAATTTTTGCACATGACCGACCCGGATGAAAAAGCATGGATCCAGCAACGTGTTGAAGGCCCCCGGAACCATACGGATTTTACGGTCAACGGCAAGCGCGCCATTTTACAGCGTCTGACCGCGGCGGAAGGGTTCGAGAAGTTCTTGCATACCAAACATACCGGTACCAAGCGTTTCGGGCTGGATGGCGGCGAGTCTTTAGTGCCGGCGATCGAGCAGATCATGAAGCGCGGCGGCCAGCTTGGCGTTAAGGAAATCGTTCTGGGCATGGCGCATCGCGGCCGGCTGAATGTGTTGACGAATGTTATGGGTAAGCCTTTTACGGCGGTTTTCTCCGAGTTTCAGGGCGGGTCTCCAACACTGGATGAAGTACAGGGATCGGGCGATGTAAAATATCATCTGGGAACATCCAGCGACCGTGATTTTGATGGAAATGTCATCCATTTATCCCTGACCGCCAACCCGTCACATTTGGAAGCGGTCAATCCGGTGGTGATCGGCAAGGTGCGCGCCAAACAGGTACAGCGTGACGATCGTGAAGCGTCACAGGTTTTGCCGCTTTTGCTGCATGGTGACGCGGCTTTTGCCGGGCAGGGGCTGGTGGCGGAGACGCTGATGATCTCGGAATTGCCCGGCTATCGCGTCGGCGGCACCATCCATATTGTTATTAATAACCAGATCGGCTTTACGACCATGCCGAAATATGGTCGGTCGGGGCCTTATTCGACCGATGTTGCCAAGATGCTGGCTGCCCCGATTTTTCATGTGAACGGGGATGACCCCGAAGCCGTCGTCCATGTGGCGCGCATCGCCACGGAATTTCGTCAGGAATTCAAAAAAGACGTGGTGATTGATATGTTCTGTTATCGCCGATTTGGCCATAATGAAGGGGACGAGCCATCTTTTACCCAGCCCTTAATGTACGCAAAGATTGCATCCCATGAAACGACACGGGCGCAATATGCGGCGCGTCTGGTGACGGAAGGCGTGATCGATGAGGCCGAAGCGCAGGATATGGTCGATGAATTTAGCGATTATCTGGAGCAGGCTTTTCAGGCGACCAAAAGCTATAAGCCCAACAAGGCGGATTTTCTGGAAGGCGCGTGGGAAGGTTTAAAAGTTGCCCATGGTGATGATCGCCGCGGCGATACGGCTGTCACGCAAAAACAGGCTGCGAAAATCGGCAAGGTTTTGTGCACTGTCCCGGACGAGTTCAAGGCCAATTCCAAAATCATCCGCCAGCTTAAAGCCAAAAGTGAAATGTTCGCCGGAAAAGCGCCGCTGGACTGGGCAACGGCCGAGGCGCTGGCGTTCGGATCTTTGGTTGATGAAGGCTTCTCTGTCCGTTTGTCCGGTCAGGATTGCGGCCGGGGGACGTTCTCCCAGCGTCACGCGATTTTGTATGATCAGGACACAGAAGAAAAACACATCGCCCTGCAGCAGATCGGCGATAAACAGGCGCGGTTCGAAGTTCATGACAGCCCGCTCTCCGAAGCAGCCGTTTTGGGCTTTGAATATGGCTATTCGCTGGCCGAACCGAATGCGCTGGTTTTGTGGGAAGCGCAATTTGGCGATTTTGTAAACGGAGCGCAGGTTCTGATCGATCAGTTTATTAGTTCGGGCGAGTCAAAATGGCTGCGTATGTCGGGACTGGTGATGCTTTTGCCGCATGGCTATGAAGGGCAGGGGCCGGAGCATTCCTCTGCACGGATGGAGCGCTTTTTGCAAAATTCGGCGGAAGATAACTGGCAGGTGGCAAATTGCACGACGCCGGCTAATTATTTCCACATTTTGCGTCGCCAGATGAAGCGTGATTTCCGCAAGCCTTTGATTATCATGACGCCGAAATCTCTGTTGCGTCATAAGCTTGCCGTTTCGGATCTGGATATGTTCACCGGCCAAAGCTCGTTCCACCGGGTTTTGTGGGATGATGATATGAAGGTTTTGGCCAAGCCCAAGGATATCAAACGGGTCATTTTATGTTCGGGCAAGGTCTATTACGATTTGCTGCAAGAACGCCGCGAACGCAAAATCAAAAATGTCCTGATTTTACGTCTCGAACAGCTTTACCCGTTCCCGGAAAAGGCTTTGATCAAAGAATTAAAGCAATATGCCAACGCCGATATTGTCTGGTGCCAGGAAGAGCCGCGTAATATGGGGTCATGGTCTTATGTGCATGAAAAGATTGAGGATACGCTCATCTCTATGAAGCATAAAGCCCCGCGCCCGATCTATGTCGGAAGGCCGGAATCGGCTTCTACGGCGACCGGGTCGCTGGCCAGGCATAACCAGCAACAGGCGGATCTGGTCGATCGGGCGCTGCGCCTGAAATAAGGCGCAGCAGGCATTCGCGATCGCAGCCTTTTGTTGACATAATATTATATTTTATGTATGACTATCCCCGGATTTCAACATAAACGGGAGCGGATTCCTGATGGCGGATATCACAATGTATGAAGCGCGCTTTGTCCCGCAGGAAACGGACGGGGATGCCGCACCGCAGGAACGCATTGTCCGTGTTGCTGACCGCGATTTATCCGGCGGGGCGGTTTATTATGATGAAGGCACGCATAAAGGCTGGCTCAAATGTCGTTTTTGCGATGCTGCGGTTCATCACGTGAAAGGTCACGACATGGTCGCCGGCCATACGGATATGAAAGGCGCATCAACGCATTTCCGCACGAACCCCGGTCAGGAGCATAGCACATCGTGCGGCTGGGAAAGGCTTAAGGTCGAGCGTGCCTTGCGGCGGCAATATGGCTATGAATCTTCATCTTACGACCCGGATAAAGGATACCGGATTCATCTGAACGTCAATCTGGCTGACTATTTTTACAATAAACGCCGCCTGTACGGGCGCGATGCTGTGCGCCGCATTGTGTGCCATGATGACCGCCTGCCGGATATGGAACCGGTCAGCGTCCGTTCGGTGGATGATATTGTCACGCGCCTTGCCGGCCTGAATCCCGATCGTTTGAAAAAATCTTTGGTCGTCCATAATGGTTTTGCCTTGCCGTGGCAGGACTTTTTTGTGCGTTACATGCGCGGCGCGCCGGATAATGCCGCCGGGGCGCACGGGCGTTTTCTAAAGCTGCATGAGCGGTTGAAGACAAGCCGCGCCGTTCCCTGCCTGATGGAGTTTAATATGGCTTCCGGGGCGAAGAAACCTGCGCCGGCTATGATCGAGTCGAAGCCTGTGTTGATGGGGCGCGATGATTATAACCGCACGCATTATCTGGTACCGCGCGCCTATATTGACGGGGATCGCGCCGCCTTTCATGAAAAGCTGAAACATGGCGGCGATCGCCATCTGGTTCTGGGCTTTGCGCGCACAGCCATAAGTGAGCAAAAAGACCGGGTTCTGCATTATTTGAATATCAGCCTGCAAAACGCGGCACAGATGACATCGTGCGATATTGCACAAATCCCTGTAAAGCAGCTTAAAAAGTAATATCCCCCGTTGATTTTGCTGATAATTCAGGCCACATTAAAGACAGTGTGAATTATCAGGATCAGGAATTTCCAATGACAAAGATTGTTGTGCCGACTTTGGGCGAATCCGTCAGCGAGGCAACCGTTGCGCAATGGCTGAAAAAAGAAGGCGACGCCGTTAAAGCCGATGAGCCGATTGTTGAGCTGGAGACGGACAAGGTAACGCTCGAAGTGAACGCCCCCGCCGATGGGGTGATCAGCAAAATCATTGTCGCCGAAGGCGAAGAGGTTGCCGTTGGCGCTTTGCTTGGTGAAATAGGCGAGGGCAGCGCTGCTAATGATTCCACGCCATCCTCCGAAAAAGCCAAAAAGGCCGCCGCCGCACCGGCACCGCAAAAAAGCGCCGCGCAGGATCAGGACGAAACAGCTCTGTCTCCGGCAGTCAGGAAGATGATTGACGATCACGGCCTTGACGCATCGAAAATCAAAGGCACCGGCAAGGGCGGACGGATTTTGAAAGAGGATGTTCAGGCCTTTATCGAGAAAGTCGATGCCGCCGGCAGCAAGTCCGCGAGCGAGATGGTCGATACACATCCGGTTGCGGATGATTCCGCCATACCGGGCAAAAAGCGCGAAGAGCGCGTCCGTATGACACGGTTGCGGACACGGATCGCCGAACGCCTGAAAGAGGCACAAAATACGGCGGCGATGCTGACGACCTTTAACGAGGTTGATATGGGCGCGGTCATGGCCTTGCGGAACAGCTATAAAGACCGGTTTGAGAAAAAACACGGCGTGAAGCTTGGTTTTATGTCGTTTTTCGTCAAGGCGGCGGTGAATGCGCTGAAAGAAATTCCGGCGGTGAACGCGGAAATTGACGGCGATGAAATCGTTTACAAGAATTATTATGATATCGGTGTCGCCGTCAGCACTCCGCAAGGGCTGATTGTCCCGGTGGTTAAAAATTGTGACGGGAAATCCATGGCACAGGTCGAAAAAGACATTATGGATGTCGGTATTCGCGCCCGTGACGGCAAGCTGGAAATGTCCGAATTACAGGGCGGCACGTTCACCATCACTAATGGCGGGGTGTTTGGGTCGTTAATGTCGACGCCGATTTTGAACACGCCGCAATCAGGCATTTTGGGCATGCACAAGATCCAGCAACGTCCGATGGTTATGCCGGATGGCTCAATCGAAGCCCGTCCGATGATGTATCTGGCTCTGTCCTATGATCACCGCATTATTGACGGGCGCGAGGCTGTGACGTTCCTCGTGCGGATCAAGGAAGCGCTGGAAGACCCGCAGCGCCTGTTGCTGGACATCTGATACATTCCTGAACCTCTCGCTTTGCCATGCCCGCCTTGCCTGTCCTCCGAAGCCTTGGCGTAGGGGGAAGCGGGCATCCAGAAAAATGGCAGTAACACTTGTGGATCCCCGCTGATAAGCGCGGCTTCTGCCGCGCCGCGGGGATGACAGGAAATGTCCTCAACTGTCATGCCCGCCTTGAGCGGGGATGATGTCATCATCCCATCTATCTGATATTGCTTTATATTTTGTTTTTTGATATCCTGCACATAATATGCACAGATATGGCAGATCAATAACTTAGCCGAAAAAGCTGCACGGATTCTGCACAGATAGAGAGGATAGCATGAGCTTCATTATTGACAAGGAAGAGCTCAAGCCCGGCCTGATCATCTTCCGGCGTGGCGATGTCGCGCATAAAAACTGGTATTGCAGGATAAAGATGCCAAAGGCTGATCGTTATAAAACGGTGTCCCTCAAGACTGCCGACCGTCACGAAGCGCGGGAGCGCGCCTTTGATATTGACGCAGATGTCAGGTTCCGGATCAAACACGAGGTTCCGGTTTTCGACAAGCCGTTCTGTGACGTTGCTAAAGAATATGTACAGATGCAAGAAGCGCGCGCCACAATGGAAGAAATCAGCCATGAGCGTGTGAGGAAGATTGAATCCGTTATCAGGGCGCAACTGAACCCCTATGTCGGGAATATCCAGATCAGCCTGATCGGTCAGGATCGCTGGGCAAACTATCCCGCATGGCGGCGTCAGCACGGCAAGGGAACCATCCGTGAGCAGGTCAGCGATTCCACCATCAAATTCGAGATGGGCATATTCAGCGCGATCATGACTTATGCGATCAAAAAACGCTATATCCCTGCCGACCGGAAGTTCGAGGGGCGGCCTAATTTCAAAACCATGCGGCGGGATGCGTTTTCTTTGGAAGAGTACAGGGCGCTGCATACACGAGGCCGCGCATGGGTCAAGGCAGCGGACAAATCCTCAACCCTTTGGTACCGCACTGTAGCTTATAATTTCGTTCTTATTATGTGCAATACGGGGATGCGCCCGCCGGAGGCACGCAATCTACGCTGGCGGGATATTTCCTATGGCAAGGACAAGGACGGACGAAACGTTGTGATCTTGTCCGTGCGCGGAAAAGACAAAGCGCGGCAGCTGGTTGCCCCGCCGAGTGTGGGGGAGTATCTGGAGCGTATCCGCTCGATTTCCAAAGCAAAAGAGCCGGATGATCCTGTCTTCACGACATGGGAGGGACAATCAAATGTCTCGCTGTATAAGTTCCTGATCAGGGACCTGCTTACACAGACGAAGTTACGCGAAGGCCCTTCCGGGACGCCACGCTCGACATATTCTTTCCGTCACACTTATGCGACATTCCGGTTAAGCGAGGGTGTTGACGTTTATTTTCTGGCGCAGCAGATGGGGACAAGTGTCAAGATGATCGAGGATCATTACGGTCATGTAAATGCTGTCAAACATGCGGATCGCGTGTTGCATGGCATGGGAAGCTGGGAGTCTTTGCCCGAAGATGAAAACAAGCCCGATAACAGCAAAAGCGGTAAGGCGGGAGCGGCTCGCACCGGCACCGCGCGGCGACAAACAAAAAAGGACAAGACGTAATC